>CAYQPL010000043.1:274-4290 GCA_964419395.1 uncultured Phenylobacterium sp. | reverse complement strand
GCCGTGCGGAAGGCGGCCAGGTGGGTGCCGCCGTTCTGCTGCGGGATGTTGTTGGTGAATCAGAGGACGGTCTCGTGGAAGCCGTCGTTCCACCACAGCGACAGGTCCACCTCCACCGTGTCGCGGCGGCCGCGGATCACGATGGGGTCCTTGATCAGCGGGGTCTTGGCCTTGTCCAGGTGGCGGACGAACGCCTCGATGCCGCCCTCGTAGGACATCACCTCCTCGAAGGGCTCGGCGTCGCGGTGGTCCTTCAGCCAGATGGTCACCCCGGAGTTCAGGAAGGCGAGCTCGCGCAGGCGGTGCTCCAGCGTCTTCCGGTCGAACTCGATGAAGGCGAAGGTCTCGGTCGAGGGCATGAAGGTGACCTCGGTGCCGGACAGAGGCTCGCCGTTGTCGCGCAGCGGCGCGTCGCCGGTCATCTCCAGCGGCGAGACCGCGTCGCCGCGGCGGAACTCCATCTCGTGGCGCTTGCCGTTGCGGTAGATCTTCAGCTTCAGCCAGTCGGACAACGCGTTGACGACCGAGACGCCCACGCCGTGCAGGCCGCCGGAGACCTTGTAGCTGTTCTGGTCGAATTTCCCGCCGGCGTGCAGCTGGGTCATGATGACCTCGGCGGCCGAGACGCCCTCGCCCTCGTGCATGTCGACGGGGATGCCGCGGCCGTCGTCGGTGACGGTGACAGAGCCGTCGCCGTTGAGGATCACCTCCACGCGGCTGGCGTAGCCGGCCAGGGTCTCGTCGATGGCGTTGTCGACCACCTCATAGACCATGTGGTGCAGGCCCGAGCCGTCGTCGGTGTCGCCGATATACATGCCCGGCCGCTTGCGGACCGCGTCCAGGCCCTTGAGCACCTTGATGGACTCGGCGCCGTACTCGGCCTGTCCGTTGCTCTTCGGCGTCTCGTCAGCGCCTTGCGGGTCGCCTTGGGTCTCGTCGGTCATGCGGGTCTTCTTACGCGTCCAATGGGGCCAGGCCGGTAGCGTCCACCCGGACGCCCTGGGCTCGGCCGCGAAGATCTTCGAACAGGTGCTCGTCGGTTCCGGTCAGGAAGGCTTGCAGACCGAGCGCCTCGATTTCGTCGAACAGCGCCCCCCGCCGGCGGCGGTCCAGATGCGCTGCGACTTCATCCAGTAACAATATAGGGTTTGGCGCTGATTCTGCACGCGAAAGTCTCGCCGCCTGGGCCAGGACGAGGTTCAGAATCAGGGCTTTCTGCTCGCCGGTGGAGCATTCGGCCGCCGGGCGGTCCTTCTCGGCGTGGACGACCGCCAGATCGCCGCGGTGGGGGCCGGTCAGGGCCCGGCCCGCGGCGGCGTCGCGCTCGCGCACAGAGGCCAGGGCGCGCACGAGGCGCGCCGCGATCTCTTCGGCTGCGACGCCTTCGGCGGCCATCTGCTCCCACTCGCCGGTCAGGGCCAGCCGCGCCTGGGGAAAGGGGCGGTCGCCCCGCTCGCCGATCTCGGCCTGCAGGTCGTCCAGCGTCGCGGCGCGGGCCTGCGCCATCTGGGCGCCCGCCTCGCCCATGCGGGCCTCCAGGGCGGTCAGCCAGGCGCCGTCGTCGGGGCCGTCGGTCAGCAGGCGCATGCGTTCGCGCTGGGCCTTCTCATAGGCCGAGGCCTGGGCGGCGTGGCCGGGCCGGGCGGCGTAGACAAGACGGTCGAAGAAGCGTCGCCGCTCCGACGCGCCTTCGAGGAAGAGACGGTCCTGGGCGGGCGTCAGCCAGACCTGCCGCTGCACCTCGGCCAGGCGGCCGGGCGGGACCGTCTCGCCATCCAGCCGCACGGTGCGCCGCGCCGCGCCGGCCTGCTCGCCGCCCGTCCCGACCCGAAGGGGCTCCTCACCCCGCCGGACCTCGGCGGCCACGGCCCAGGCGCGGCCGCGGGCCTCGCCCGGCAGGCGCCGTCCGAGTTCGGCGATCGCCGAACCGCGCAGGCCTCGACCGGCGGTCAGCAGGGAGACGGCCTCCAGGAGGTTGGTCTTGCCCGCCCCATTGGGCCCGAAGAGGTAGACCGCTCGCCCGTCGAGGGGCAGCTCCGCCCGTTCGTAGGAACGGAAGTCGGTCAGGGCCAGGCGTGTGAGGGCGGCGCGGGTCACGCAAGGCTCATAGCGGGTTTCCCGGCGCGGCGCGAAGCCCGCCGCATAAGGATATCTTTATGTCCCCCTTGACGACGGGGCGAGGATCGGGCCATGTGGCGTCATCGCGCCTGGGGCGCGGGCAAGGCCTCGCCATGCGCCTCTCGCCCGCGTTCCGGGCGCGGGCCAGCCGCCGCGGCGGCCGACATCATAACAATCGATGAAGCGAGAGACGCCGTGCGGGTTCAGCCCCGCAGCGGCATCAGCACGTACTGGACGTCGGCGTCGCCGGGATCGAGCACCAGGGCCGGATCGTTCGGGCCGCCGAAGCGGAACTCCGCCTCCTCGCCGCTGATCTGGTCGGTGACGTCCAGCAGGTAGCGGGCGTTGAACGACAGCTCGAAGGATTCGCCGGCGTAGTCGGCCTCGCTCTCCTCCACCGCCTGCCCGGCCTCCATGTTGCGCACGGTCAGCACGATCCGCCCCGGCTCGATGGCCATGCGGACCGACCGGCTCTTCTCGGCCGAGATGGTCGCCACACGGTCGACAGCCTTGGCGAACAGCTTGTTGTCGATGCGCAGGATGCGGTCGTTGTCCTTCGGGATCACGCGGCCGTAGTCGGGGAAGGAGCCGTCGATGACCTTGGAGGTCAGGGCCGCGCCGCCCAGTTCGAAGCGCACCTTCTGGGCCGAGACCTGCAGGTCGATCTGTTCGCCCGCATCGTCCAGCAACCGGCGCGCCTCGCCCACCGTCTTGCGCGGCACGATGACGCCGGGGACGCCGGCCGCGCCCTCGGGTGCCGGCATTTCGGCCAGCGCCAGGCGGTGCCCGTCGGTGGCCACGGCGCGCAGCTTGGCGACGCCGCCCTCGTTGACCACATGGACGTAGAGGCCGTTCAGATAGTAGCGCGTCTCCTCGGTGGAGATGGCGAAGCGGGTCTTGTCGATCAGGCGGATCAGTTCGTTGACGTCCACCCCGATGCGGCCCGACAGGCCGTCGGCGGACATCACGGGGAAGTCGCCGGCCGGCAGCACCGGCAGGTTGAAGCGCGACCGCCCCGCCTGGACCGTCAGGCGCGGATCCTCGCCGGTGAAGCTCAGGGAGACGTCGGCGCCTTCCGGCAGCTTGCGGACGATCTCGTAGAGGGTGTGGGCCGGCGCGGTGATCTGGCCCGGCTGGTCCACCTGGGCCAGGGCCTCGTCGATGATCTCGAGGTCGAGATCGGTGGCCGAGAAGGTCAGCCGGTCCCGCTCGGCCGAGAGCAGCACATTGGACAGGATCGGGATGGTGTTGCGGCGCTCCACGGCGCTCTGCACATGACCCAGCGCCTTCAACAGCGCCGCCCGTTCGATCGTAAGCTTCATGATGCGGTCCGAACCTCCGTGCGCCGGCGGTGTGATTCGCAGGCGCCCCCCGGATGGAGGGGACTTGGGACTTTAATCATTTGCCGCGCCTGCGAAAGCCCCCGGCGGGACCTTGCGGCCCCGCCGCGCGGCGGTTCGTCGGCTCAGGCCTTGGTGTCGACCGAGCCGCCGGCGTCCTCGTTTCCGTCGGCCGCATAGGGATTGGCGCCGCCGGCGCTCTCGCCGGCCGGCGGCTCGCCGCCCGAGCCCTTGGCGGCGACCACCACCATGGCCGGGCGCACGATGCGGCCGAAGAGTTCGTAGCCGGTCTGCAGCACCTGGATGACGCCGCCGGCGGCCACGTCCTCGGCCGGCTGCTCCATCATGGCCTGGTGCTTGTGGGGATCGAACTTCTCGCCCTTGGCGGGGTCGATCTTCTTCAGGCCGTTGCTCTCGAAGGCCTGCTGCAGCGCCTTCTCGGTCATCTCGACGCCCAGCACGAAATTCTTCACCGCCGGGTCCTCAGACGTCGTCGGCGCCGCGGCGGTGGCCCGCGACAGGTTGTACCTGATAGCGTGCCAGTCGTCTCCGGCTTGT
>CAYQPL010000043.1:0-264 GCA_964419395.1 uncultured Phenylobacterium sp. | reverse complement strand
GCAGATCGCGCGCGAACTTCTGGATGGCGTAGGCGCGCGCGTCGTTGGCCTCGCGCTCGGCTCGACGCTTGGTGTTCTCGGCCTCGGCGGCGAAGCGGAGCACCTGTTCCTTCAGCGAGGCGTTCTCCGCGCGCAGCGCCTCGATGTCGTGGAGGGCGGCCTCGGCCACGGCCTCGGTCTCGGCCGGCGTATGATCGTCGGTCATTGTCTATCCTTACGCGTTCATCACCTGGCCCAGCACCCGGGCGGTGTAGTCCACCAACG
>CAYQPL010000042.1:15476-23224 GCA_964419395.1 uncultured Phenylobacterium sp. | reverse complement strand
ACATCGACGATATAGACCTTCAGGATGGCGGACTTCTTGCGTGCGTCGTGCGCGCGCTTCCACACCGACCAGGACAGAAGCTCGGCTTCGCGCAGGCCCAGCCGCGTGGCGATGGCGGCGGGCAGGTCGCCGGGCGCATGGTCCAGGGGCAGCTTGAGTTCGGAAATCCGCAACATGGCCGCCTAGATAGCGCGCGGCCGCGTCCCGCGCACGGGGGTGCGGCGATGCGGGCCGGGCGCCATGAAAGAGGGGCCGGCATTTCGTGTCCCCTCCCGAGACTCCCGGTTTCCTCCCGAGCGCTCTACGACGCCCGCTTCAGGTCGATGCGGTCGTCGTTCATCTCCTTTGGCCAGGCCGCGACGAAGTCGTTCACGAACTTCTCCCTGGCGTCGTCGGCGGCGTAGCCCTCCGAGATCGCCCGCAGCTGCGAGTTGGAGCCGAAGGCGAGGGCGGTGCGGGTGGCGGTCCACATCTCCTTGTCGCTCGCCCGGTCGGTCCCGACGAAGACCTCGTCGCCACGGTCGTCGACCTGCTTCCACGCCGTGCCCATGTCGAGCAGGTTGACGAAGAAGTCGTTGGTCAGCTGCCCCGGGCGGTCGGTGAAGACGCCGTGTTTCTGGCCGCCGTGGTTGGCGCCCAGCACCCGCAGGCCGCCCACCAGCACGGTCATCTCCGGCGCCGAGAGGCCGAGCAGCTGGGCCCGGTCGACCAGCAGTTCCTCTGTCGGCACGCTGAAGCGCACCGAGAGATAGTTGCGGAAGCCGTCGGCCTTGGGCTCCAGCACCTCGAAGCTCTCGACGTCGGTCTGTTCGGCGCTCGCGTCCGTGCGGCCGGGGCTGAAGGGCACGGTGATGTTGTGGCCGGCGTCCTTGGCCGCCTTCTCCACCCCGACATTGCCGGCCAGCACGATCAGGTCGGCCATGGAGACCTTCTTGCCGCCGAAGGCCTGGCCGTCGAAATCGGCCTTGATCTTCTCGAGCGCCGAGAGGACGCGGGCGAGCTTCTCCGGCTCGTTGACCTTCCAGTTCTTCTGCGGCTCCAGGCGGATGCGCGCCCCATTGGCGCCGCCCCGGTGGTCGGACCCGCGGTAGGTCGAGGCCGAGGCCCAGGCGGTGGAGACGAGCTGGGCCACCGACAGGCCGGAGTCCAGGATCATCGACTTCAGCGTCTCGATGTCGCCGGCCTCGATGGTCGGATAGTCGGCCGCCGGGATCGGGTCCTGCCAGATCAGGTCCTCGGCCGGCACCTCGGGCCCGTAGTAGCGGGACTTCGGCCCCATGTCGCGGTGGCACAGCTTGAACCAGGCCCGGGCGAAGGCGTCGGCGAACTGGTCGGGGTTCTTGTAGAACCGCTCCGAGATCTTCCGGTAGTCCGGGTCCATCTTGAAGGCCATGTCGGCCGTGGTCATCATGGTCGGCAGGCGCTTGTCGGGGCTGTGCGCGCCCGGCGCCATGTCTTCCGGCTTCTGGTTCTTGGGCTGCCACTGCCACGCGCCGGCCGGGCTCTTGACCAGCTCGTAGTCGTACTCGAACAGCATGCGGAAGTAGTTGTTCGTCCACCGGATCGGGGTGGGCGTCCAGGCGCCTTCCAGACCGCTGGTGATGGTGTGGTCGCCCATGCCGCTCTCGTGGCTGGAGGTCCAGCCCAGGCCCTGCTGGGCGATGTCGGCGCCCTCGGGCTCGGCGCCCACCTTGGAGGCGTCGCCCGCCCCGTGGCACTTGCCGAAGGTGTGGCCGCCGGCGGTCAGGGCGACGGTCTCCTCGTCGTTCATGCCCATGCGGGCGAAGGTGATGCGGATGTCGCGCGCCGACTTCAGCGGGTCGGGCACGCCGCCCGGGCCTTCCGGATTGACGTAGATCAGGCCCATCTGGATGGCCGCCAGCGGATTCTCCAGCGCCCGGCCGGACTCCTCGTCGATGCGGGTCAGATTGCCTTCCTGGCCGACCCACTGCTCCTCAGTGCCCCAGTAGATGTCCTTCTCGGGCTCGAAGATGTCGCGCCGGCCGCCGCCGAAGCCGAAGACCGGGCCGCCCATGCTCTCGATGGCCACATTGCCGGCCAGGATCATCAGGTCGGCCCAGGAGATCTGGGCGCCGTACTTCTTCTTGATCGGCCACAGCAGGCGCCGGGCCTTGTCCAGATTGGCGTTGTCCGGCCAGGAGTTCAGCGGGGCGAAGCGCTGGTTGCCGCTATTGGCGCCGCCGCGGCCATCGCCCGTGCGGTAGGTGCCGGCGCTGTGCCAGGCCATGCGGATGAAGAAGGGGCCGTAATGGCCGTAGTCGGCCGGCCACCAGGGCTGGCTGTCGGTCATCACCTTGGTCAGGTCGGCCTTGAGCGCGGCGTAGTCCAGCTTCTGGAACGCCTTCGGATAGTCGAAGCCGTCGCCCATCGGGTCGCCGTGCAGGCCGTGCTGGTGGAGGATTTCCAGCGACAGCTGGTTGGGCCACCAGTCGCGGTTGGTGCGGCCGAGCAGGGCGCGCAGGGCCGCGGGCTCCTTGCGCGGGTCGCTGAGGGGATCTCTTGGGGTCGCGTCGTCCATCTCGTCCTCCTGTGGTCGCGGCCTGTCGTCGCGATCTGGCGGCGAGCTTGGACCCACGGCCAAGCCGCTGGCAAAACGAAAGACTTGATGGATGGCAGAGGCGAAATCTATGGATCGAAGCGCCACCATAGATAGATCAACGTAATCCGAAACTTCCCGCGCCGCAGCGGAGCGCGCGGCGCCGCGGGATGTCACCCAGATTTCACGGCCCCGCCGCCGGAAAGGGAATCCGTCGGGGTGCGCCGCCGCCCTCCCCCCTCCACCTTGCGGGGAGGGGCCGGGGGTGGGGGTGCTGCACGGGAGAGGCCGGCGGAGGTTCCGCGCGCGGGGTGCGCAACCTGGCTAAGCCTGCGCGGACACCCCCACCCCAACCCCTCCCCGCAGGGGGGAGGGGCTTTGGGCTCGTCACACTGCGTCACCCTCGGGACAGGCCCAGGGTGACGATGGAAATGAATGCTAGGCCAGTTCGAACTGGCCCACGCGCCGGCGCAGGATGGCTTCCGCATCGGCCATGATCTTGTCGATCAGGTCCTTCACGGTCGGGATGTCGTGGATCAGGCCCGCGACCATGCCGCAGGACCAGCCGCCGGCGTCCATGTCGCCGTCGCGCATGATGGCCGGATAGACGCCGGCCACTTCCGGGGCGATGTCGGCGAAGGTGATGGCGTCGCCCAGCTCCTTCTCCTTGGCCAGCAGGCGCTCCACCCCGGCGTTGTTCAACACCCGCTCGGTGTTGCGCAGGGGCCGCATGATCAGGCGGGTGTCGAGCTCGCTGGCCTCCACCAGGGCCTGCTTCACATTGGGGTGCACGGGGGCTTCCTGGGTGGCGATGAAGCGGGTGCCCATGTTCATCCCGTCGGCGCCTAGGCAGAGCGCGGCCGCCAGCGAGCGGCCGTCGGCCATGCCGCCCGAGGCCAGGAAGGGGATCTCCAGCTCCTCGGCCGCCCGGGGCAGCAGGATGAAGTTCGGCACGTCGTCCTCGCCCGGATGGCCGCCGCATTCGAAGCCGTCGACGCTGACCGCGTCGCAGCCGATGGACTGGGCCTTCAGCGCGTGGCGGACCGCCGTGCACTTGTGGATCACCTTGATGCCCGCCTCCTTCAGGGCCGGCAGGTACTTCTGCGGGTTGTTGCCCGCCGTCTCGACGACCTTGACGCCCGACTTGACGATGGCCTCGACGAAGCCCGGATAGTCGGGCGGCGTCACCGAGGGCAGGAAGGTCAGGTTCACCCCGAACGGCTTGTCGGTCATCCCCCGGCACCGCTCGATCTCGGCCGACAGCTTCTCCGGCGTCCCCTGGGTCAGGCCGGTGATGACGCCCAGGCCCCCCGCATTCGACACCGCCGCCGCCATCTCGGCGAAGCCCACATAGTGCATGCCGCCCTGGACGATCGGATGCTCGATCCCAAGCAGTTCAGTGATGCGGGTCTTCATGGTCGGCTCCTCCCGAGGGCGCGTGTGATTGGGCCGGAGTCGTGCGCGGAATGGAGGGCGTGTGCAAGGGTGCGTGCACGGGGCGGCGATATTCGCCGCCCCGTCATCGAGGACGGCTCAGGCCTTCTGCCCCAGGCCGGCGGCCACAGGCGCTTCGGCTCTTAGCCAGAGGGACGACAGGACTGGAAGTACGATCAGGGTCAGCGCAGTGGCTGTCGTCAGCCCGCCGATGACGACCGTGGCCAAAGGCTTCTGGACCTCAGAGCCCGGACCATAGGCGAACGCCATCGGCACGAAGCCGAGGATAGCGACCAGCGCCGTCGTCAAGACGGCCCGCAGCCGGGCCACCGCGCCCTCGAGCGCCGCGCGCGATGGCGCCAGACCCTCCCGCAGCCGGCCGCGTATGGCCTGCATCAGCACCAGCCCGTTCAGGGTGGCCACCCCCGAAACCGCGATGAAGCCTACCGCGGCGGTGATGGAGAGCGGCATGCCGCGCAACGCCAGCGCCAGGGCGCCGCCGACCATGGCCAGCGGGACGCCGGCGAAGACGAGCAGGGCGTCCTTCCACGAGCGCAAGGCCAGGACGAGCAACACGGCGATGGTCAGGAAGACGGCCGGAACGATCAGGGCGAGGCGACGCGACGCCCGCTCCAGGTTCTCGAACTGTCCGCCCCACGCGATCCATCCGCCGGGCGGCGGATGGACGCCGGCGGCCACCCGGGCCCGGGCTTCGGTCACAAACCCGCCCAGATCCCGGCCCCGTACGTTGACTTGGACGATCATCCGCCGCTTGCCGTTGGAGCGGCTGATCTGGTTCGGCCCTTCGGCCGCGTCGAACCGGGCCACCGAGGAAAGGGGCGTCGTCGGCGCGCCCGCCTCCGCCTCTTCCGGCATCACCGGCAGTTGCATCATGACCAGCGGATCGTCGCGGAGGGCGTCATCGAGTCGGACGACCACGTCGAAGCGGCGGTCGCCTTCGTAGACCTGGCCGGCAGAGCGGCCGGCGAAGGCGATGGCCAGGGCCTCGGCGGCGTCGGAGGCGTGGATACCGAGCGACGCGGCAGCCGTCCGATCGACGCTGGCCGTCAGCGTCGGCTGACCGGACACCTGCTCCACACGGATGTCGGCAGCCCCGTCGATCTGCCCCAGGATCGCCGCCACCTGCTGTGCGGTCCGGTCCATCGCCTCGAAGGAGTCGCCATAGACCATCACCGCCACGTCGGAACGCACGCCGGCGATGAGCTCATTGAACCGCATCTCGATCGGCTGTGTGAATTCGAAGTTCTGGCCGATCTGGCCTGAGAGCCTGTCTTCCAGGCGCGCAATGAGCTCGGCCTTCGGCAGGCGCGGGTCGGGCCATAAGCTCCTGTCTTTGAGGATCACGAAGGTGTCCGAAATCGAGGGCGGCATCGGATCAGAGGCGACCTCCGCCGTACCCGTGCGTGTGAAGACGTGCGCCACCTCGGGCGCCTCCAGGAGGGCGCGCTCGACCTGGAACTGCATGGCCTGGCTTTGTTCGAGCGACGTGGACGGCAGGCGTATGGCCTGGACGAGCAGGTCCCCCTCATCGAGTTGAGGCACAAATTCGCGGCCCAGGGTGGCGAAGGCCAGGACCCCGGCCAAGAGCGCCACGGCGGCGCCCACCAGCACGGACCGCGGCCGCGCTATGGCGGCCTCCATCAGCGGGCGGTAGCGGGCCTGAGCGGCGCGGGCGAGCCGCGTTTCCTTGTGCAAGCCCTGCGGTTCGCGCACGAGCAGCGCCGCCATGGCGGGCACGAAGGTGAAGCTGAGCACGAAGGCCCCAAGCAGGGCGAACATCACGGTGCCGGCCATCGGGCCGAACATCTTGCCTTCGACGCCTTCGAACATCAGCAGCGGGGCGTACACCAGCAGGATGATGGCCTGGCCGAAGGCGGCTGGGCGAGCCATCTCCCGCGCCGCGGCGGCCGCGACCTCCAACCGTTCGGCCAGGCTCAGGGCGCGGGCGACCTCCGCGCGGCGCAGCGCCAGCCGACGCAGAGTGTTCTCGATCACCACCACGGCGCCGTCGACGATCAGTCCGAAATCAAGGGCCCCCAGGCTGAGCAAATTGGCGCTGATCCCGAACCGGTTCATCGCGCTGGCGGCGAACAGGAAGCTGAGCGGGATGACGAGCGCAGTTATCAGGGCGGCTCGGACGTTTCCGAGCGCGAAGAACAGCACGACGATCACCAGCAGCGCGCCAAGCGCCAGATTATGCTCGACCGTCCGGATCGTCGCTTCGACCAGATCGGTGCGATCCAGCACGGGCCGGATGATCACGCCGGGCGGCAGGCTCCCAGCCAAGGCCTCCAGCCGTTCGCCCGCTCGGCGGGCGACCTCGCGGGAGTTTTCCCCCTGCAGCATCAGCGCGGTGCCGATCACCGTCTCCCGGCCGTCGGCGCTGGCCGAGCCGAGACGCGGGGCGCGGCCGATCTCCACCTTCGCGACATCGGACACCCGGATCACCCGCCCGCTGCGGGTGAGGATGGGCGTGGCGGCGAGTTCCTCCAAGGTGCGGATGCGCGCGTCGGCGCGCACGATGTAGGCTTCGCCGGCGCGGCTGACGTAGCCGGCGCCGGCTATGCGATTGGCATGTTCCAGGGCCTCGACCAGTTGCGCTAGGCCGACGCCGTAGGCGGCCAGGCGTGCGGGATCGGGATGAACTGCGTACTCCTTGACGTAGCCGCCGATCACATCGACGCCGGCGACGCCGGGCACAGTCAGCAGTTGGGGCCGGACGAACCAGTCCTGCACCGTGCGCAGATAGGTCGCCTTCTCAGCGTCGGTCGCCAGCCGCTCTCCCTCCGGGGTCACATAGGCCACGCCGGGCCGGGCCGCGGGGCCACCGAACTCAAGCGTCCAGATGAAGACCTCGCCGAGCCCGGTCACCACCGGCCCCATCGACGGCGCCACCCCCGCGGGCAGCTCCGCGGCCGCCACCTGGATGCGTTCGTTGACCAGATTGCGGGCGAAATAGATGTCGGTGCTATCGCTGAAGACCGCCGTGATCTGCGAAAAGCCATGACGGGAGAGCGAGCGCGTCTCCGCCAGGCCCGGCAGGCCGGCCAGGGCGGTTTCCAGGGGGAAGGTGACCTGGCGCTCGACCTCCTCCGGCCCCAGGGCTGGGGCGACGGTGGTCACCTGGACCTGTCGGTTGGTGATGTCGGGTACGGCGTCGATCGGTAGCCGCATGAGCTCGCGAAGGCCGAAGGCGGCGAAGGCGATCGCCAGGACAACGATCAGCCAGCGGAAGCGCACAGAAGCGTTGATGATGGGGACCAGCATGATCAGTGCGCGTGCTCCACGTCACCACGGCCGAGCTCGGCCTTGAGCAGGAAGGCGTTGCGGGCGGCGATCTTCTCGTCGGCATTCAGGCCGGACAGGATCTCCACGCGCCCGCCGGACGCCGCGCCCGGCGCCACCGGTCTGGCGTGGAATCCGCCGCCGTCGAAGACGAACACGGAGGGCACGCCTTCCAGGGTCTGGAGCGCGTCCTGGGGCACAGACAGAACGCCGCCGGTTCCCGAGGTCAGGCGCGCGGATACGACCGTGCCGACGGCTGGGAGCGCGCCTTCGCTCCGGGCGCGGATCAGGGCGACGCCGGTGGCGTCCGCTGGCGCGACAGCGGTCACGGTCGCCGAAATCGTGTGGCCGCCGGGGGCGGTGGCCGATAGGCGATCGCCCACGCCGATGCGGTGGGCGTACTGCGGCGGCGCCTGGAACTCGAGCTTCTTGCACCCGTCGAAGCAGCTGC
>CAYQPL010000042.1:13100-15466 GCA_964419395.1 uncultured Phenylobacterium sp. | reverse complement strand
CAGCACCTGGCCTGGCGCCACGCGGATCGCCGTCACAACCCCGCCGATCGGAGTTCGGATCTGCAGCAGCCCGTCCGAACCGGGGGCGCCATAGGTCTGCGCCCGCGGCTTGGCCGCGCGCAGTTCGGCTTCGGCGCGCCGGGCCTCGGCCACCGTCACCTCAAGCCGGGAGGCCGCAATCCAGCCGTCGGCGAACAGGGCGCGATCGCGCCGTTCGGCGGCGCGGGCGGCGATCGCGCCCGCCTCGGCGGCGTCGACGTCCGAACGCGAGGCCGCCCCCTCTGCGCTGCGGATGGTGGCGAGCGCCGCGCCCTTAGCGACGAGGTCGCCAGGTCCCACTCGGACGGCGACCACCACTCCGGCCACCGGCGCATCGACGGCCGCCTCGGCGCCGGGCTCCAGGACCACGCGGCCCGGCAGGGTCGCAAGATCCCCTCCGGCGCGCATGGGCGAGCCGACGACGATGCCGAGGCGCTCGGCCTCTTCCGCCGAAATCGGCACATGGAGGGCCTCGGCCTCGTTGGAATGAGGGCCTTCGTGCGCCTCCGCCTCGGCGTGGGGCGCGCCAACGGCGGGCAGGGTCCATCGGGCCAGGCCAAAGCCAGCCGCGGCGGCGAGCACGAGGGCGGCGCCGCCGCCCAGCAGACGGCGCCGACCAGACGGCGCAGGGCCGGCCGCATCGGACCGGCGACGGGATAAGAACATTGGAAAGATCCCAGAGAGTGTTCGATGACGAGGGTCGCGCGGGGCGCGCCGTGCATCAGCCTCTGGGAGGTCGGGTCAGGCCTTCGAGCGGGATCGAGCGGAGCAAAGACGCGGGCGTTGGGATGAGCTGCGCCGATGCTCTGGCCACGGATGTCTGCTCGGCGCACGCCTGCGGCGGCGTCGCGGGCGAATGGCAATGCCCATGCGCACAGCCATGCAAAGCGGCTGCGCAGCCACCTTCCTCACCGCTCGCAGGGGCGTGGGCGGTGACGCTCGTCTCTGCCGAAGCGGCCGGCCCCAACGCCTCCGGCGCACAGGCGACTGCCTCGGCCATCGGGGCGAGCGCAAAAAGCGCGGCCATCACGAGGATGAGCGCGGCGAGGAAGTGCGAACTCTGAACAGGGCGCAGCACGAACCGGCCTATAGCACAGGCGCAGAACCCTCCAACTCCGCCCAACCAACTTACCGCCGCCGACGCGTGGGGGGTGCTACGCGATCACAAAATTGGGCCGGCTTTCGCCGGCCCTTCCGCAATCTCTCAAGTTTCAGCCCGTCCGGCTCACGCCGCCGGTTGCACCCCGGATTCGGAGAGCCATTCGAGGATCTTCTGCTTGGGCATGGCACCGACCTTCATCGAGGACATCTGGCCGTCCTTGAAGAGCATCATGGTGGGGATGCCGCGCACGCCGTAGCGCGAAGGGGTGGTCGGGCTGTCTTCGATGTTCAGCTTGGCGATGGTCACCTGGCCTTCCAGCTCGGCGGCGATCTGCTCCAGCGCCGGGGCGATCTGCTTGCAGGGGCCGCACCACTCGGCCCAGAAGTCGACCAGGACGGGACGCTCAGCCTGCAGGACGGCGGTCTCGAAGGAATCGTCGGTGACGGTGACGGTGCTCATGGAAAGCTCCCTATGCGTGCCGGCCAGGAACGCGGCCCGCCGCTTCTCGATCCGCCGATTTAGGGGCGGGACGTCCCTGTATCAACTCCTGGACCCAAGCTCGGCAAGCGCCTTGGCCCTCAGGAATTCTGGCACGGCCATCAGCTTCGGCCCGTCCGTCCAGACGATGGCCGCCTCGATGGCGCGCCCGGGGAAGACCTCGGCCAGCACGGCGGCGTAGAGCGCCATCTGCCGGATATAGGCCGGGTCGGCGTCCTCGATTGTGTCCGGCGAGGGCCGGTTGGTCTTGAAGTCGGCCACCAGCACGCGGTCAGGCCGCACCACCAGCCGGTCGATGCGGCCGGAGATGGAAAGGCCCGCCGGCAGGGCGGCGGCCGTGCCGGCGATGGCGACTTCGGCCCGGCCGTCGGCGGCGAAGACCTCGGAAAACTGCGGGTCGGAGAGCACGCCGAGCGCGGCGGCCGCCATCTCGGCGCGCTGGTCGTCGTTCAGGTCCGGCTCGCGGGTCAGGATGTCGGCGGCGGCGGCTTCGCGGGCGTCGAGGGCCAGGTCGGGCAGGATCTGCAGCAGGCGGTGGATCAGCTCGCCGCGCCGGAAGCGTCCCAGGCCGCCGACGCGGGCCAGAGGCGAGGGCGCCAGCGGGGCCTCGGCCTCGCCCAAGTCCGAGGGCGAGGCGAAGCGGGCCAGGGGGTCGGTGGCCGCGTCGTGCGCGGTCCAATCTGGCAGGGGGCTGTCAGCGGCCTTGGCGTCCGCCGCGCCGGCGCCC
>CAYQPL010000042.1:5036-13090 GCA_964419395.1 uncultured Phenylobacterium sp. | reverse complement strand
GCCCAGCACCTCCGGGTCGGGGCCATAGCGGGTGGCGATGACGTCGCCACAGGCGGCCTCGCGCAGGTGGGGGGCGATCTCGGCATGGGCGAAGCCCGCCTGGATGGCGCTCCACCAGCCCTTCAGGTTCTCTTCCTTGGCCTTGGCGGCGATGCGGCCGCAGAGCACTAGCCGGTCGCGGGCGCGGGTCAGGGCCACATAGAGCAGGCGATAGGCCTCTTCCTCCGCCTTCTGCTCGCGCAGGGCGCGGGCCTTGGCCGAGGCCTCGCAGTCGTTCGTCTTCGAGCCGCACCAGAGGAAGCCGCCGTCCTCCGTCTCCAAGAGCGGCGAGCCGCGGCCGAGGTTGGAGAGCGTCGTCTCCGGCAGGAAGACGATGGGCGCCTCCAGCCCCTTGGCGCCGTGGGCGGTCATGACGCGCACCTCGTCGCGGGCGGCCTCCATCTCGCGCTTGACGGTGATGGAGAGGCCGGCGAGCGCATCGGCCAGGCATTCCAGGTCGCAGACCCCGCGGCGCTCGGCCGCCTGCACCTGGGCGAGGAACTCGTCCAGCGCGTCCTCGGCCTCGCCGCCCAGGCGCTCCACGATGCGCCGGCGCATGGAGGCGCCCGCCTCGTCGCGCCAGCCCAAAAGCTGGCCGTAGAACTCGAAGGGCCGCAGCCGACCGGCCGCCTCCCCCGCACGGGTCAGGAAGGCCAGAGCCGCGCTCCAGGCCGGCTGCTCGGCCGCGCGGGCCTGCAGGACGGCCCACAGGTCGCTAGGCCGGCGGCCCTGGGCGATGGCGTAGAGATCCTCGTCCGAAAGCCCGCAGAAGGGGCTCTTCAGCAGGGCCGCCAGCGTCAGCTCGTCGCCGGGAAAGAGGCAGAAGCGCGCCAGCGCCAGCAGGTCGTCGAAGACGATGTGCTCCGACAGGGCCAGCCGGTCGGCGCCGGCCACGGGCAGGCCGCGCTGCTTCAGGGCGCGCAGGATGTCCTCGAACAGGGCCTTGCGCCTGCGGACCAGGATCAGCACGTCGCCGAAGCGCGCCGGCCGCCAGGCGCCGCGAGACCCGTCGGGTCCGTCCAGGTCCTTGTCGAACACCGCGTCGCCGCGCGCGACCAGGGCCTCGATCTCGCACGCGATGGCCTCGGCCAGGCGGCGGTTGGCGCTGCCCTCACCCTCCACGTCCAGCGGCGCGTCCCAGGCCTCCCGCACCTCGCCCTCCGGCTCCCGGAAGAGGGGCCAGAGATCGACGCAGCCGCGGTGCTCGCGGCGCATGGGGATGTGGCGCACGGCGTCCTCGCCGCGGGCCGGCGGCACGCCGGCCTTCGTCTCCGGCGCGGCGAAGACCGCATCGACGAAGCTCAGCACCTCGACCGTGGAGCGCCAGGAGGCCGCCAGCGGCACCGAGCGCGCGGTCGCCCCGGCGGCTTCGATGCGCTCCAGATAGCCTTCCGTCTCCAGGCGCAGGCGCTCGGGCGCGGCGCCCTGGAAGGAATAGATGGACTGCTTCTCGTCGCCGACGACGAACAGGCTGCGCAACTGCTCGCGCTCGCGGCCTTCGCCCGAGAAGAACTCGGCGGTCAGGGCCGACAGGATGGCCCACTGTTCGGGTGCGGTGTCCTGCGCCTCGTCCACCAGGATGTGGTCGATGCCGCCGTCGAGCTTGTAGAGCACCCAGGCGGCCATGGGCCGTTCGGCGACCAGGGCGCGGGTCTTCTCGATCAGGTCGGAGAAGTCGAGCGCGCCGGCGGCGGCCTTCTCCTGCTCGAAGGCCGTCAGATAGGCCTCGGCGAGAACCAGCGCGAAGGCGCTCTCCCAGGCGACGGTGGCGGCGCGGACCGCCTCGCGGGCGGCGGCCAGCCGGTCCTGCTCGGCCAGCAACGCCTCGCGCAGGGGTTCGGCGGCCTTGAAGGCGCTGGTCTTGGCGACCCAGGTCGCGGGCGTCCCCTGGCCGCCTTGCGTGAAGAGGGCGGCGAGCGCGGCCTCCAGCGTCGCCTCCGGATCGGCGGCGACGGCGGCGAGGTTGGCCGCGCAGGCCTGGTCGGTCTTGCCGCCCAGCGCCAGGGCTTCGGCCGCGCTGCGCCATAGCTGGCGGTCGAGCGCGGCCATGGCGTCTTGCGCCACCGCGCCCGGATCGGTCTCGGCCTTGAAGCCGCAGGTGTCCCAGATCCAGCCGAGCGCCCCGTTCAGCCCGCCCTCGCGCGCCAGGAAGGCGGCGATCGCCCCGCGCCGGCCCTCGAAGGTGGCGAACATCTGCTGGAAGGCGCGGTAGTCCAGGCTGGTGGAGAGCCGCGCATAGGCCTGGGCGACGGCGCCTTCGCCGGTGAGCGCATGGCGCGCCACGCCGCGGCGGGCGGCGTCGGCGATGAGAGCGGCGTCGGCGTCGTCCATCACCCGGAAGGCGGGCGAGACCCCGGCCTCCAGCGGAAAGCGCCGCAGCAGCTTTTCGCAGAAGGCGTGGATGGTCTGGATCTTCAGGCCCCCTGGCGTTTCCAGGGCGCGGGCGAAGAGGGCGCGGGCGGCCGACAGCTCGGCGCGGTCGTAGGACTCGGCCTCACGCCCCTCGAGCTTCGACAGCGCGGCGCGCAGGGCCGCATCGTCGCACACCGACCCGCCGCCCAGCAGGTCGAAAAGGCGGCGCTGCATCTCGGCGGCGGCGGCCTTGGTGTAGGTCACGCAGAGGATGGCGGCGGGCGCGGCGCCCGACAGCAGCAGGCGGGCGACGCGGTCGATCAGGGTCTTGGTCTTGCCCGAACCGGCGTTTGCCGTGACGAAGGCCGACAGCTTCGGGTCGGCGGCGGTGCGCTGCGGATCGGCCTGAGCGGGGAAGGGGCTCATTCCTCGCCCTCCTCGCCGCTGGTCGACCATTCGAAGACCCGCGCCAGATGGCCGTAGTCGCCGGCATGGTCGTGGACGAACTGCGGCGCGGTGCGCGAGAGGTAGGCGCGCTCCGGATCCTCGTACTGCTCCAGCAGGCGGACCGCGCCGGCCAGGGCCCGCTCGGCGGCGTCGAGGGACTCGGCGCCCGCGTTACCCCGCGTCTCCACCTTGCCGGCCGGCCGACGCCCGGTGACCTGCAGGTAGAGGAGATCGCCCGGCGGCCGGGCCGGGATGTTGGCGAAACCGCCGCGGGCGACGATGGCGGCGGTGAGCGTCAGCTGGGGCGAAAAGCCCGTTTCGACCATCTTCTTCGACGGGGCCTGGCCGGTCTTGTAGTCGAGGATGTGGGCGAAGCCGTCGGGCCCGGTCTCGATGCGGTCGGCCTTGGCCGTCAGGGTGAAGTCGCGCGCCCCGGCGCGGACGACGATCTGGCCGGCCTGCTCCACATGGATGTCGCGCCCGTCGGCCCGCCGCTCGGCCTCCAGGGCGATCACCCAGTCGGCCGCCTCGCGGGCGAGCGCGGCCTCGCGAGCCAGGGACTCCGGCGGCGCGCCGGCCTCCACCAGGGCCTCCAGATAGAGGCGGGCGAATTCGCGCGGCGCCTCCGGCGGCAGGGCCTTGGGCCAGGCGAGCGCGAAGCGTTCGAAGGCCGCGTGGATGGCTGTGCCGCGAGCGCGGGCCTCCACCGGCTCGTCCGGCCGCTCCAGCGCATAGAGCTTGAGGATGTCGCGGGCCCAGACGGCGTAGGGATCCCGCGTCAGGGCCTCGATGCGCGTGACCGCCAGCCGGGTCGGCCGGTCGGCCACGGGCGGGACCGGCGCGGGCCGGGCGATCGGCGCATAGATCTCCGCCGCATCCAGCCGCCGCGCCCAGTCGAGGAGCTGCGGGCGGCCGGGCAGGGGATCGAGGTCGGCGCCGCGGGCCAGCGTCTGCAGCCGCCAGAGCCAGCGCGACTTGACCGCCGGCTGACCCTCGCGCCGCTCCGAATGCAGCAGGACGACGTCCGGCGCGCAGGCGGCCTGGGCGAAGTCGTGGGCGGCCAGACCCACCCGACGCTCGGGCGGCGGCAGGCCGAGCCGCTCGCGCATGGGCCGCGACAGGAAGGGATCGAGCGGCGCGCCCTGCGGCCAGACGCCTTCCTCCAGCCCCGCCACCACCAGCCGGTCGGCGCGGACGAGGCGGGCCTCGATGGCGCCCAGGATGCGCAGGCGCGGGTGGGTCGCGCCGCCGGCGCGCACCGTCTCCTCGCCCATCAGCCGGGTCAGCAGGTCGGAGAAGCCGCGCGGCGTCACCGGCGGCAGGGCCCCGGCCTCGGCCATCAGGCCCGAGAGAAGCTGCGACATGGCCTCGCCGCCCTGGCCGCCCCACAGCCGGCTGGGGCTTCCGGATGCGTCGGCGGCGAGGGCCTCCATCGCCTGGGCCAGCGCCTCGGCGCGCCGGGCCGCGGGCGCCGGTTCGCTCATGTCGGTGAGCGGCGTCAGGGCCGCGCGCAGAGACTGGACCAGACCCGACGCGCCGGCCCGCCGGGGCTCGTCCTCGATCTTCTCCGCCAGGCGCCGCGACAGGGCCGCCCAGTCGGCGGGCCGGGGGCCCCGCAGGCCGTGCCGCTCCAGGTCGGCCAGCCGGGCCTCCAGCGCTTCGCGGCTCTCGCCCAGGCGGACGAGGGGGTGCTTCAGCACGCCCAGCATCAGCACCGGGTTCAGGGGCTCGGCGGCGAGCCGGGCGACCTCGCCCGCCAGCACGCCCACCGGACAGGCCGACAGCGGCGCGCCCACCGAGGAGTCGGCGACCACACCCCAGCGCGCCAGCTTCAGCGAGCCCCGCCGGGCCAGGTTCTGGTCAGGGGTGACCAGGGCGCCGGTGGCGCCGGGCGTCTCCAGCGTTTCCCGCAGCAGCAGGGCGGCGGCGGTGGCGGCTTCATCCTCGCTGCGGGCGGTGACGACGGACAGGCCCTTCAGCCCCTCGGCGATGGGATCGACCCCCTCCAGCGCCCCTTCCGCCCGCAGGGCGTGGATGACGTTCAGCCAGTCGGCGGTGTCCTCGGCCGGGCGCAGGGCCTCGTTGACGATCCGGCGGCGCCAGCGGCCCTGGGACTGGAAGGGACGAGAGGCCGGCCAGGTCTCCACCGCCTCGCGGGTGATGCGGGCGCGGGCCAGGAGGCGGCGCATGGCGCCCTGCGGGTGCTGTTCGTCCACATTGGCCCAGGCCTCGCCGGCCAGGCTCTCGTCCAGTCCCGGCAAGACGACGCAGCCCTGCGGCGCCTCGGCGATGACGCGCAGCAGGTCGGCGGTGGCCGGGGCCGTGCCGGTGGAGCCGGCGGCGACCAGCACGCCCTGCGGCGGCCGGGCGGTCCACTGGTCGGCGAGCGCGCGCAGCAGACGCACGCGGCGTTCGCTGATGTCCACCACGCCCATGGTCTTCAGGCGCTCGGGCCAGGCGGCCAGGGCCGTCTCCAGGAAGTCGCGGCTGACCTGCCAGTGCTCGGCGAGCTCCACCTCGACCAGGTCGGCCACCGCGGCGGTGGCGTCCACCTCCTCGATCTGCAGGCTGTCGAGGAAGCAGCCCAGCGCGTCGGCCAGCTCCAGGGCCGCGCCGGCGTCGAGCTCCCGCCGCAGCAGGCCCTCGTGCGTCTTGACCAGCCGCGTCAGCTCCAGCCGGCGGCGCAGGGGATCGATGGCGGCGGGCAGGCGGGCGGCCAGCTCGCCCGGCTCGAAGGGGGATTCTCCGGCGTCCAGATCGCCCAGCGGCCGGATCTGCGGCGGCAGGACGGCGCGCCCGCCGGCCGCGGCCAGGAAGGCGTCGGCCAGGGCCCGGGCGCCGCGGCGGGTGGGCGTCAGCACCACGGCCTGGGACAGGGCTTCCGGCCCGCCGGCGGCGAGGGCGTCCAAGAGCCCTTGCGCCAGGTCGCGCACGAAGGGGCGGTGCGCCGGGATGTTGAACCAGCGCGGGGCGGGGCCGGAGAAGAGGTCGGCCCCGCTCACGAGGCCAGCTTCGCCTCGGCCGCCTCCCGGGCGGCCGGATCGCCCACATGCATCCAGAAGGCGTCCATCACCGCCCCATGCAGTCGGCCCTGTTCGGCCAGGGCCTTCCAGATCGGCACGATGGAGAAGGCCTCGTCGCGGACGGCGTCCAGGACCTGGGGCTTGAGGATCTGGAAGCCGACATTGGCGTAGGGCGTCGGCGGTTCGGCCGCGGCGGAGTGGGTCAGCCGGCCTTCATCGTCGCGGAAGAAGCCCTGCGGCCCCTCGAAGCCCAGGCCCTGGCCCCGTGGCACGAGCAGCAGCAGGACGTCCATCCGCGCCGGATCCCAGGCGGCCTTCAGCGTCTCCAGGGGCGGGGTCTGCCCGCCCGTCCACAGGGAGTCGATATTGGCGACCAGGATCGGGTCCTCGCCCAGCAGGCCCCGGGCCTTGGCGATGCCGCCGCCGGAATCGAGCAGGGCGGCGCGCTCGTCGCTGATCCTGATGCGGATGTCGTCGCGGCGGGCCAGATGGGCCACCATCTGGTCGGCGAAGTGGTGGATGTTGACCACGGCGGTCTCCACGCCGGCCTCCACCAGCCGGTCGAGCACATGGTCGATCAGGGCCCTGCCGCCCACCTCGACCAGCGGCTTGGGCCTGTGGTCGGTCAGAGGCCGCATGCGGGTGCCGAGGCCTGCGGCCATGACCATGGCGGTCTTGGGGGTATAGCTCACCGCCGCGCCTCGTCCGGCACGTGGCGGTCGAACCAGGCCTTGATGGGCGCAAGCTCGGGCGCCGCCAGGCAGCGGTTCAGGTAGCGCCAGGTCCGCGGCATGAAGGCCTCGTAGCGCGGACGGCCGTAGCCGGCCACCTGGCGGGCGAAGATGAAGAGGATGCGCGCGGAGTTGAGCGCGCCCAGCGCCCGGTAGTCGGCCAGGAAGGTCTCCCGGTCCAGGTCGTCGCGCTGGGCGAGATAGCGCTCGAGCGCCGCGGTCTCGCGCTCGGCCGAGACGTCGCGCCGGGCGTCGTGCAGCAGCATGGAGAAGTCCCAGGCCGGATGGGCGCGCACGGCGTCCTGGAAGTCCAGCAGGCCGACGCGGGCCACGTCCTTGCGCAGGGGCAGCCAGAGCAGGTTCTCGGCGTGATAGTCGCGATGGCAGAAGACGCGGGCCTCGGCCTCGCCGCGGGCGCGGATCGGCGCCCACAGCGCCTCCCATTCGGCGACGGCGTCCTCGGAGAAGGGCGCCAGGCCGGCATACTTCGGCCACCACTCCTGGTACATCTCGCCGCCGGTGCGCAGGGCCAGGTCGTCATAGGTCAGCAGGGGCCAGGCCGCCCCTTGCGCTTCCAGAACCGGCGGCGGCGCGGCGCGGTGAAGCTGGGCCAGGACGTCGACGGCGGCCTCGTAGAGCGGCGTCTCGTCCGCGCCGCCCTCGATCAGGCGGGCATAGAGGTCGTCCCCCAGGTCCTCCAGGACGGCCAGGCCTTCGCCCGCCTCGTGGGCGACGATCTCAGGCGCGGAGAAGCCCTGGCCGCGCAGCCATTCGGCCGTGGCCACGAAGGCGTCGACGCGGCCGGCGGCGAGCCTGGCCATGGCGTTGTAGCCGGCCAGGCGGCGCAAGTCGGGGGTGGCCTCGGGTGGGCAGGGGGCGCTCTAGACCGGCGGCTGGTGCATGAAAATCAGGCAGGCCATGACCGGGAGCGGAAGGCGTTCGTATTGCCGGGTGGAGGCGCCGCCCGCCAGCGGGACGCGCTGCGCGTCGCCCAGGCCGTGGCGGGCGAGAAACTCGGCCTTGCGGCCCTCACGATCCGAACTCAATCGCACGTCCTTCCCAGGCGCCGTGGGGGGTCAGCCGAACGCGGCGCGCCTCCCCGTCCAGAGCGATCTCTATATCCAAGCGGTGGGGGGGAAGGCGACCCTCCAGGCGCTGCGGCCATTCGATCAGGGCCGCGCCTTCGTCGAGCGCCTCGTCCAGGCCGATCTCGTAGGCCTCGTCCGGATCGGAGAGCCGGTAGAGGTCGAAGTGGGCGATGGAGAGCCCGTCGCCCTCGTAGAACTGAACCAGGGTGAAGGTCGGGCTCGGCACGTCCTCGTCCGGCGAGGTTCGGGCGCGGATCAGCGCGCGGGCCAGCGTCGACTTCCCCGCCCCCAGGGGTCCGCTCAGGCAGATGGCCTCCCCCGGCTGCAGGGCTTGCGCCAGGGCCGCGCCCAGGCGCTGCGTCGCGGCTTCGTCG
>CAYQPL010000042.1:1082-5026 GCA_964419395.1 uncultured Phenylobacterium sp. | reverse complement strand
CGGTCCGGCGCGGCGGGGAGGGCGCGTTCCACATAGGCCTTCAGCGCCTCGGTGGCGGCCTGGGCGTCGCCGGCCAGGGCGTCCGGCGGAATGACGGGGCCGAGCGTCAGGGAGAAACGCCGCCCGCGCTTGTTCAAGAGTTCGTGGAACAGGGTGATGTCGCGCAGCTCGGCCGAGAAGCGGTTGAAGAGGTGGAAGAGGGTCGACCAGGGGCCGGTCATGTGCAGCGGCACGACCGGCGCCTCGTACTTGCGCGCGATGGAGACGGCGCTGGGCATCCAGGCGGGATCGGCCAGCGTCCCGTCGGGGCCCCGGCGGGCCAGGCGCCCGGCCGGGAAGATGACCAGGGCGCGCTCGGCCTCCATGGCCTCGCGGGTCAGCTGCAGGGTCAGGCGGGTCCGTTCGCGGGTCCGCTTCGCCTCCACCCATTCCACGGGGATCAGCACGTCCTCGAAGCCGGCGGCGACGCGGTGGGCGTCGGAATTGGCGTAGAAGCAGAGGTCGGGCCGCAGGTGCTTGAAAGCGTCATAGACCGCCACCCCGTCGGCGATGCCCGTGGGGTGGTTGGCGATCACCACGCAGCGTCCGGTGCGCGGCAGGCGGTCGAGGTTCTCCACGTGCAGCTTCACGTCCAGCAGGCGCGAGACCGTCTCCAGGGCGTCGGCGCCGGGCAGCGGGGCGATGGCGTCGGCCATGCGGCGCGCCTTGCCGTAGTCCAGCAGCCCGTAGAGGGCCGGACGCAGGAGCGGCCAGGCCGGATGGCCGGTCAGCTTGGGCGCGCGCTCGGCGATCAGCACGTCCACGACGTGGTCGTGGCGGCTGCGGGCCGGGGTCAGGATGTCCGTGGACGAAGCGATCGTCATTGCCCCGCCAGAATGCGCCGGCGCCCACAGTCCGGGCAAGCGCTAGGCGCGGTCGCCGCGCGGGCCTACAACTTCATCCATGCGTGAGATCCATCACTTCATCGCCGGCGCGAGCCAGGCCGGGACCTCGGGCCGCTTCGGCGAGGTCTTCGATCCCAATCTCGGCGAGGTCCAGGCGCGGGTGGCGCTGGCCTCGCCGCAGGAGCTGGACGCCGCCGTCCAGGCCGCGCTGGCCGCCCAGCCCGCCTGGGCCGCGGTCAATCCGCAGCGGCGGGCGCGGGTCATGTTCGCCTTCAAGCGGCTGGTCGAGGCGCGGATGGACGAGCTGGCGGCCCTGCTGTCGTCCGAGCACGGCAAGGTGATCGCCGATTCCAAGGGCGACGTGCAGCGGGGGCTGGAGGTGATCGAGTTCGCCTGCGGCATCCCGCATGCGCTGAAGGGCGAGTACACCGAGGGCGCCGGCCCCGGCATCGACGTCTATTCCATGCGCCAGCCGCTCGGCGTGGCGGCGGGGATCACCCCGTTCAACTTCCCGGCCATGATCCCGATGTGGATGTTCGGGGTGGCCGTCGCCGTCGGCAACACCTTCATCCTCAAGCCGTCCGAGAAGGATCCCAGCGTGCCGGTGCGGCTGGCCGAACTCTTCATGGAGGCGGGCGCCGAGGCCGGGATCGACGTCGGTGGCGTGCTCAACGTCGTCCATGGGGACAAGACGGCGGTGGACGCCATCCTGACCCATCCGGACATCGCCGCCGTCAGCTTCGTCGGCTCCTCCGACATCGCCCACTACGTCTATTCCACCGCCGCGGCGCACGGGAAGCGCGTGCAGGCCATGGGCGGCGCCAAGAACCACGGCATCCTGCTGCCCGACGCAGACCTGGAGGCCGCCGCCAACGACATCCTGGGTGCGGCCTACGGCTCGGCGGGCGAACGCTGCATGGCCCTGCCGGTGGCCGTGCCCGTGGGCGAGAAGACGGCGGCGGCCTTCCGCGAACTCATGACGGCCAAGATCGAGACCCTGAAGGTCGGCGTCTCCACCGACGCCGAGGCCCAGTACGGCCCGGTGGTCAGCGCCGCCCATCGCAAGCGGGTGACCGACTACATCCGGATGGGCGTGGACGAAGGCGCCGAACTGGTGGTCGACGGCCGGGACTTCCGCCTGCAGGGCCACGAAACGGGATTTTTCATCGGGCCGTCCCTGTTCGATCGGGTGACGCCGCAGATGCGCTCCTATCAGGAGGAGATCTTCGGGCCCGTCCTGCAGATCGTGCGCGCCGAGACCTTCGAAGAGGCGCTCGCCCTGCCGTCGCAGCACGCCTATGGCAACGGGGTGGCCATCTTCACCCGCAACGGCCGGGCGGCGCGCGAATTCGCATCCCGCGTCAATGTCGGCATGGTGGGCGTCAACGTGCCGATCCCGGTGCCGGTGGCCTATCACAGCTTCGGCGGCTGGAAACGCAGCGCCTTCGGCGACGCCAACCAGCACGGCATGGAGGGGGTGCGGTTCTACACCAAGGTCAAGACCGTCACCGCCCGCTGGCCCGAAGGCGAGGCGGGCGATTCGGCCTTCGTCATCCCCACCATGCGGTAAGCTGCGCGCCGGCCAGATCAGGAGGCCGGCGGCGGACGGCGCGGAGCGAGACAGAGAGACATGAAGAACTTCAAGCTGTGGGCCATCCTCGCCCTCGTGGTGCTCGTCCTCGGCGGCGGGCTGTTCGCCTATTGGAGCCTCGAGCTCCGCTGGCGGCCGAAGACGGTCGAGAAGAACCAGGAGGAGATCGCCGCCCTGCTGGAGAACGCCGGCTGGGTCTCGCCCGGGACCGGCGGGCGGCCGCTCTACATGGTGGCGCACCGCGACTGCGCCGACTGCCTGCGCTTCATGGCCGAACAGTTCCCCGACCTGCAGGCGGCCGGCGTGGACACCCGCGTCATCATGGTCGCCCGGCGCGACGTGAACGCCCTGTCCCAGTCCACGCCCGTGGAACGCTCGACGGTGGCCGAACTCTGGCTGAGCCGCGACTGGGACCTGCTGCAGCGCTGGCGCGACGTGCCCGCCGGCCAGTGGGGCGCGCCCGGCATCCGTCCCGCCGATGGCTACGCTGCCCGCGGCGCCGTGGTCGAGGCCAGCCGGCGCTTCCTCGACGAGCTGGAGCCGCTGATCGGCTCCAGCGGGGTCGACCTGGGCTATCCCCTGCTCGTCTGGTGGGACGAGGCCGACCAGATGACCGCCTGCGTCTGCCAGCGCCGGGAAAGCTATGGCGACCTGCGGGCGGACTTCGGCCTGCCGCCCGAGAGCGACACGCCGCTCGTCCCGGACGGCGAGGAGGACGCCGGAATCGTGGCGGCCCCGGAGCCGGGCTCCGAGACCGCCATCTAGGCGGACGTTCCGGCGTCAGAGCCGGCCGGAATTGATCTCCTTGTTCCGCGCCCGGGTCTTGGCGCCCTGGCCGCGCTCGGCCTCGGTCTTCTCGCCCCACCGGGTGTGGTTGGCGGAGTGGACGGCGCCCTCCCGGGCTTCGCCCCAGGCGTTCTGCGGATTGTCGTCCTCGCCCGTGTCGTGGATGTCGACATTGGCCGGCGTGCCGGCGCCGAGATCGCCCGCCGTGTCGTCGCGTCCGGCGGCCGAGCGCGGTTCGAGCCGCTCGCCGTCCATCCGCGCCTTCTGCTGCTGGAAGGGCTGGCTGCGATAGGGGGCGGTGGCCTCGTCGTCGCCGCTCGGGTCGCGCTGCTGCTGCAGTTCCCTCTGGCCGACGCCGCCGCCCTGCTGGCGGGTGCGGTTGGCGTCGGTGGTGTCGGGGTCGAAGGTGCGGGGCTCGTCGGCCATGTCCGTTCTCCTTGCTTTGCGAAAGGTGTTGCAAGGACAACCCAGGGGCGGCGGGGCCGTTCCTAAGGCCCCGCCTGCGCAGGGCGATTGTGATCGCCGCCCCGTCGGGCTAGGCGAGCGCCATGACCTCTGCGCTCGAAGCCGCCTATCGCGCCCGCCTGGAGCGCGGCGAGATCCGCCCCGCCCCCGCCCAGGCCGCCGCCCTGCCCGTGCTGGCGCGGCTGGAATCCGATCTGGCCGCCTCCGAGCCCTCTGGC
>CAYQPL010000042.1:0-1072 GCA_964419395.1 uncultured Phenylobacterium sp. | reverse complement strand
GGCCTCCTGGGGCGCTTCCGCAAGCCCGAGAGCCAGACGGGGGTCTACCTGTGGGGGCCGGTCGGGCGCGGCAAGTCCATGCTGATGGACCTCTTCTTCGAGACCGCGCCGGCCGCCAAGAAGCGCCGCACCCACTTCCACGTCTTCATGGGCGAGGTGCACCGCCTGATCGACGCCTGGCGCAAGGGCGACGCCGCCGCCCGCAAGGCGCGCTTCGGCCAGCATCGGGGCGACGATCCCATCCCGCCGGTGGCCGACGTGGTGGCCGGCGAGGCGCGGCTGCTCTGCTTCGACGAGTTCCAGGTCACCGACATCGCCGACGCCATGATCCTCGGCCGGCTGTTCGAGGCCCTGTTCGACCGCGGCGTCACCCTGGTGGCCACCTCCAACCGCGTCCCCGAGGCGCTCTACAAGGACGGCATCAACCGCCAGCTCTTCCTGCCCTTCATCGACCTTTTGAAGGCCAAGACCGAAGTGGTGGCCGTGGCCGGGGCGCACGACTACCGGCTCGACCGCCTGCGCGCGGCCGGGGTCTGGTTCTCGCCCATCGACAAGGACCACGCGCGGGTCTTCGACGCCCTGTGGGCCGACATGCTGGACGGCGACGCGGAGCTGGGCGAGACGCTGGAGGTGCTGGGCCGCAAGATCCACCTGCCCCACGCCACCGGCGGCCTGCTGCGCGCCACCTTCGCCAGCCTCTGCGGCGTGGCGCTGGGCCCCAACGACTATCTGGCGCTGGCCGAGCGTTTCCACACCGTCTTCCTGGAGCGCGTGCCGAAGCTCTCGCCTGCGAAGCGGGAGGAGGCGCGCCGCTTCGTCACCCTGATCGACGCCCTCTACGAGGCCCGCGCCAAGCTGATCGTGCTCGCCGAAGCCGAGCCGGTGGAGCTCTATCCGGCCGGCGACGGCGCCTTCGAGTTCGAGCGCACGGCCTCGCGCCTGCAGGAGATGCGCTCGGCCGACTGGCTGGCGGATCGGGGATAGCGGACTTTACTTTGCGTCGTCATGCTCGGGCTTGTTGTTCAGCCCGGGGAGATAGCAGACACCTGTTCGGAGACATGGCTGACAGGTT
>CAYQPL010000041.1:6802-23482 GCA_964419395.1 uncultured Phenylobacterium sp. | reverse complement strand
TGGCGACCCTGGCCATCGGCGAGGCCGGAGCCAGGAACGCCGGCATCCTGGCCGCGCGCATCCTGGCGACCTCCGATCCCGTCCTGTCGGAGCGCCTGACCGTCTTCGCCCGGGACCTTGCCGATGCGGTGGCCGAGACGGTGGAGGACTGATGGCCTTTCCCCTCGCGCCCGGGGCGACCATCGGCATACTGGGCGGCGGCCAGCTGGGCCGCATGCTGGCCCTGGCCGCCGCGCGGCTCGGCTTCGACGTGGCGATCCTGACACCGGAGCTCGACGCGCCCGCCAGCCGCGTGGCCCGCGAGACCCTGATCGCGGCCTATGACGACCCCGACGCGCTCGCCCGCCTGGCCGACCTGTCGGACGTGGTCACCTACGAGTTCGAGAACGTGCCCGCCGCCGCCGTCGAGCGGCTGAAGGGCCTCGGCGCCCCGGTCGCGCCGGGCGGCCAGGCTCTGGCCGTCGCCCAGGACCGGGTGGCGGAGAAGACCTTCCTCAACGAGGCCGGGGTGAAGACCGTCGCCTTCGCCACGGTCGACTCCCCTGAGGAGGCGGCCGAGGCCGCGCGGCTGCTGGGCGTCCCGGCCCTGATGAAGACCCGCCGCGAGGGCTATGACGGCAAGGGCCAGAAGTGGGTCGAGCACGCCGCCGACGCCGGCGCGGTGTTCGAGGCGCTGGGCGGCGTCCCCTGCATCCTCGAGGCGCCGGCCGACTTCGTGCGCGAGCTGTCGATCATCGCCGCCCGCGGCCGCGACGGCGGCCTAGCCGTCTATCCGCTGGGCGAGAACCACCACGAGGCCGGCATCCTGCGCCGCACGGTCGCCCCGGCCCGCGCCGCGCCGGACCTGGCCGCCCAGGCCGAACGCATCGCCGCCCAGATCCTGACGCGGCTCGACTATGTGGGCGTCATCGGGATCGAACTGTTCGAGCTGGCCGACGGCCGGCTGCTGGCCAACGAGATCGCGCCCCGCGTCCACAACACCGGCCACTGGACCCAGGACGGCTGCGAGGTCTGCCAGTTCGAGCAGCACATCCGCGCCGTCGCCGGCTGGCCGCTCGGCCCCACGGCGGCCCGCGCCCGGGTGGAGATGGTCAACCTGCTGGGCGAGGAGGCCGCCGCCTGGGCGCGGTTCGCCGCCGAGCCGGAGACCCGGCTGCACCTCTACGGCAAGCGCGAGGCCAAGCCCGGCCGCAAGATGGGCCATGTGAACCGGCTGTCGCGCCTCTAAGGCAAGGAATCCGGAGCGGCGATCCGATCCCATCGGATCCCGCCGCCCTCTAGCGGGCGCCGGCCTCGCCGACGAAGAGCCTCCGCGACGGGCAGAGGTCGGCCACCGGGCAGGCCTCGCACTTCGGGCGGCGCGCCGTGCAGACATAGCGGCCGTGCAGGATCAGCCAGTGATGGGCCCGCGTCAGATAGGGCTCGGGAATGACGGCCATCAGCTCGGCCTCCACCTGGTCCGGGGTCTTGCCGAAGGCGAGCTTCAGCCGGTGGGCCACGCGGAAGACATGGGTGTCGACGGCGATGGCCGGCTCCACCCGGAGCTCGTTCAGCACCACCGAGGCGGTCTTGCGTCCCACCCCGGGCAGGGCCTGCAGGGCCTGGCGGTCCAGCGGCACCTCGCCGCCGTGCCGCTCGATCAGGATCTTCGCCGCGGCGATGACGTTCTTGGCCTTGGTCCGGTAGAGGCCGATGGAGGCGATGTAGGGGATCAGCCCGTCCTCCCCCAGCGCCAGCATCTTCTGCGGCGTGTCGGCCACTTCGAAGAGCCTGGCGGTGGCCTTGTTCACCGAGACGTCGGTGGCCTGGGCCGACAGGGCCACGGCGGTGACCAGGGTGTAGGGGCTGTCGTAGTTCAGTTCCGTCCGCGGATCGCTCTCGGCGGCCTCGAAGCGTTCGAACAGGGTCTCGATCCGGGCCTTCTCGGCCGGAGGAAGGCGGCGGCGCGCGGGGCGCGATTTGGCGGTTGCGGTCCTGGCCATCTGCGGGCTTTGATGCCCTGCGCTGTGCGCTTCGCCAAGCCTCCGAGACGCCGAGAGGTCGCAGGTCGCGATGGACGGCCCCTATTTCATGGACGCGGTGATCACGCCCAACCGCTCGCTGTCGCAGCGCGGCTTCGTGATCCTGATCTCGATCGTCACGGCGCTGAACTGCGTCTCGGCGCTGATCTTCCTGCGCCTGGGGGCGACGCTGGTGCCCATCTTCCTGGCCCTGGACGTGGCCGCCATCGCCGCGGCCTTCCTGGTCAGCTACCAGACCGCCCGGCAGATCGAACGCGTCCAGGTCACCGCCCGCGAGGTGCGCGTGACCCGCGAGACGCCCAAGGCCCATGCGCTCGTCTGGACCTCGCCCACCGCCTTCACCCGCGTGGCCGTCGATGTGGAGGACGACCAGACGGTCGGCGTGAAGGTCATGCTGTCGGGCCGGATGGCCCAGGTCGCCGCCGCTTTGAGCCCCGGCGAACGCGCCGCCTTCGCCCGCGCGCTTGAGACCGCCATCTGGAAGGCCCGGACGGCGCGGTATTGAGGCTCGGCGCGGCCGCAGCCCCCCTCGGCCGCTTCGCGACAGCTCCCCCTGGAAGGGGGAGCATCTTCGTACAGCACGCTCCAAAACCTCTGAGCAGATCCTCCCCCTCATTGAGGGAGAGGTGGCCCGGAGGGCCGGAGGGGGTCTGCGGCCTCGCCGGTTCAGGCCTACAGAATGTACCGCGACAGGTCCGTATTCGCCGACAGCTCGCCCAGGCGCTCGCGGACATAGTCGGCGTCGACGGTGACCGTCTCGCCGGAGCGGTCGGCGGCGGTGAAGCTGACGTCCTCCAGCACCTTCTCCATCACCGTCTGCAGCCGGCGGGCGCCGATATTCTCCACCGAGCCGTTCACCGCCACGGCGGAGTCGGCGAGCGCATCGATGGCCTCCTCGGTGAAGGTCAGGGTCACGCCCTCGGTCTCCAGCAGGGCCTGGTTCTGGCGGATCAGGTTGGCCTCGGGCTCGGTGAGGATGCGCCGCATGTCGTCGCGGGTGAGCGCCTTCAGCTCCACCCGGATCGGCAGCCGGCCCTGCAGCTCGGGCAGGAGGTCGCTGGGCTTGGCCACATGGAAGGCGCCCGAGGCGATGAACAGGATGTGGTCGGTCTTCACCGGCCCATGCTTGGTGGCCACGGTCGTGCCCTCGATCAGGGGCAGGAGGTCGCGCTGCACGCCTTCGCGGCTCACATCGGCGCCGGCGCGGTCGGAACGGCTGGCCACCTTGTCGATCTCGTCGAGGAACACGATGCCCTCGTTCTCGGCCAGCTCCAGGGCCTCCTGGGTCAGCGCCTCCTGGTCGAGCAGCTTGTCGCTCTCCTCGGCGATCAGGGGTGCCCAGGCGCCGGCCACGGTGGTCTTGTGGGTCTTGGTGCGGCCCTGGCCGAAGGCCTTGCCCATGATGTCGGAGATGTTCATCACCCCCATCGACGCGCCCGGCTGGCCGGGCACGTCGAACAGCGGCATGCCGCCGCCGGTGTCGGCCAGGGTCAGCTCCACCTCCTTGTCGTCCAGCTCGCCGGCCCGCAGCTTCCGGCGGAAGCTCTCGCGGGCGGCGGTGGAGCCGAGGCCGGTGAGCGCATCCAGCAACCGCTCCTCGGCGGCGGCCTCGGCCTGGGCGCGGACTGCGGCGCGGCGCTTGTCGCGGACCATGGCGATGGCGCTCTCCACCAGGTCGCGGACGATCTGGTCGACGTCGCGGCCCACATAGCCGACCTCGGTGAACTTGGTGGCCTCCACCTTCAGGAAGGGGGCGTTGGCGAGCCTGGCCAGGCGGCGGGCGATCTCGGTCTTGCCGACGCCGGTGGGGCCGATCATCAGGATGTTCTTGGGCGTCACCTCGTCGCGCAGGACCTCGGGCACGCGCCGGCGGCGCCAGCGGTTGCGCAGGGCCACGGCCACGGCCTTCTTGGCCTCCTGGTGGCCGACGATGAAGCGGTCGAGTTCGGAAACGATCTCGCGGGGGGAAAACTCGGTCATGCGGTCCGTTCTTGGGGACGGCGGGACGGGACGCCTCTAGAGGCGTTCGACCGTCAGCTCGCCATTGGTGTAGACGCAGATCCTGGCGGCGATGGCCATGGCCTTGCGGGCCACCTCCTCGGCGGTGAGGCCGGAGTCCATCAGGGCCAGGGCGGCGGCGAGCGCATAGTTGCCGCCCGATCCGATGGCGGCCACGCCGCTCTCGGGCTCCAGCACGTCGCCGACGCCGGTGACGGTGTAGATGGCGCTCTTGTCGGCCACCAGCAGCATGGCCTCCAGCCGGCGGAGATAGCGGTCGGTCCGCCAGTCCTTGGCCAGGTCCACGCAGGCCCGGGCCAGCTGTTCGGGATACTGTTCGAGCTTGGTCTCGAGCCGCTCGATCAGGGTGAAGGCGTCGGCCGTGGCGCCGGCGAAGCCCGCCAGGACGCGACCGCCGGCGAGCGTCCGCACCTTGCGGGCGTTGCCCTTGACCACGGTCTGGCCCATGGAGACCTGACCGTCGCCGGCGATCACCGTCTGGCCGTCCTTGCGGACCGCCAGGATGGTCGTGCCGTGCCAGTCGGGGAAGTTGGAAGAGGTCTGCGACATCCGCCGGGATGTGGCGACCGCCGCAAGGGAGGTCAAGCGCATGCTCTTCTCCGACGCCGAGGTCGAACGCTACGCCCGCCACCTCGTCCTGCGCGAGATCGGCGGCCCGGGCCAGCAAAGTCTCAAGGCGGCCAGGGTCCTCATCGTCGGCGCCGGCGGCCTGGGCGCGCCGGCCAGCCTCTATCTCGCCGCCGCCGGGGTGGGCGAGATCGTGCTGGCGGACCCCGACGCGGTCGACCTCTCCAACCTGCAGCGCCAGGTCCTCTTCCGCAGCGCCGATATCGGGACGCCGAAGGTGGAGGCCGCCGCCGCCCACCTCACAGCCCTGAACCCTCACGTGAAGATCACGCCGGTGCAGGCGCGTCTGGGCACCGACAACGCCGCCGAGCTCGTCGCAGGCGTCGACCTGGTGCTGGACGGCACGGACGACTTCGCCACCCGCTTCTGCGTCAACGCCGCCTGCGTGGCCCACGGCAAGACGCTGGTCTCCGGCGCCATCGGCCGCTGGACGGGCCAGGTCGGCGTCTTCTCCGGCCGCCCGTGCTACCAGTGCCTGGTCCCGGAAATCCCGCCGGACGCCGAGACCTGCGCCGCCGTCGGCGTCGTCGGCGCGCTGGCCGGCGTCATCGGCTCGATGATGGCGCTGGAGGCAGTGAAGGTGATCACGGGGGCGGGAGAGCCGCTGGCGGGGCGGCTGATGATCTACGACGGCTTGGCGGCGGAGACGCGGACGGTGCGGATCGGGGCGGATCCGGGGTGTTCGGTGTGTGGGCTCGGGCGCGGCTGAGATCCTAGGTGAATGCCATGAAGAACGCTGGCGCCTTCCTAACTATCGTCGCCATCGCCTTGGCGATTTTCGAGCTACCGACGGCGCTCTCACCGGGTGGGGGCGATGTGGGGCATGGGTGGGCCGTGGCGGGCGCCATACTCGCCGCGATCCTGGGCGTCCTTGGGGTGCTGCTGATTTCGGTCAACGAGCGGCGGCGGCGGCGAGGCACGAAGTCGCGATAGGCGGAGATCGTTTTCTAGAAGACCAGTGGGCCGTGGGCAGGTCACGCCCTTCGATCCGCCGCAGCGTCCGCGGCCTGATCTGCGCGATCGATAGCTTCTGCGCGCGCAAGCAGGGTCCGCAGCTTCTCGAAATCCGCATCCTCTCGACGCTCACGCGGACCTGCCTCCACAGCCTCGCGCCGCAGAGCCTCTAGCTCGGGATCGGTGATGGTGACGCTCTCGAACTCGTCCCAATCCCAGTCCTCCCCCCGGTCTTCGATGAAGTCGCGGAGGAAGCCCGCCACTTCTTCAGCGTTGCGGTCGGCGCTTTGGCCAATCCTGAAGAGTTGCATAATCGCGGCGACAGGGAGGAAGAGCGGGAGCAGCAGCAATCCTAGCCATACGGGCACGGCAAAGCTGGCGCTCGACCCTCGATGGAACGGCCTATTCCTCGGCCGGGTGACCGGGCGCGTGTGCGTCATGTGCTTGGGCCTGGCTGCCGCTGGCGGGAGCCGCAAAGCTGGCGGTGCAGCGCGACATCCGCAAGAGTCGCGATAGGACATCGAGCCTGCTTGCGACAACCGCGCCGTGACTTTGGCAGGGGCCAAGCGCCTCGAAACGCGTGAACTCTCGCGGTTCAGCGCGCCGCTCGAAGCGACAGTCACACGCAATCATCCGACAGGCGGCGAAGCGACCCTGCGCCGGCTCTAAAGTGGTGAACCGCAGAAATCGCCTCGGAGACGCTGCGGTCCGTGCCCGTTAGGGAAATCCAGATATCGCCGCCTTCCATGCTGCGCGAGAGCCAGGTCAACATCGCTTCCATGCCTTGGCCGGGAAAGCGCGTGCGGTCGCGCAGATGGAGAACGATCATCGTCTGCCTTCTGTGGCCCCAGGTCGTTACATCGATGACCTCCGACCAGGGGATCGTCTGTTCGGACCAGCGGGTGACGCGGATGCCTCCCGGCCCGATTCTCAACTGTTCCCGCCCGTCGAACAATCGGCGGATCCACAGGAAGCCCATGGCTCCGAAGAAGACCACGCTGACCAAGCCGACGAAGACTGAGTGCTCGGGGGAGCGGTGTTCCGAGATTGGGGGCGGGCCGAACGCACCGAGCATCCAGAAGCCCGCGGCCACGAAGCTTGCAGAGCCGAGGATCATCAAGGCGATCTGCCCTCTGTGCGGATAGGCGACGAAGTCATCCATGGGCGAGCTGGATCCGCAGGGCGTCCGAACGCGCGGGAGCTTAGCCGCAACCTCGGCGCGTGCGCTATGGGTCTGGTTGGGCTCAGCGCTGAGGCAGTCCCTCGGGAAACTCCGGGTGAGCCGCCGCAGGATCGTACCAGCTGGCGCCGTCGGATCGCCAGATGTGCCACTGGCGCTCGGCCGTGACGGGGGTGTCGAGGCATCCGAGCCGCAGCATCACGTTCGGCTGGCCCACGCGCTCGGCGACCAGCTGCGAGCCGCAGCGCGAACAGAAGCGCCTCAGCTTGCCGGGGGAGGTTTCGTAGGACCGCAGCAGGTCCTCGCCCCGGGTCCAGCGGAACCGGTCGCGCGGGGCGGCCGCGATGCTGGAGAAGGCCGCGCCGTGGGTCTTGCGGCAGGTCTCGCAGTGGCAGTGGGCGATGCCCTCGATGGTGGCCTCGACCTCGTAGGCGACCCCGCCGCACATGCAGCTACCGGTCAGCATTGCGCAGGGCCTCCGTTCAAGCGCCCCCGCGGGGGAACAAGAGTTCACGATCCATCGTCTCGGGGGCGTCCGCAAGGTGTCGAGCCGGCGGGCGTCGCTCGCGGCGTCTCAGCCCTGGTTGATCTGTTCCCGCAGGGCCTGAATCTGCTTGTTCAGCGCCTCAAGCTGTTGGCCGGACATCCCGGACCGCGCCATCAGATGGTCGCCCAGGCAGTCGCATCGTTCGAGCAGGGCGCGGCCGGCGGTGGTCAGCCTCACCTCCACCCGCCGTTCGTCCTCGGGGCTGCGCGTGCGCGTCACCAGGCCCGCCGATTCGAGGCGCTTCACCAGGGGCGTGACCGTGCTGGACTCCAGGTCCAGGCGGGCGGCGACGCCCCCGATGGTCAGGCCGTCGGCCTCGCCCAGCACGCTCAGCACCAGGTACTGCGGATAGGTCAGCCCCAGCTCGTCGAGCAGGGGCTTGTAGGCCCGGGTGACCGCCATGCTCGTGGCGTACAAGGTGAAGCAAATCTGTTGGTCCAATGGGCGCACGTCGCCTGACTCCCTCTCTCGCAAATCGTCCTATCACGCAAATAGATGTCGCGATAAGAAATATCTGGACAAGGCGAAATGACGCAGCTAGAGGATCGTTTATCGCGGTAATCATTGTCGCGAACACAAATGGAGACGACCATGACTGCGTACAATCAGGCTTCCCGCCGCGGCGTCATGACCGCCGGCCTCGGGCTCGCGGCGATCTCAGCCGCGTCTGCCGGACAGGCCGCCGAGCCTGCGCCGGCCGGGCGTGGCGCCGACCGGACCGAGAGCGGCTTCGTGACCACGAAGGACGGGGTTCAGATCTTCTACAAGGACTGGGGGCCCAAGGACGCCCAGCCGGTCGTCTTCCACCACGGCTGGCCCCTGTCCTCCGACGACTGGGACGCCCAGATGATGTTCTTCCGGCTGCAGGGCTACCGGGTGATCGCCCACGACCGGCGCGGCCATGGCCGCTCCACCCAGACCGACAGCGGCAACGAGATGGACACCTACGCCGCCGACGTCATCGCGCTGGCCGACGCCCTGGACCTGAGGAACGCCATCCATGTCGGCCACTCCACCGGCGGGGGCGAGGTCGCCCGCTACGTCGCGCGCGCCAGGCCCGGCCGGGTCGCAAAGGCCGCGCTGATCGGCGCCGTGCCGCCGATCATGCTGAAGACGCCCGCCAACCCGAACGGCCTGCCCATGGCGCTGTTCGACGGCTTCCGCGCTTCCCTGGCGGCGAACCGGGCCCAGTTCTTCCGCGACGTCGCGGAGGGGCCGTTCTTCGGCTTCAACCGCCCCGGCGCCAAGGTCAGCCAAGGCCTGATCGACAACTGGTGGCGGCAGGGGATGTCGGGCGGCGCGAAGGCTCACTACGACTGCATCAAGGCCTTTTCGGAGACCGACTTCACCGAGGACCTCCGGCAGATCGACGTGCCCGTCCTGATCCTGCACGGCGAGGACGACCAGCTCGTTCCGATCGCCAACAGCGCGCACCTGGCGATCAAGCTGGTGCGGCAGGGGACGTTGAAGACCTATCCCGGCCTGCCCCACGGCATGGCGCAGACCCATCCGGACCTGATCAACGCCGACCTGCTGGCCTTCTTCAAGGCCTGAGGCCCGTCGCGGAGCGAGCGCCCCTCACGGCGGCGCTCGCCTCCCGCCGGCGCCGCCGCGTCCGCGCGCTGCAGGGGGGCAGTCCGATCCGGCTGGCGCCAGCGCATAGTGAAGTCGATCGCACCCGCGGTCCAAGGCCTGCGCGCTCAGCAGCTTGGGCGTCGCCTGGAACCCGGTGGCGGGAAAGAGAGGCGTCCCGCCGCCGATCAGCTCCGGCATGACATAGATTTCGATCTCATCGAGCGCCCCGCGCTCCATGAAGGCCATCTGGAGCCGCCCGCCGCCGAGCATCCAGACGTCCCCGTCCTGAAGGCTTCGCAGTTCGGCGATCAACGCGTCGATGTCGCTGCGCGTCTCCAGAGCGCCCCTGGGGTCGGGAATGGGCCGGGATGTGACGACGATCACCCGCTGTCCCCCGTAGGCCCACGGCGCCTCGTCCTTGGCGATGAAGTCGTATGTCCCGCGCCCCATGACGACGGTGCGGATCCGCTTCAGAAAATGGCCGTAGTCGTGCGCCCCGAGGTCCAGGCCATCGTACCGGAACAGCCATTCAAGACTGTCGCCGGGCGCGGCGATGAAGCCATCAAGGCTGGTTGCGATATAGCCGAGTATCCTCGCCACCGGTCTCTCCCTTGAATATAAACGACCGTTCGTTTAATATGATGACATGAGCCGACGCAAGACCGTTCCCGACGACCTTCTGCTCGACAGGTTGATGGCGCCCATGATGGCGCACGGCCCTGCGGATCTCTCCTTCGCCAAGGCGTCGAAGGCGGTCGGCTTGGCCGCGGCGACTCTCGTTCAGCGCTTTGGAAGCCGGGAGAAGATGGTCGAGGCGATCCTCCTGCGAGCCTGGGACCAGCTGGACGAAGCCACGGCGGCGGCTGACGCATGGGCCTCGCCCGATCCGGCCGGGGCGATCGCGTTCCTGTTACGGCTGACGAACTCGGGCGCCGCCGAGTACGATTTCACCGACGGACTGCTCCTGCTGCGGGAGGACATGAGGAACCCCGTCCTGCGACGGCGAGGCGCGGAATGGGGGGCGCGGCTGGCCGAAGCTCTCGGCCGGCGGCTCGGCGATGACGCCGATCAAGCCGCGCAGCTGGGCTGGCAGATGGCGAGCCTCTGGCAAGGGACGCTCCTGTGGTGGGCCTTCCAACGGGATGCGGCGCCGGAGGCAAAGGTGCGCGAGGCCCTGAAGACCTGGAGCCGGACCGTCGGCGTCCTGTAGGCGCGCCGCACCGGCGCGGCTTGCAGGTCCCCCGCGGTCGCCTCCCGCGCCGCTCCCGCGCGGCTCGACTGACTTTGTCTGACGCGCCGCGGCCGAGACCCTATATGGTGCGACGAACCCCCTCTTAGCCCCAAGCCCCCATGCCGCCTCGCCTGAAGCCTACCCGCCTGGAATATGTCGTCGACGGCGTGCGGCTGCGCGCCCAGCTTTCGGCGGCGGCCCTGGACGCCGTGGGCGACGAGGCGGCGCAGCGGCGGGCGGCCCTGGACATCCTGAAACAGGCCCTGTTCCGGGGGCGCATGATCGCCAAGGAGCGGCTGGAGAACGGGGCGGGCGGCATCGAGACCGCCAGGCTGCTGTCGGGCGTCACCGACGAGGTGGTCACCGCGCTCTACGACTTCACCACCGTCCACATGATCCGGGCGCGCAACCCCACCGAGGGGGAGCGGCTCTGCCTGATGGCGGTGGGGGGCTATGGGCGGGGGACGCTGGCGCCCTTCTCCGACATCGATCTTCTGTTCCTGCGCCCCTACAAGCAGACGGCGCACGTCGAGAGCGTGATCGAGTTCATGCTCTACGCCCTGTGGGACCTGGGCTTCAAGGTCGGCCACGCCTCGCGCACCATCGACGAATGCGTGAAGCTGGCCCGCGAGGACTTCACCATCCGCACCTCCATCCTGGAGTCGCGGCGCCTGACCGGCGACGCGGCCCTGGCCGAGGAGCTGAAGGCCCGCTTCCGCAACGAGGTGGTGAAGGGGACGGGCGCGGAATTCGTCGCCGCCAAGCTGAAGGAGCGGGACGAGCGCCAGGCGCGCGCCGGCGCCAGCCGCTACATGGTCGAGCCCAACGTCAAGGAGGGCAAGGGGGGCCTGCGCGACCTCAACACCCTCTTCTGGATCGCCGAATATCTGAACCCGTCGGAGCGGGTCGACGGGGTGCCGCAGCTGGAGATGTTCGAGGGGCGCGAGATTCGCACCTTCATCCGCGCCTTCGACTTCCTGTGGGCCGTGCGCGCCCATCTGCACTTCGCCACCGGCCGGCCCGAGGAGCGGCTGACCTTCGACCTGCAGCCGGAGCTCGCCCGGCGCATGGGCTATGGCGACCGGGCCGACAATCCGGCCGTCGAGCGCTTCATGCGGCGCTACTTCCTGATCGCCAAGGAGGTCGGTGCGCTCACGCGCGTCTTCGCCGCCAAGCTGGAGGCCGAGCGGGTCAAGTCGGCGCCCAAGGGCATCTCCCGCCTGCTGCCCGGCGGCCGCAAGAAGACGAGCCGCAAGCCGCTGGACATCCCCGGCTTCCACGAGGAGGGCGGCCGCCTGGACGTGGAGGGGCCGGAGGTCTTCGAGGCCGATCCGCTGAACCTGCTGCGGCTCTTCCAGATCGCCGACAGGCGCGACCTCGACCTGCATCCCGACGCCTTCACCGCCGCGACGCGGTCGCTGGGGGTCATCACGTCGAAGGTCCGGCGCGACCCGAAGGCGGCCAAGATCTTCCTCGACACCCTCGCCCTCGGCCGCGATCCGCAGCGGACGCTCACCCTGATGACCGAGGCCGGCGTGCTCGGCCGCTACATCCCCGAGTTCGGACGCATCGTCGCCCAGATGCAGTTCAACATGTACCACTCCTACACGGTGGACGAGCACACCCTGCGGGCGGTGGGCATCATCGCCGACATCGCGAACGGCCGCCTGGGCGAGGACCATCCGCTGGCCACCTCGCTGATGCCGCGCATCGAGGAGCGCGAGGTGCTCTATCTCGCCATGCTGCTGCACGACACGGGCAAGGGCGGCGTCGCCGGCGGTCAGGAGAAGGCCGGAGCGCGATCGGCCCGCGCCGTCTGCGAGCGTCTGGGCCTGCCGCGGGCCAAGATCGACCTGGTCGCCTGGCTCGTCGAGCATCACCTGGAGATGAGCGACTACGCCCAGAAGCGCGACATCTCCGACCCGCGCACCGTGGCCGACTTCGTGCGCATGGTGCAGACGCCGCAGCGCCTGCGCCTGCTGCTGGTCCTGACCGTGGCCGACATCCGCGCCGTGGGGCCGGGCGTGTGGAACGGCTGGAAGGGCCAGCTCCTGCGCGACCTCTACGCCTCGGCCTCGGCGGTCTTCCGCGGCGGGCGGGCCAGCGACGCCGTCGTCGTGGTGCGCCAGCGCCAGGCGCTCGCCGCCGCCGAGATCCGCGCCCGGCTGGTGGAGGCCGATCCGGCCGCCGCAGCCTGGGCGGAATCCATGGAGGACGCCTATTTCACCGGCTTCGGCCAGGACGAGATCGCCATCCATGCCGCCGTCTCCCAGCGCGCCGAGGGCGAGGGCGCCGCGGCCATGGGCTATGTGCGCGAGGACCTGAACGCCGCCGAGATCGTCGTCGCCGCCGCCGACCGGGCGCGCCTGTTCGCCGACCTGACGCGGGCCATCACCGTCTCCGGCGCCAGCGTGCTGGGGGCGCGGGTCTTCACCTCCCGCCAGGGCCGGGCGCTGGACGTCTTCTATGTGCAGGACGTCACCGGCCAGCCCTACGGCCACGACAATCCGGCGTCCCTGCCGCGCCTGGCCGAGTCGCTGGAGGCCGCCGCGCGGGGCGAGCCGCCCAGCGCCGAGCCGCCGCGCCCGGCCGACCTGGCGCGGACGGCGGCCTTCGCCATCACGCCCACCGTGCTGATCGACAACGACGCCTCCGAATACGCCACCATCGTCGAGACCGCCGGCCGCGACCGGCCGGGCCTGCTGACCGCGCTCGCCGGCGTGCTGGCCGAGGCCGGCCTCTCCATCGTCTCGGCCCACATCGATTCCTATGGCGAGCGGGCGGTGGACGCCTTCTACGTCACCGATTCCGCCGGCTGGAAGGTGACCGAGATCAAGCGGCTGAATACGCTGAAATCCGCCCTGATGGACGTCCTGAACGAGGGCGAGACCACCGCCCGCCCCCGCAGCCGCGCCCGCCTCCAGCGCGCCCGGGCGAGCGTGGCGCGGTAGGCCGAGCGCCGCAGCCTCCACCCAAGTTCCTCATCCTGAGGTGCGAGCGTCAGCGAGCCTCGAAGGACGCACCGTGCCACCGCCCTCGTCCTTCGAGGCCGCCTGCGGCGGCGCCTCAGGATGAGGGCGACTGAGAGTCCCGCGCGCTGAGGCGGCCCGCGCGCATCCCGCCTTGACCCCCGGCCCGTTCGGCCCCACAGGCGCACAGGTGAGCACCGAACCCCCCACAGAGACGGCGCGCGACGCCGCGGCGAGCCAGGCCGGCGCACCCGCGCCGCCGCCGGCCAAACGTGCGGGCCTGCTGCGTTCCTCGGTGATCTTCTCGGCGCTGACCCTGTTCAGCCGGGTGCTGGGCCTGGTGCGCGACCTCGTGGTCACGGCCCGGCTGGGGGCCAGCCTGACCATCGCGGCCGACGCCTATTACACCGCGCTGGCCTTCCCCAACCTGTTCCGCCGCATCTTCGCCGAGGGCGCCTTCGCCGCGGCCTTCGTGCCCGACTACGCCAAGCGGCTGGAGGGCGACGGCGAGGGCGAGGCCGACCGCTTCGCCGCCGATGCGGCCGCCGGCCTGGCCGCGCTGACCGTGGCCCTGACGCTCGCCGCCCAGCTGGCCATGCCCTGGCTGATGTTCGTCATCAATCCCGGCTATGTGGACGAGCCGGAGAAGTTCCGGCTGTCGGTGATCCTGACCCAGATCACCATGCCCTACCTGCCCTGCATGGCGATCGCCGCCCTCTTCTCCGGCATCCTGAATGCGCATGGCCGGTTCATCGTCTCGGGCTTCTACCCGACGATCCTCAACGTGGTGATGCTGGCCGTCGTCTGGCCGCAGACCGACCCGATCCGGGCCGCCTACGCCGCCTCCCTCGGGGTGATCATCGCCGGGATCGGCCAGGCGGCGCTCGTCATCTGGGCGGCGCGGAAGTCGGGCGCGCGGGTGCGCCTCGTCCGCCCGCGCCTGACGCCGGAGATGAAGGCCCTGACCCGGCGCGCCATCCCGGCGGCCATCGCCAACAGCGCCACCCAGATCAACATCTTCATCTCCGGCATCCTGGCCTCGCAGGTGGCCGGCGCGCGGGTGTGGCTGAACGTCGCCGACCGGCTCTACCAGCTGCCCATGAGCCTGGTGGGCGTCGCCATCGGGGTGGCGCTGCTGCCCCGGCTCGCCCAGTCCCTGCGCCGCGGCGACCACGAGGATGCGAAGAGCGCCATGGACCAGGGGCTGATCTTCGGCCTGGCGCTGAGCCTGCCCGCGGCCGCGGCGCTGATGGCCATGCCGGTCTATCTGATCGACGGCCTCTTCACCCGCGGCGCCTTCGTGGCCGCCGACGCCGCGGCCACCGGGGCGCTCCTCTTCCACTACGGCTGGGGGACGCCCGCCTTCGTCCTGCAGCGCATCCTGCAGCCGGCCTTCTTCGCCCGCGAGGACACCAGGACGCCCATGCGCTTCGCGCTGATCTCGGTGGCGATCAACGTGGTGGCGGGGGTGGCCCTCTTCTTCGTCATCGGCGTGCCCGGCATCGCCGCGGCCACCAGCCTGGCCGCCTGGATCGCCGTGATCCAGATGCTGGTGGCGCTCTGGCGCAAGGGGGACTACCGCCCCTCGGCCTTCGTGACCTCGAAGATCCTGCGCGTGGCCCTGGCCAGCGCGGCCATGGGCGCAGCGCTCGCCTTCGCCGCCGCCAACCGCGCGGCCTTCGAAGCGCCCCTGCGCGCGCTGGACCTGCCCCTGGTGGGCGCCAAGGAGATCGGCGTGCTGGCCCTCTCCTTCGCCGGCCTCCTCCTCTATGGCCTGCTGGTCTTCCTCTTCGGCGGCGTCACCCGCGCCGAACTGCGCAGCGCCGTCACCCGCCGCAATGGCGCATCGGCGCCACCGGACATGGGCTGACTTGATCGCCGCGCGCAGCGCAAAATAAGAAAACCACGAAGGGCACGAAGATCACGAAGAGGCCGCGGCGCTGCGCCTTCGTGATCTTTGTGTTCTTCGTGGTTTGTCCTTCCCCGCGCCTGCGGCGCGCAGAGCCTGCGCCGTCCAAGCCTTGCCAGCGCTCGCCGTGGGGACTATGCGCAGGGCCATGGCTTTTCCGGCTCGCAGAACCTGGCGATGGCGCCGCGCGTCCTGAGCGCCCCCTGATCGCAAGGGGCCCGACGCCTCTGCCTGCCTGTCATCATTCGAATTCGAAGCCTGATCCCCAAGATCCCATGACCGACCAAGCTCCCGTCGCCTATAGCGGCCCTAAGCGCGTGCTGTCCGGCGTCCAGCCCTCCGGCGCCCTGCACCTGGGCAACTATCTCGGCGCCCTGGTGAAGTTCGCCCGCCTGCAGCACGAGATGGACACCTTCATCTTCGTCGCCGACCTGCACGCCATCACCGTCTGGCAGGACCCGAAGCTCCTGACGGATCAGGTGCGCGAGATCACGGCGGCCTATCTCGCCTCGGGCCTCGATCCCGACAAGGCGACCATCTTCCCGCAGTCGGCCGTACCGGCGCACGCCGAGCTCGCCTGGGTCTTCAACTGCGTCGCTCGCCTCGGCTGGCTCGACCGCATGACCCAGTTCAAGGAGAAGTCGGGCAAGCACAAGGAGCGCGCCAGCGTCGGCCTCTACACCTATCCGGTGCTGCAGGCCGCCGACATCCTGCTCTACAAGGCCACCCACGTGCCGGTGGGCGACGACCAGCGCCAGCACCTGGAGCTGCCCCGCGACATCGCCGCCAAGTTCAACCACGACTTCGACGCGCCGGGCTTCTTCCCCCTGCCCGACGCCCTGACGCAGGGGCCGGGCTCGCGCATCATGTCCCTGCGCGACGGGACGGCGAAGATGTCCAAGTCCGACCCGTCGGACAATTCACGCCTGAACCTGCTGGATGAGCCGGACCTGGTCGCCCAGAAGATCCGCAAGGCCAAGACCGATCCCGAACCGCTGCCGGAAACGCTCGAGGAGCTGAAGGGCCGGCCGGAGGCGGAGAACCTCATCGGCATCTATGCGGCGCTGGACGGCCGGACCTCGGCCGAGGTCCTCGCCGAATTCGCCGGCCAGGGCTTCGGCGCCTTCAAGCCCAAGCTCGCGGACCTGGCGGTGGAGAAGCTGGGGCCCGTGGGCGCGGAGATGCGGCGGCTGATGGCCGATCCGGCCGAGATCGACCGCGTGCTGGCCAAGGGCGCCGAGCGCGCCCGCGCCGCGGCCGCTCCGACGCTCGCCGAGACGCGCAAGCTGGTGGGCTTCTGGGGCGCTTGAGCCTTCGCCCCCCACTTGCCCTCCGGCCCGCGCCGCGCCACCGTCCCGCCCCATGAGCCAGCGCAAGTTCCTCGTCATCGCCGACGACACGCCGGAATTCCAGGCCGCCCTGCGGTTCGCCTGCCGCCGGGCGCGCTCCACCGGCGGCCACGTGGCCCTGCTGCGCGTCATCGAGCCGGCCGTGTTCGAGCACTGGTCGGGCGTGCGCGAGGAGATCGAGCGCCAGGCGCGCGCCGAGGCCGAGGCCTTCCTGCAGAAGATGGCCGAATTCGTCATCGCCGAGACCGGCGTCGCCCCGGAATTCATCATCAAGAACGCCGAGAGCGCCCGCCAGGCCC
>CAYQPL010000041.1:0-6792 GCA_964419395.1 uncultured Phenylobacterium sp. | reverse complement strand
GGCCCTGAAGGGCGTCATCGCCGACGACCCCGACATCAAGATCCTGGTGCTGGCCGCCGCCGCCCACGGCCGCGGCCCCGGGCCGCTGGTCGCCTCCCTGGCCAAGGAGGGCGTCAAGTGGGGCGGCCGCAAGCTGCCGGTCACCGTCGTCCCCGGCGACCTGACCGACGAGGAGATCGCCGACCTGGCGTGACCGGCCGGCTCCGCCCCCACACGCCCATACCCGACCATCGCCAGGGGTCTTGCGTCCCGCGCCTGCGCAGGCCACATCAGGCCCATGTTCATCCAGACCGAAACCACGCCGAACCCCGAGGTGCTGAAGTTCCTGCCCGGCCGCGAGGTCGCCGGCGAGGGATCGCACGACTTCCGCACGATGGAGGAGGCCCAGGCCTCGCCCCTGGCGGCCGACCTCTTCGACATCGAGGGGGTGGAGCGGGTCTTCTTCGGGCCGGACTTCGTGACGGTCGGCAAGGGGCCCCATCACGCCTGGCCGCACCTGAAGGCGCCGGTGCTGGCGGCCATCATGGACCACTTCACCTCCGGCCGGCCGCTGTTCACGGGCGAGGCGGCCGCGGCGGGCGCCGACGAGGCCGAGCCGGTCTATGAGGGCGAGGTCGCCCAGATCGTCACCGAGATCAAGGACCTGCTGGACAGCCGCATCCGCCCGGCCGTGGCCCAGGATGGCGGCGACATCGTCTTCTCCCGCTTCGAGGCCGACACCGGCGTCGTCTGGCTGCACATGAAGGGCGCCTGCGCCGGCTGCCCCTCCTCCACGGCGACGCTGAAGGCCGGGGTGGAGAACATGCTCAAGCACTACGTCCCGGAAGTGACCCGGGTCGAACAGACCCTGTAGGCCTTTCCGCGCGGGCGCAGGCCTGCTAGCGCCCGCCCCAGATGATCGTCCTCGCCATCGACACCTGCCTGGAGGCCTGCTCGGCCGCCCTTCTCGAGGGCGACACCGTGCGCGCGACGCAGAGCCTGCCCATGGCTCGCGGCCACCAGGAGGCCCTGGCCCCGCTCGTCCAGCGCCTCGCCGCCCAGGCGGGCCTCGCCTTCCAGGACCTCGACCGCATCGGCGTCACCGTCGGTCCCGGCTCCTTCACCGGCCTGCGGGTGGGACTGGCCTTCGCCAAGGGACTGGGCGCGGCGCTGGACAGGCCGGTGGTCGGCGTCGGCGCCCTGGCGGCGCTCGCCGAGCCGCACGAGGGCCTCGTCTTCTCCGCCATCGATGCGCGCCGGGGGCAGGTCTAGCTGCAGGCCTTCTCCGAGGGCCGGCCGCTGATGGCCCCCGACGCCCTCGATCTTGGCGCCGCCGCGGCGCGCATCGCCGAGCTGTCGGGCGGCGGCGCGGCGACCCTGACCGGCTCGGGGGCGGCGCTCCTGGCCGACCTGCTGTTCGAGGCCCAGATCGTTCCGGCCTCGGCCTGCGATCCCGTGGCCGTCGCCCGCCTCGCCCGCGCCGCGCCGGCTGGCGCGCCGCCGCGCCCCCTCTATCTGCGGGCGCCCGACGCCCGACTGCCGGGGGGCCGCCCCGGCCCGGCGGCGGCATGAAGCTCTCCCCCGTCGGACCCGAGGCCGCCGAGACCCTGGCCGCCCTCCACGCCCCGGCCTTCGACCATCCCTGGCCCGCCTCCGAGATGGCGACCCTGTCCCAGGGGGCGGGAACCATCGCCCTGCTGGTCGAGGACGGGCCCGAGGCCGTCGGCATGATCCTCTGCCGGGCCCTGTTCGAGGAGGCCGAGATCCTGACCCTCGCCGTGGCGCCGGCCGCGCGCCGGCAGGGGATCGGGGCGATGCTGGTCGAGACCGCCGCGGCGCTCGCCGCCCAGGGCGGGGCGCAGAGCCTCTTCCTGGAGGTGGCGCAGGACAATCCCGCCGCCCAGGCCCTCTACCGGTCGCTCGGCTTCGCCGAGGCGGGTCGCCGCGCCGCCTACTACGCCCGCCCCGAGGGACGTGTGGACGCCCTGGTCATGCGGCTCGATCTTAACACTGGCCGGCCTTAGACATATTCTGGCGGACGAACCATCAGGAGGACCGCGTGGACCGGATCGAAAATCTCTGCATCGAAAAGGGCATGCGCATGACCGAGCAGCGGCGGGTGATCGCCCGCGTGCTTTCGGCGGCGACCGACCATCCCGATGTGGAAGAGCTCTATCGGCGCGCCCACCAGGTGGACCCGCACATCTCCATCGCCACCGTCTACCGCACCGTGCGCCTCTTCGAGGAGGCCGGCATCATCGCCCGTCACGACTTCCGCGACGGCCGCTCGCGCTACGAGGAGGCCACCGACGTCCATCACGACCACCTGATCGACATGAAGACCGGCAAGGTGGTGGAGTTCGTCGACGAGGAGATCGAGGCCCTGCAGGAGGCCATCGCCCGCAAGCTCGGCTATAAGCTGGTCGACCACCGGCTCGAGCTCTACGGCATGCCGATCGAGGACTGAGCCGCCGCAGGACCCCTCGGCCGCCGAAGGGTCGGAGGGGGTTCCGGCGGCGCCCGGCGCTTGAATGCGGCCCCTCGCGACCCCATAAGGCGGAAATGTCCGCGACCGCGCCGCAAAAGCGCCTCTACATCAAGACCTACGGCTGTCAGATGAACGTCTATGACAGCGAGCGCATGGCCGAGGTGCTGGCGCCGCTGGGCTATGGCGTCACCGATGCGCCCGAGGCCGCGGACCTGGTGGTGCTGAACACCTGCCACATCCGCGAGAAGGCGACCGAGAAGGTCTATTCCGAGCTCGGCCAGATCCGCCTGATGAAGCAGGAGCGCGAGGCGGCCGGGGCCGGCATGACCATCGCCGTCGCCGGCTGCGTCGCCCAGGCCGAGGGCGAGGAGATCATGCGCCGCCAGCCGGCCGTGGACCTCGTGGTCGGGCCGCAGGCCTATCACCAGCTGCCCGAGCTGATCGCCCGCGCCCACCGCGCCCGCGGCGAGCGCCTGGCCGCCGACTTCGCCGCCGAGGAGAAGTTCGACGCCTTGCCGGAGAAGCGCACCGTCTCGGGCGTCACCGCCTTCCTCACCGTGCAGGAGGGCTGCGACAAGTTCTGCACCTTCTGCGTCGTGCCCTACACCCGCGGCGCCGAATGGTCGCGCCCGGCCGCCGCCATCCTGAGGGAGGCCCAGAGCCTCGCCGAGCAGGGGGTGCGCGAGGTCACCCTGCTGGGCCAGAACGTCAACGCCTACCACGATCCCGACGGGTCCGGCGGACTGGCGGCCCTGGCCCGGGCGCTGGCCAAGATCCCCGGCCTGGACCGCATCCGCTATACGACCAGCCACCCGCGGGACATGGGTGAGGACCTGATCGCCGCCCATGGCGAACTGGACGCCTTCATGCCCTTCCTGCACCTGCCGGTGCAGTCGGGGTCGAACAAGATCCTCAAGGCCATGAACCGCGGCCACACGGTGGAGGCCTATCTGGAGCTGATCGCAAAGATCCGCGCCGCCCGGCCCGACATCGCCATCTCCTCGGACTACATCGTCGGCTTCCCCGGCGAGCGGGACGCCGACTTCGAGGCGACCCTGGCCCTCGTGCGCCAGATGGGCCACGCCAGCGCGTTCTCCTTCAAGTATTCCCGCCGCCCCGGCACGCCGGCCGCCGCCCTGCCCGGCCAGGTCCCCGAAGAGGTGAAGACCGAGCGGCTGGCCCGCCTGCAGGCCCTGCTGGACGAGCAGCAGGTGGCCTTCAACGCCGCCCAGGTCGGCAAGACCCTGCCGGTCCTGTTCGAGCGCAAGGGGCGCCACGAAGGCCAGCTGGTCGGCCGCAGCCCCTATCTGCAAGGCGTCCACGCCGCCGCGCCGGAAGCCCTGATCGGCCAGATCGTCCCGGTCCGCATCGAGGCGGCGAGCAAGAACAGCCTTTCGGGCGTTCTGGTGGAAAGCCCCGCGCGGGCGCCTGTCCTGGAGCGAATTTGAGCCGCGCCCCTGAATTCATCGTCCTGACCGACGCCGCCGTCCGGGCCGTCGGCGGGACCAACAGCCGCCACGCCGCCCTGATCGAGGACGCCTTCGGCGTGCTGCTCGAGACCCCCGGCGGCGGCGTCCAGCTGAGCGGCGACGCCAAGTCCCGGGCCGCGGCCAAGCGCGCCATCCAGTCCCTGGCCAGCCGCGCCGACCAGGGGCTGGAGATCACCGAGGCCGACGTGCGCGTGGCCATCGGCCAGGCGCGCACCGGCGCCGGCGCCGCGCCCGGCGGCCTGCCGGTGGGCCGCCGCGGCCAGGTGGCCCCCAAGACCCCGGCCCAGGCCCGCTACCTGAAGGCCCTGGCCGAGAACCCGCTGGTCTTCGGCCTCGGCCCCGCCGGCACCGGCAAGACCTTCCTGGCCGTGGCCCACGGCGCGGGCATGCTGCTGCGCGGCGAGGTCGACCGGCTGATCGTCAGCCGCCCCGCCGTGGAGGCGGGCGAGCGGCTCGGCTTCCTGCCCGGCGACATGAACGAGAAGGTCGACCCCTACATGGCGCCGGTCTGGGAGGCCCTGACCGACATCATGGGCGCCGACCAGTTCCGCCGGCGGCGCGAGAAGGGCGAGATCGAGCTGGCCCCCATCGCCTTCATGCGCGGCCGCACGCTCGCCCATGCCTATGTCATCGTCGACGAGGCCCAGAACGCCACCCGCCTGCAGATGAAGATGGTGCTGACCCGCCTGGGCGAGGGCGCCCGCATGGCGGTGACCGGCGACCCGACCCAGGTGGACCTGCTGAACGCCCGCGATTCCGGCCTGGCCCATGCGGTCGCCATCCTCGACGGTGTGGAGGGCGTGGCGGTGTCGCGCTTCTCGGCCGAGGACGTCGTGCGCCATCCGCTGGTGGAGCGCATCGTGCGCGCCTACGAGGCCGACGCCGCCCAGAACGGCGGGCCGGCGTGATCGACATCGAGATCGAGGACGACGCCTGGGACGAGGCCCTGCCCGACGCCCACGCCCTGGCCCGCCGCGCCGCCGAAGCCGCCCTGGCCGCCGCCGGCCGGACGCCGCAGACCCCGCCGGAATTCGGCCTGGTGGCCATCCTGCTGACCGACGACGAGGCCGTCGCCGACCTCAACGCCGAATACCGGCGCAAGAAGGGGCCGACCAACGTCCTGTCCTTTCCCGCGGCGGAGAATCCCGAGGGATTCCTGGGCGATCTGGCCCTGGCCTACGGCGTCTGCGCCCGCGAGGCGGGCGAGCAGGGCAAGACGCTGGCCCACCACCTCCAGCATCTGGTGGCGCACGGGGTCCTGCATCTAGTAGGCTACGACCATATGAGCGAGGACGAGGCGGCCGAGATGGAAGGCCTGGAGCGGCGATTGCTCGCCGGACTGGGCGTTCCCGATCCCTATGCGGCCGACCAGGGAGACGATGGGTAACTCAGACGATCGAAGTCCGCCCGAACCTGCGCCCCCCCGACAGGGCGGCGGCGGGTTTCGGGCCCTTCTGCAACGGTTCCGCCGCCAGGGCGGGGAGCCTGAGGAACTACCGAAGCTCGCCGAGCCGGAAAACCGGCTGGTCCGGCAGGCCGAGGCCTTCCAGACGCTTCGCGTCGACGACGTGATGACGCCGAGGGCCGACATCGTCGCGGTGGAGCTAGCGACCCCCTTCGGGGAGCTCGTCGAACGCTTCATCGAGGCCGAGCATTCGCGCATGCCCATCTATCGCGAGACCCTCGACGACCCCGTGGGCGTGGTCCACGTCAAGGACGTCTTCCGCCTGCTGTCGGCCAACGGCGCCGGGCCGGGCCGCGAGGACCCCATCCTGCACCGCATCCGCCGCGACGCCCTCTATGTGCCGGCCTCCATGCGCGCGGCCGACCTCCTGCTGCAGATGCAGGCCACCCGGCTGCACATGGCCCTGGTCATCGACGAGTTTGGCGGCACCGACGGCCTAGTGACCCTGGAGGACCTGATCGAGGCCGTCGTCGGCGAGATCGACGACGAGCACGACGAGGCCCAGACCAAGTCGGTCATCGCCCGGCCGGGCGGCGTCTTCGAGGCCGACGCCCGCGCCCCCCTGGAGGAGCTGGAGGCCGCCGTCGGCCAGGAGCTGGCGCCGCCGGACTTCGAGGAGGAGATCGACACGGTGGCCGGCCTGGTCACCGCGCTGGCCGGCCGCGTGCCGCAGCGGGGCGAACTGATCGAACATCCCGCCGGCTTCGAGCTGCAGGTCATGGACGCCGATCCGCGGCGGGTGAAGCGGGTGCGCCTGCGCCCGGCCGCCGCCCCCGTTCCCGCCCCCGTCGTCAACTGACGTGCGGCGGCTCGTCGAGGCCTTCGCCCGGCTGGAGGCGAACCCCTGGGGCCGCCGCGGCCTGGCCCTGGCGGCCGGGCTGGGCGCCGGCCTGGCCCACCCGCCGTTCGGAGTCCTGCCCGGCCTGCTCGGCTTCGCCCTGCTGCTGCGCCTGGCCGACCGCGCGGCGGCGCGGCCGCTCGCCCACGCCTTCTCGGTGGGCTGGTTCGCCGGCCTCGGCTATTTCGCGCTCAGCGTCTGGTGGGTCACCGAGGCCTTCCTGGTGGATGCGGCCGCGCACGGCTGGATGGCGCCCTTCGCCCTCGTCCTGCTGGCCGGCGGCCGCGCCCTCTTCTGGGGCGGCGGGGTCTGGCTCTACCGGCTGAGCCGCGCCCGGGGCCTGGGCCGGGTCGTGGTCTTCGCCGGGGCGCTCGCCCTCTTCGAATGGATCCGCGGCCACATCTTCACCGGCTTCCCCTGGGCGCAGATCGGACATGTGCTGATCGGCTCTCCGCTGATCCAGGTGGCGGCGTGGACGGGGCCGGGCGGGCGGACATTGCTGGCGCTGGCGCGCGCGGCCGCCCTGTCCCGC
>CAYQPL010000040.1:10658-23698 GCA_964419395.1 uncultured Phenylobacterium sp. | reverse complement strand
GTGGCTGATGACGGTGGAGTTCTCCATCGCCGAACCCGCGCCGCCGCCGACGCCGCCGCCGGGCCGCCTGATGGAGGTCCACCTCGACCCCCTGACCGGCGAGAACGCCGCCACGGCCGGGGCCCTGCCCGCCGGACTGTCGCGCGAGCAGCGCCAGGCCCTGCCGATCTCCTCCCTGCCCGCGGGCTGGGAGCAGACCGGCCGCAACGCGCTCTGCCCCTGCGGCTCGGGCAAGAAGTTCAAGCACTGCCACGGAGCGCTGGTCTAGGGACTGGCGCCTTCAGCCCTCCGCCAGGGTGACGAAGGTCTCGCTCTCGATCAGCCACTGGCCGCGGACCTTCTTCCAGGCGGCGAGGTACCAGCCGGAAATGTGCTCGCCGCGGCTCCTGGAGACGGCGACCCAGGTTCCGCGCTCGGCGGCGCGTTCGCCGTCCTGCGCCACCGCCACCTCGTCCGGCGTGCGGACATAGGCCGAGAAGTCCGGGTCCCGGAACTGGGCGGCGAAGGCCTGCACCACCGCCTCGGCGCCGGTGATCCGCGATCCGTCGCCGACGATCACCACGGCGCCGGGATCGAAGAAGGGCCGCAGGCGGGCGGCGTCCTTGCCGGCGATCAGCTTGTTGGTCAGCCGGCGGCGGGCCCGGATGGCGTCTTCCGGCGCCGTCATGGTTCGACCACCACCGTGCCGACCTTGTCGCCGGCCTCCACCGCCTCGTGGGCGGCGGCGCAGTCCTCCAGGGGAAAGGTCGCCGACACCGACAGCAGCCGATCGCCCGTCCCGATCCAGCGGGTGATGTCGTCCTGGGCGCGGCGCCGCGCCGCGTGCGGGCTGACCGGCAGATAGACGCCCTGGAGGCGCAGGTTCAGGCCCATCAGGGCGCCGGCCGGGATCGGCGGCGCGCGGTTTCCCTTGGTGGCGTAGTAGGCGAGCGACCCGTTCAGCCGCACGCTGGCGAGGCTGGTCGCGACATTGCCGCCGAAGTCCACCTCCACCACATGGTCGACCCCCTGCCCGCCGGTCAGGTCGCGCACGCGGGCGGCCACATCCTCGGCGCGGTAGTTGATCACGTGATCGGCGCCGCCGGCCCGTGCGCGCTCCGCTTTCGCCTGCCCCGAGACGGTGGCGATCACCGTCGCCCCGGCCCACTTGGCGAGCTGGACGGCGTAGTGGCCGACTGCGCCCGCGCCGCCGGTGACCAGCACGGTGCGCCCCTGCACGGGTCCCGCCAGGAAGAGCGCCACATGCGCCGTCATGCAGGGGATGCCGAGCGTCGCGCCCTGCGCGAAGCTGACGCCGTCGGGCAGTTCGCGGATCAGATCGGCGTCGAGCTCGATGTATTCGGCCGCCGAACCGAAGGCGCGGCCGTTGCGCTGGCCGTTGTAGAACCAGACCCGCTTGCCGACCCAGTCTCCGGTCACGCCGGGACCGACGGCCTCGACCACGCCCGCGCCGTCGCTGTTGGGGGTGATGCGGGGATAGGCCATGGGCGCGCCGCTGGCGCCGCCGCGCATGCCCACGTCGGAGGGGTTCACGCCGGAGGCGCGCACGCGGATCAGCACCTCGCCGCGGCCGGGGGCGGGCTTCGGGCGCTCGCCCACCACCAGCACCTCGCGCGCCGGTCCCGTTCGGTCGTACCAGACGGCCTTCATCCTGCCCCCCTCTCCGCCGGCGTGGATCGCCGATCGGGTCCTGCATGACGCGGGCGGCGGGGGGAGACAAGCCGCGTTCCGCTACGGCGCCCCTTCGAATGGGCGCCGCGCCGGTCTATGTGATGAGCGATCACCCGCACCCGAGGAGCCGCCATGACCCCGCCCGACCTCTTCGCCCCGCTCGACTTCGCCCACGGCGCGTCGATGAAGAACCGGCTGATGCTGGCGCCCCTGACCAACACCCAGAGCCATGCGGACGGCACCCTGTCCGATGAGGAGTTCCGCTGGCTGACGATGCGGGCCGAGGGCGGCTTCGGCCTGACCATGACCTGCGCGGCCCATGTGCAGAAGATCGGCCAGGGCTTCCCCGGCCAGCTCGGCGTCTTCTCCGACGACCACCTGCCGGGCCTCACCCGCCTGGCTTCGGCCATCAAGGCGCAGGGCAGCCTGGCGGTCGTGCAGCTGCACCACGCCGGCAACCGGGCGCCGAAGGAGCTGATCGGCGAGGCGCCGGTCTGCCCCTCCGACGACGCCGAGACCGGGGCCCGGGCGCTCACCGAAGCCGAGGTGGCCCAGCTGATCGAGGACTTCATCGCCGCGGCCGAGCGGGCCCGGCGCGCCGGCTTCGACGGCGTGGAGATCCATGGCGCCCACGGCTACATCCTCTGCCAGTTCCTCTCGCCCACCCTGAACCGGCGCGAGGACGCCTATGGCGGCTCGCTGGAGAATCGCACGCGCATCGTGCGCGAGATTCTCACCGGGGTGCGCGCCCGGTGCGGCGAGGACTTCCTGGTCGGCCTGCGCCTGTCGCCGGAGCGTTTCGGCCTGCAGCTCCAGGACATCGTCGCCTTCGCCGGCGAGATGCTGCAGGCGCCGGCCCTCGACTTCCTCGACATGTCGCTGTGGGACGTCTTCAAGGAGCCGGCCGAGGAGGCCTTCAAGGGCCGCTCCCTGATGTCCTACTTCACCGAGCTGCCGCGCGCCCATGTCCGCCTGGGCGTGGCCGGCAAGATCATGAGCGCCGAACAGGCCCGCCAGGTGCTCGACGACGGCGCCGACTACGCCCTGATCGGCCGCGGCGCCATCCTGCACCACGACTGGCCGCACAAGGCCAAGGCCGATCCCGGCTTCACGCCCGTCGCCCTGCCCGTCACCCGCGCGCACCTGCGCGCCGAGGGCCTGAGCGACCCCTTCATCGCCTACATGAACAACTGGCCGGGCTTCGTCGCCCAGGACCAGACGGAGGACGCCTGACATGCGCAAGGACGCCGAGTTCGACATCATCGTCTATGGCGCCACCGGCTTCACCGGCCGGCTGGTGGCCGAACACCTCTTGAAGCGCTACAGCGTCGGCAGGGACGTGAAATGGGCCATGGCCGGCCGCAGCGCCGACAAGCTGGCCGCCGTCCGCGACGAGATCGGCGCCCCCGCGGAGACGCCGCTGGTGGTCGCGGACGCCGACGACAAGGCCTCTCTCAAGGCCATGGTCGAGCGGGCCAAGGCGATCATCACCACGGTCGGCCCCTATCAGCTCTACGGCTCCGACCTCGTCGCCGCCTGCGCCGCGGCCGGGACCGACTATCTCGACCTCTGCGGCGAGCCGGTCTGGATGCGCCACATGATCGACGCCCACCACGAGACGGCGAAGACGAGCGGCGCACGGATCGTCTTCTCCTGCGGCTTCGACTCCATCCCCTTCGAACTGGGCGTCTTCTTCCTGGAGGAGGCCGCCAAGGCGAAGTTCGGCCACACCCTGCCCCGCGTGAAGGGCCGGGTGCGCAAGATGAAGGGCGGCTTCTCCGGCGGCACGGCGGCGAGCCTGAAGGCGACCATGGCGGCACTCGCCAAGGACCCGAGCCTGATCGCCCTGATGACCGACCCCTTTGCGCTCACCCCCGGCTTCAAGGGGCCCGAGCAGCCGAAGGGCGACAAGGTGGAGGAGGACAAGGACCTAGGCGCCACGGTCGGCCCCTTCGTCATGGCCGCGATCAACACCCGCAACGTCCATCGCTCCAACCTGCTGACCGGCCACGCCTATGGCCAGGACCTGGTCTATGACGAGATGGTGGTGGTCGATCCCAACGCCCCGCCGGCCCCGGCGCTGGGCGCCGAAGGCGGGCCCAAGCCCGGCGAAGGGCCCAGCAAGGAAGAGCGCGAGAGCGGCTTCTTCGACGTCGCCTTCATCGGCCTGGGCGCGGGCGGCGAGCGCCTGACTGTGGCCGTCACCGGCGACAAGGACCCCGGCTATGGCTGCACCTCCAAGATGATCGGCGAGAGCGCCATCTGCCTGATCAACGAGGCGGCGGACGCGCCCGGGGGGGTCTGGACGCCCGGCGCGGCCATGGGGATGAAGCTGGTCGAACGCCTGCGCGCCAACGCCGGCATGACCTTTGAGGTGGAGGGCTAGGGCCGCGCCCTAGCCGCCGACCCAGTTCCCGTGGAAGCCGAAGGGCACGCGGCGCGGCAGCTTCGCCGTGGCGATCGGCCCCTTGGCCACGTCCTGGGCTTCGAAGACCAGGAAATCGCTGCGGTTCTCGGCGGCGCGCCAGACGACGGCGGTCAGCCAGCCGTCGCCCTCTTCGGCCGTGGCGCTGCGCGGCGTGAACACCGGCTCCGACACCAGGTCCGCGCCGAAGTCGAACATCTGCCGCCGGCCGGTCTGGCGGTCCAGATGGGCGATGGCGTTCAGCTTCACCGACTTGGCGCCGGTGGTGTCGCCGGCATACCAGCCGTGACGGTGCCTTGAGCCAGCAAAACGCTCGTCGAAGCGCGGGAATTCCCCGTCCAGGTCGTCGATCGCCTCCTCGATGATGCGGTCGCTGTTTCCGGCGAGGTCGAAGGTCCAGCGCACCAGCCGCGCGGCCGAGCGGACGCCGGGCGAGCCGTCGGCCAGGGGGAAGAGCGGGGCGGCGTCATAGCGGAACACCTCGGCCACCACCTTGCCGTCCTCGTCCCAGGCGTTCATCGGGTGGAAGACGTAGCAGGCGTCGGTCTCGAACCATCGGATCGTGGAGACGTCGGCGTCGCGGGCCATGACGCCGACATAGGATCGCTTGTCCGGCTCCCAGGCATAGGCCGGCAGGCCCTTCATCGCCCGCTCGAGGCTGCCGGTCAGCGGCAGGACGGGGAACAGGACGTGCCGGTCGGTGACCAGGAAGTCGTGGATCATCGAGGCATAGGGCGCCTGGAAGTCGTCGCGGCGCACGACCTCGCCGGCTGAGTTGGTGACGCCATAGCTGATCCCGGCCCCGAGCGGCGCGCCGACCCCGTAGGCGAACCAGACCATTTCGCCGGTCTTCGGATCGAGCTTCGGATGGGCCGTCACCCGGTCGCAATAGGGTTGGACATAGCCCCGGGGCGCCAGGGTCCGCTCTTCCAGCTCGAAGGGCATGTGCCCCTCCTCCAGCGCCAGCAGCCGGCCGGCGTGGTGGACGATGTTCGTGTTGGCCACGCCCCCGTCATGGCCCTGGGCGATGGGATCGCTGAGCATGGGGTTGAAGCCGGCGAAGAGGGAGCGGCCGTGTTCGTGCTCCAGCTCCCATTTCGGCGTGCGGACATAGCGGTTGCGGTAGGCGACCCTGCCGTCCTCCACCGCAAAGGCGTGGATCATGCCGTCGCCGACGAACCAGTGATGGTTGGGGTCGCGCGGCTCGTACTGGGGATTGGGTCCGTTGCGGTAGAGGACGCCGCGCATCCCGGCGGGGATTTCGCCCTCCACCTCCAGCACGAAGTCGTCTTCGCTGCGCACCGGCGCGAAGTTGCCGGTCAGATAGGGATTGGTGCGAACCTCGCCGTCCATGACGCTTCCTCCGGGCCCTGCGTTTCTTACCTTGTAAATTTATTCCGTAAGTTGTAGCGCCCTGCAAGAGCCTTCGTCTAGTGGAGTCCGATGCCCCGAGTCCTGACCGAGTCCGACGTCGCCGATTTCCGCGAGCGCCTCTGCGAGGCCGCCGAGCGGCTGTTCGCCGACAAGGGGCCCGAGGCGGTGACCATGCGCCAGCTGGCCGCCGAGCTGGGCGTCAGCCCGATGACGCCCTACCGCTATTTCAAGGACAAGGACGATATCCTCGCCGCCGTCCGCACGCTGGGCTTCGACCGGTTCGCCGAAGCGCTTGAGACCGCCTATGCCAGCGAGGGGGACGCCCGCGCCCGCGGCGCCGCCGTGGGCGAGGCCTATGTCACCTTCGCGCTGGAGCATCCGCAGACCTACAAGCTGATGTTCGACATGTATCAGCCCGACGAGGATGCCTATCCGGAGCTGAAGCGCGCGGCCCAGCGCGCCCGGGCCACCATGAGCGACTATGTGAAGGGTCTGGTCGAGAGCGGCCACCTGGCGGGGGATCCGGAGCGGATCGGCGAGATGTTCTGGGCCTCCACCCACGGCTGCATCGTGCTGGAGATGACCGGCAAGCTGCCGCCAGGCGGCGCCCGCAAGCTGATCGGCGAAGTGAACTCCGCCATCTCCCGCGGGCTGCGTCCGCAGAACTGATCGCGCGCGATCGGGCTTGACGCCCTTCGCGTCGCCTGTCGCACCTTGACCTCAAGAGAGCACAAGGGAGCGCGCCGGTGAGCCAGATCCAATCCTTCGAGGTCCGCTGGGACGAGGCCCAGATCGCCGCCCTCCTGGATCAGGTGCGCGCCTATCCGTGGCCGCCCGTGCCCCAGGTCCCCGACGGCTGGGCCTATGGCTGCGACGCCGGCTATCTGAAGGACCTCTGCGTCCACTGGACCGAGGCCTATGACTGGCGCGCCGCCCGCGACGAGCTGAACCGCTTCCCGCAGTTCACCGCCCGCGTGGAGGACTTCGACCTGCACTTCGTCCATGTGGTCGGCGAGGCGGAGGGGCGGCGGCCGCTGATCCTCTCCCATGGCTGGCCGGGCTCGCACTACGAGTTCTGGGGGGTGATCGAGAAGCTGGCCTACCCCTCCCGCTTCGGCGGTCAGGCCTCTGACGCCTTCGACCTCGTCATCCCCTCCCTGCCCGGCTTCGGCTTCTCGTCCAAGCCGCAGCGCCCCATCGGCCAGCGGGCCACGGCGCGGCTCTTCAACGCGCTGATGGTCGAGGTGCTGGGCTATTCCACCTACTTGGCCCAGGGCGGCGACTGGGGCTCGATGATCACCTCCTGGCTCGGCCACGACCACGGGGCGCGCGCCAAAGCCATCCATCTGAACATGATGGCCTTCCGCCCGGCCGGCGGGCCGCAGAGCGAGGCCGAGACCGCCTGGATGACCCGCCAGGCCGGCATGATGGACCTGATGGGCGCCTATTTCCGCCTGCAGGCCTCCAAGCCCCAGTCCCTGGCTTGGTTGGGCGCCGGCAATCCGGTGGGCCAGGCGGCCTGGATCGCCGAGCGGTTCCACGACTGGTCGGACCTGTCGGCCAGGTCCTTCGACGAGGTCCATCCCAAGGACCGGCTGCTGACCAACATCATGCTCTATGTGATGACGGACTCGTTCGCGACCGGCGCCTGGTACTATCGCGGCCTGCTGGAGGAGGGCGGCATCGCCCTGAAGCCCGGCGAGCGGTGCGAGACGCCGACGGCCTTTGCCAACTTCCCCGGCGAACCCCTCTATGCCGCCCCGCCGCGCAGCTGGGCCGAGCGGGCCTACAATCTCGTCCGCTGGACCGACATGCCGCGCGGCGGCCACTTCGCCGCCATGGAGGAGCCGGATCTCTTCGTTGAGGACATCCGCGACTGGGGTAGAAGCGCGGGATGAGCGCCCGCTACGACTTCGCCTCCGACAACACCGCGCCGGCCGCGCCCGAAGCCATCGCCGCCCTGACTGCGGCCAACGAGGGCTTCACCGCCAGCTACGGCGCCGATGCGACCACGAAGCGCGCCGCCGACCTGATCCGCGAGCTGCTCGACGCGGACGCGCAGGTGCGGTTCGTGACCTCCGGCACGGCGGCCAATTCCATCTGCCTGGCGGCGCTCTGCCGGCCCTTCGAGGCGGTGCTCGCCCATCGGGATTCCCATGTCGCCACCGACGAGACGGGCGCGCCGGGCTTCTTCGGTCACGGCCTGGCGATGCGGGGCCTGTCGGGGGCGTCGGGGCGCAGCGAACCGGCGGCGCTGCATGCGGCGCTGGCCGCACCCGAGAGCGCCCATGCCCAGCCGCCGGCGGCGCTGTCGCTGACGCAAGCCACGGAATACGGGACGGTCTATTCGGCCGAGGCCCTGCGCGAGCTGATCACGCCGTTGCGCGACCGCGGCCACGGCGTTCACCTGGACGGGGCGCGTCTGGCCAACGCCATCGCCGCCGGCTTCGACCCGAAGGGGATCAAGAGCCTCGGCGTCGACCTGCTGGTCATCGGCGGAACCAAGGCCGGCATGACGCCAGCCGAGGCCATCGTCCTCTTCCGCCCGGACCTCGTCGCCCGGTTCGATGCGCGCCTGAAGCAGTCGGGCCAGCTGCCGTCCAAGAGCCGCTACTACGCCGCCCCCTTCGTGGGCATGCTGCAGGACGGGTCCTTCGTCCGCCGCGCGGCCTACGCCAACGCCATGGCCCAGAAGCTGGCGGGCCTCATGCCCTTCCCGCTCCGCCATCCGGTGGAGGCCAACGGCGGCTTCGTCGAGATGGACGAGGCCGCCCTGAAGCGCCTGCACGCCGCCGGCTGGGCGGCCTACCGCTTCATCGACGGCTCGGTGCGCTTCATGTGCTCCTGGGCGACCACCGAGGCGGCCGTCGAGGAACTGGCCGAGACCCTGCGCGCCATCGCCTAGTCTGGGCGTTCCCCGGCCAGCCAGGACATGATCTCCGACCAGTGCTTGTGCGGCAGGAAGTGGCCGACCCCGGGCACGAGACGGATCGTCTCCGGCGGCCGACCCAGCCAGGCGGCCACGTCGGAGGCGTCGGCGAGCGGATCGTCCGCGCCGTGCCAGAGGACGACCGGCGCACGCAGGTTCGGCCAGGCGGGATGGTCGAGACCCGCCAGCAGCGTCGTCTCGCGCGCCACGCCGCGAGCCCCGCGCTCCAGGCTCTCGCTCATATAGGCGTGGACGAAGTCGATCACCGATGGGTCGCCTGCCAGATAGTCGGCGTCGCTTCGCGCCGAGGCGGCCGTGGTGACCATCCGCGCGACCTGGGCCTGCGACATGCGCCGCCGCAGCAGGGCGTAGATCGGCTCGGCGACCCAGTTGAGCCGCAGCATGCGCCGGCGGAAGAGGACCGTGGGATGGGGCCGATCCTCCGTGCGCTCCGACGGCGTCCCCGTCGGGCGGCCCGAGACGATCAGCACCCCTTCGGCGTCGCCGCCCATGGCCTCGGCGTAGGACAGGGCGAAGGCGGCTCCGTACATCATCCCCGCCACCCGCACCCGCCGCAGGTCCAGCGCTCGGCTGAGCGAGACCAGATCGGCGGCGACACTGGCGAGGCTGAGCCGCGGGTCGGGGTCGGAGCGCCCCACACCCGGCCGCTCCGCACAGACGCTGCGCACGCCCAGCGCCCGAGCGCGCGCCTCCGAGCCACGCGGCAGAAGGCTCGACCCGATGCCCTGGTGCACGACCATGGCGTCACAGCCGCCGGGCGCGCCGTAGACGCGATAGGCCAGGACACGGCCGTCCGTCAGCCGGTGGAACTGGAGGGGCGGCGCGTCGCCATCCTCCGCCGGGCGGACGGCCGGAGGATCGGAGGGCAGCGAACTGGAGAGCGCGCTGAGCTGGGCTAAAGCCTGGACGAGCTCGCTCTGCCGGCTGAGCCCCATCTTGTCGAACACGGCGCGGAGCTGGTTGCGCACCGTGTTCAGCGACACCCCCAGGTCCTCGGCCGCCTCCTTCAGGGTCCGGCCCGCCTTCAACCGAGCGGCCAGACGGGTCTCGGCGGATGTGAGGCCGAAGCTCTGGCGCACAGAGCGCCACAGCCGGTCGGTATTCTCGGGCGCGGGAAAGATGGCGGCCATCGCCGCACGGCCAGGCGCCATCGGGCGGACTCCCTCCCGCATCGCCGGGGACAAACTCTCGAGGCGGCCCACATAGGCGAAGCGGGGGTCGTCGTCATCCGCCTGGTCCAGGCGCACGATCACCTGACCCGAGCCGCCCTCGGCCAGCCTTCTGCCGGCGTCCGACAGCGCCTCTCGATTGGCGGAAGCGAGGCCGCCGCCCTTCCCCGCTTCCCCCAGCCGCGCGCGCAGGAGCGCCTCGCCGACGGGGTTTGCGCCGCGGACCTCGCCATCCGCGGACAGGAGCAGGACTCCGAGCACCGGACCGGCGGGCCGATCCTCCTCCAGGGCCGCCATGTCCGCCCCGGGGGGCGGCTCGGCTGGGGCGTCAGCCAGGGCCGAGACGAGGCTCTCCCACCGCTCGGGGTCGGCCGCGACGGCGTGGAGCACTTCGATGAACGGATCGGCTTCAGAGCCGCGGTACGCGGAACGGGACACGGCGCCTCGGGGGGAAGGTGGCGTCGTAAGCATGCCCACACGATGCGCGGCCGCCAAGCCGCCGCGCCCCGTGTCGCCGAGATCGGGCCCTCTGGCGTCAGGCCGGCGCGAGCGTCCGGTGGCCGAGCATGCGGGCGAGACGCGCCTCGATGATCTCCTCGGCCTCCTTGACGATCCGGCTGACCAGCTCCTGGCAGGTCGGGATGTCGTGGATCAGGCCCTGGACCTGGCCGGCCGACCAGATGCCGTGCTCGGGATCGCCGGTCTCGTAGACCACCCGGCCGCGGGAGCCTGCGACCAGTTCGCGCACGTCTTCGAACTTGGCGCCCGAGCGTTCGAGCTCCACCACCTGACGGCTGATGTCGTTGCGCGCCACGCGGCTGGTGTTGTGCATGGTGCGGAAGATGAGGTCGGTCTGGCGCTCGTCGTTCTCGACGATCTGGCGCTTCACGTTCTCATGGATCGGGCTTTCCACCGTGCACATGAAGCGGGTGCCCATGTTGATCCCCTCGGCGCCCAGGGCCAGGGCGGCGGCCAGGCCGCGTCCGTCGCCGAAGCCGCCCGAGGCGATCATCGGGATCTTCACCTTGTCGGCGGCGGCCGGGATCAGGATCAGTCCCGGCACATCGTCCTCGCCGGGGTGGCCGGCGCACTCGAAACCGTCGATGGAGATGGCGTCGACGCCCATCCGCTCGGCCGACAGGGCGTGGCGGACGGCGGTGCACTTATGCAGCACCAGTATGCCGTGCTTCTTGAATTCCTCGACGTGCTCGGCGGGCTTGTTGCCGGCCGTCTCGACGATCCTGATCCCGGAATCGATGATCGCCTGGCGGTATTCCGCATAGGGGGGCGGGTTGATGGCCGGCAGGATGGTCAGGTTCACGCCGAAGGGCTTGTCGGTCATCGACCGGCAGCGCTCGATCTCCTTGACCAGATCCTTCGGCGTCGGCTGGGTCAGCGCGGTGATGAAGCCCAGGCCGCCGGCATTGGCCACGGCGGCGACCAGTTCGGCGCGGCCGACCCACTGCATGCCGCCCTGCACCACGGGATGCTCGACCCCGAACATCTCGGTGAAACGGGTCTTCAGCGCCATCACGTCCTCCCAAACGTCTGTTTGGACGCACTGAAGACCTTGAACGCCGTTCAGGCAAGCGGCGACCTCGCGTCAACCGGCGCGAGGCTCACGGCCGGACGGCGAAGGCCTCCAGCTCGTCGGCGCGGCGCGCGGTCTTCTCCAGCACGCAGAAGGCGGCCTCGACGCGCGACAGCGTGCCCCAGGCCTCGTCCTGCCGCGCCGCGCAGTCGGCGTCGCGGAAGGCGATCCAGGCGCGCTGTGCCGCACGCAGCTTGCCCTGCTGGCGGGTGTTCAGCCGCCCCATGGCGCCGCGATAGGCCTGGTCGAGGCGGGCGTCCTGCCGCTTCAGCTCGGCGTCGACGCAGCCGATCTGGCCGGCCGTGGTCCTGCCGCTGGGCGCATTCAGGCAGCGGTCGAGGTCGGGCGAAAAGGCGGGCGCCTGGGCCGAGGCCGCGGCGGGCGCCGCGCAGGCGAGGATCGCCAGGAGCGCCCAGGGCCTCACAGGCCCGACCGTCCGATGGCGTAGAAGCGCTCCGACCGCCGGGCCCGCAGGACGTCGGCCGGCACGCCGTCGAGGGCGACGAGCTCCTCCTCCACCGCATCGCCCACCGCGGCCATGGCCGCGGCCGGATCGGAATGCGCGCCGCCGGGCGGTTCGGGGACGATGCGGTCGACGATCTTCATCTTCAGAAGATCCTGGGCGGTGATCTTCATGGCCTTGGCCGCCTGTTCGGCGGTGCGGGAACCGCGCCAGAGGATGGAGTTGGCCCCCTCAGGGGAGATCACCGAATAAACAGCGTGCTCCTGGATGAGGACCTTGTCGCCGGCGGCGATGCCGATGGCGCCGCCCGACATCCCCTCGCCTGTGATGACGCAAATCATGGGCACGCCCAGCAACAGACCGCGCTGGGTGGACCGCGCGATCGCTTGGGCGACGCCGCGTTCCTCGCTGCCCACCCCAGGATAAGCGCCGGCCGAGTCGATGATCGTGATGACCGGCATGTGAAACCGCTCGGCCATCTCCATCAGGCGCACCGCCTTACGGTAGCCTTCGGGACGCGTGGAGCCGAAATTGTGCTTCACCCGGCTGGCGATATCGTGGCCCTTCTCATGGCCCATGATCACTACCGACCTGCCGCGAAAACGGCCGATGCCCCCAACCAGGGCCTGGTCATCGCCAAACTGACGGTCGCCGCGGAACTCGACGAACTCCTCGATCAACGCTGCGGTGTAGTCGACAAAATGAGGCCGTTCGGGATGCCGCGCGACTTGCGTCTTCTGCCAGGGATCGAGCTTCGCATAGGCCTTCACGCGCATCTCAACGGCGCGCGCCCGCAGGGCGTCGATTTCGGCGTCAAGTTCACCCGTCTCCGCCGTCTCGGACAGCCGCTGGAGCTCCTCGATCTTGGCTTCGAGTTGGGCGATGGGGCGCTCGAACTCGAGATAGTGGGCGGCCATCGAGGTCACTTGTCCCTGGCGGTTCACGAAAGCGCGGGAAGTTAGGCGCGATCCCCCGGCGTCACAAGGGCGTCGCCGAAGGGCGGGTGTCGTCGCGTCAGGGCGGGGCGCCGTCCGGCGGCATGGATTCGCTTTCCGCATCGGGCTCGGGCAGCGGCCGCTGGATGTCCTTGGCCGCATCGTTGGTGCTGCGGGTCCGCGCCGCCGGCTCGGGCGCCGCAGGCTCCGGGTGTTCCAGGCGCAGAGCGGCGAGCGCCGCATCGCCTTCCTGGCCGAACAGGCCGCGCAGCGGTTACCGGGAGGGTAAGGGAGAAAACGGCGCTCACTCGCCCTCAGCACGGAGCCAGCCGGTGAGCGTCGGTTCGTAGCCGCAGACCTCGTCGCTGGAAAAATAGAGTTCCATCTCGCGCTGGGCTGCGTCCGGCCCGTCCGACGCATGCACCAGGTTCATCTGTCGGCTCGAACTGTAGAAGCCCCGGC
>CAYQPL010000040.1:0-10648 GCA_964419395.1 uncultured Phenylobacterium sp. | reverse complement strand
GGGCCGCCAGCGCCGCCTCGCCCGCCTGGCCGAAGAGGCCGCGCAGGCGCACGTCGCGTTGCGGGAAGGGGATCTCGATGCCGGCCTTGCGAAGGGCGGCGTCGATGGCCCAGGTGTAGGCCGCGTGCATGGCGTTGGGCCGCTTCACGGCCTGCAGCTCGGGCCAGACGAGCAGTTCGAAATTCAGCGAGGAATCACCGAAGCCCACCAGCCAGACCTGGCTCTTCTGGCTGTCGGTGTCGGGTTGCGTGAAGGGCAGCGCCTTGGCGGCGGCCAGCACGACGTCGCGCACCTTCTCCTTGTCGGCGCCATAGGCCACGCCGAAGGGGATGTGGATGCGCCGCGTGGCGCCGTGCAGGGTCCAGTTGACCAGCGTCCCCTCGATCAGGTGCGAGTTGGGGACGATGATGTCGATGTTGTCGTTGTTGCGGATACGCGTGGCGCGGGGCCCGATCTCCTGCACCTGGCCGCGCTGGCCGCTCTCCAGCTCCACATAGTCGCCGATATTGACCACCCGGTCGAAGATCAGGACGAGGCCGGAGACGAACTCCTTCACCACGCCCTGCAGACCCAGGCCCACGCCGACCCCGATGGCGCCGGCGAAGATGGCCAGCGACGAGAAGTCGATGCCGACGGTCGACAGGCCGGCGATCAGGCCGAGGATGATGACCCCGTAGGTCACCAGCTTCTCGACGATGTAGAGCGCGGCCCCGCCGTAACGGGCCCGCGAGCGCAGGCGGCGCAGGCCGAGCGCGGCGACGCGGGAGATCACGATGGCGGCCACGACCACCAGGAGGCCCGCCACCACCCCGCCAAGCGTGACCGGCGTGCGGCCGATGGTGAAGAGCACCAGCTCCTCGAGCTCTCGAAGGTCGTCCTGCATGCTAGCGCTTACGTCCCAGGGGATGCTTGGTTGCAACCACCTCCCGCAGCCGGTCGCCGGCGAGGTGGGTATAGACCTGGGTGGTGGCGATGTCGGCGTGGCCGAGCAGGGTCTGCACGACCCGCAGGTCGGCGCCGCCTTCCAGCAGGTGGGTGGCGAAGGCGTGCCGCAGCACGTGGGGGCTGACGCGGGCCGGGTCGATGCCGGCGTCGGCGGCCGCCTCGTCCAGCAACTGGGCGAACCGCCGGGGCGTCAGCCGGCCGCCCTTGCCACGGGAGGGGAAGAGCCAGGGATTGGCGGCGTCGCCCTTGGGCAGGAAGGCCTTGCGGACCTCCAGATAGGCCTTCACCGCGGTCCGGGCCGGCGCATTCAGCGGCACGAGCCGATCCTTGCCGCCCTTGCCCGTGACGATCAGGTAGGCCGGATCGCGCGCCAGGGCCGCCAGCGGCAGGGCGGTCAGCTCCGACACCCGCAGCCCCGAGGCGTAGATCAGCTCGACCATGCAGGCCAGCCGCAGGCCCTGGGCGCCGTCGCGCGCGCCGGCCGCGGCGATCAGGCGGTCCACCTCATCGCGGGTCAGCACCTTCGGCAGGGGGCGGCCCTTCTTGGGCGCGTCCACGCGGCGCGAGGGATCGTCCCTGCGCCAGCCCTCCCCCAGGACGAAGCGGTAGAACTGGCGCACCGAGGCCCGTCGCCGGGCGGCGGTGGAGGCGGCGAGGCCGCGGTCGGCCAGGGCGGCGAAATAGGCCTCCACGTCCTCGGCAGCGGCGTCGGCCAGGCTCACGCCGCGGCCGGCGAGGAAGGCCTGGGCGTCGGCCAGGTCCTTGCCGTAGGCGGTGAGCGTGTTCCGCGCGGCGGCGCGCTCCACAGCCATCATCTCCAGGAAGGCCTCGACCCACCCCTCCGAGCCGCCGGCGCTCATCGCAGGGCCAGCAGGCCTTCGACGGCGAAGTCGCGGGCGTGCGCCTCCAGGCCCGCGGCCTTGAGCGCCCGGATGATGTGCGTGCGGTCGGCCGGCGCCGGGCCCCCCGCGCCGGCGTCGGCGGCGATCCACAGGGCCAGCATCGCGGTCTCGCCCGGCAGACGGCGCTCCGAGGCGAGCGCCAGGGCCAAGGTGCGGGCCTCCGGGGCCTTGGCCGCCCCGATGGCGAAGCGGGCGAACTCGCCCCGGGCCTGCGGGCGCATGGGCGAGCCGAGGGCGGCGAAGATGGCGGCCGCCTGCTGGGCCCGGGCGCGCGCCTTGGCGTCCCCGATCCCGCCGCGTTCGACCAGCCGGTCCAATGTGGCGCGGTCCTCCCGGCCGGCGGCGGCGGCGAGCAGGGCGTCGAGCAGGGCGAGGTCGAGGGCGCCGGCTTCCGGAATCTCGTCCTGCACCAGGGTGGCGCGGACATTCTCCGCCAGGACGAGATCGCCCTGGGCCAGCACCGCCATGGCCGCCGAGACGGGACCAGGACCGGCCACGAAGGTCCAGCGCGCCGCCGTCGGCGCCTCCGGCTCCAGGGCCGCGGCCACCGCAGGCGCGGCCTCGGCGGCGGTCGGATCAAGCCCCAGGCTTCGTGACAGCGCATAGTCCAGCCCGTTGCGCAGGGCGGGCGCGCCGGGATCGCCGACGCCGGCCAGCTTCGCCCCCATCAGGCGGCCGTAGATCGGATCCCTGTCGACGCTCTGGGCCAGGTCGAAGGTCAGCTGGGCGGCGGCGGTCTCGCCCGCACGCGCCTGGCAGAAGGCGCGCAGGCGCAGCCAGTAGATGCGGTCGCGGTCGGTGGTCAGCGCCTCGGCGGCGTCGCAGGCGCCCTGCTCGTCGTCGACCCGCAGGGCCGCCTCGGCCGCAGCGCGGGAGAGCGGTTCGCTGCGGCTGACCTGGGCGGTTCGGCCGAGGATGGCCCGCGCCGCCTGCGGGTCGCCGAGCCCCACCAGCGCCTGGGCGCGCGCCGCCGCAAGGGCCGGATCGTTGCCGCCGCCCTCGGGACCTTGCGCGCCGGTCGCCAGGACGCGGCGGGCGAGCGCGGCGGCCGCCGGCGACAGCGGCTTCTCCGCCAGCAGCGGGATCACCGCCGCGGCCGTGGCGGCCGAAGCCTCGCGCCAGAGATCGGCCGGCAGGCCCGTCTCTCGCCCCGCGGTGGAGAAGAGATCCAGCGCCGGCAGGGGGGCGGCCTCCACCGCCGGCTGGGCGGCCGCAGCCTGGGGCAGGGCGAGGCCGGCGGCCAGGATCAGGGCGGAAAGGGGAAAGCAACGACGGAGGTCCATGGCGCCACCATAAGCCAGCTGAGCGGCCGGTCACCGCCCTTCGCCTCAGTTTCCGCATGACAGCCGTCGGGTAAACCGAGCTCTACTGCAGAAAAGAGAACGAGAGGCTTCCATGACCGGCGAACCCACCAGGGACGAGATGATGGCCGTGCTGGCCCGGCAGAAGGCGGCCCAGCTTGCCGAGGGGCCGCCGTCCGAGGCGCTGCGGGCCGAGCGCCTGGACCGCTGCATCGGCCTGCTCGTCGACCATGCCGACCAGATCGCCGAGGCGCTGAACGCCGACTTCGGCTCCCGCTCCAAGGCGGTGACGGGCCTGACCGACGTGTCGGCCTCCATCGGCCCGCTGAAGCACGCCAAGGCGAACCTCAAGGCCTGGATGCGGCCGGAGAAGCGCAAGACGACGCCGGCCATCCTCGGTCTATTCGGCGCCAAGGCGCAGATTCAGCACCAGCCCAAGGGCGTGGTCGGCGTGATCAGCCCCTGGAACTTCCCGGTCAACCTGACCTTCGCGCCGCTGGCCGGCATCCTGGCCGCCGGCAACCGCGCCATGATCAAGCCCTCGGAACTGACCCCGGCGACCTCGGAGCTGATGAAGTCGATGTTCGCCAAGGCCTTCTCGGAGGACGAGATCGCCGTCTTCACCGGCGGGGCCGAGGTCGGCCAGACCTTCTCGGGCCTGCCCTTCGACCACCTGATCTTCACCGGCGGCACGGCCGTGGCCCGCCACGTCATGCGGGCGGCCTCGGAGAACCTCGTGCCCGTGACCCTGGAGCTCGGCGGCAAGAGCCCCGTCGTGAGCTCCGAGAGCGCCGACATCAGGACGGCCGCGGCCCGCATCATGGCCGGCAAGACGCTCAACGCCGGCCAGATCTGCCTCGCGCCCGACTACGTCTTCACGCCCGAGACCAAGATCGGCGAGTTCATCGAGGAGGCCCGCCAGTCGGTCGTCAGGATGTATCCGACCATCAGGGACAATCCCGACTACACGGCCATCATCTCCCAGAAGCACTATGAGCGGATCACCGGCTATGTGGAGGATGCGCGGGCCAAGGGCGCCCAGGTGGTCGAGCTGAACCCGGCGGGCGAGGACTTCAGCCAGCAGCCCTACCGCAAGATCCCGCCGACCCTGATCCTCAATCCCACCGAGGAGATGGCGGTGATGCAGGAGGAGATCTTCGGCCCCGTCCTGCCGGTGAAGACCTATCGAAAGCCCGCCGAAGCCCTCGACTATGTGAACGCCCACGAGCGCCCGCTGGCCCTCTACTGGTTCGGGACCGACGAGGCCGAGCGCGACCACGTGCTGGCCAACACCACCTCTGGCGGAGCGACGATCAACGACGTGATCTTCCACGTGGCTCAGGAGGAACTGCCCTTCGGCGGCGTCGGCCCCTCGGGCATGGGCAGCTATCACGGCCATGACGGCTTCCGCGAGTTCAGCCACGCCAAGTCGGTCTACAGCCAGATCAAGAAGGACATCGGCCCGCTGCAGCGGATGCGGCCGCCCTATGGCCCGGCGATCGCGGGCTACCTGAAGGGGGCGCCCCGCCGCTGAGGCGGGGCCGGATTGGCGCGGGCGGCGCGGCTCGTGTAAAGCCTTGCCGCCCATGGATCGCTACGCCCCCCTCCGCAACCGCACCATCGCCCTCGTCGGCCTGATGGGCGTCGGCAAGTCGAGCGTCGGACGCCGGCTGGCCAACGCGCTCGAACTGCCCTTCCGCGACGCCGACACCGAGGTGGAGGCCGCCGCCGGCCGTTCGATCAAGGACATCTTCGCCGACATGGGCGAGGCCGCCTTCCGCGAGGGCGAACGGCGCGTGATCGCCCGCCTGCTGGACGCCCCGCCGCACGTCCTGGCCACCGGCGGCGGCGCCTTCATGAACGCCGAGACGCGCGCCCTGCTGAAGACCCGGGCGCTGGTCGTGTGGCTGAAGGCCGACCTCGACATCCTGGCCCGCCGGGTGGGCCGCAAGGACACCCGCCCCCTGCTGAAGGACGCCGACCCCATGGCGGTCCTGAAGGCGCAGGCCGAGGCGCGCTATCCCACCTATGCCGAGGCCCACGTCACGGTTCAGACCGGCGACACGCCGCACCACGTGGCGGTCGGCCAGGTGATCGACGGCCTGACACGCTATCTGGAAGAGACCGGCGCATGAGCGTGACCATCCCCGTCGGCCTGGGCGACCGGGCCTATGACGTCCGCATCGGCGGCGGTCTCGTCGCCGAGGCCGGCGATCACATCCGTCCCTTCCTCAAGCGCGGCCGGGTCGCCGTGGTCAGCGACGCCGCCGTCTGGGCTCTCCACGGCCAGGCCCTGACCGCGGCGCTGGCCCGCGCCGACATCCTCGCCAGTCCCGTGATCGTCCCCGCCGGCGAAGGCTCCAAGAGCTTCGAAATGCTGGCCCGGGTCAGCGACGACCTGCTGGCCCTGGAGCTGGACCGCGGTGACCTGATCGTCGCCTTCGGCGGCGGCGTGGTCGGCGATCTCGCGGGCTTTGCGGCCGCCATCTACAAGCGGGGCGTCGACTTCGTTCAGATCCCCACCACCCTGCTGGCGCAGGTCGACTCCTCCGTAGGCGGCAAGACGGCCATCGACACGCCGCGGGGCAAGAACCTGATCGGGGCCTTCCACCAGCCGCGGCTGGTCCTGGCCGACCTCGATGTCCTGGCCACCCTGCCCCATCGCGAGATGCAGGCCGGCTACGCCGAGGTGATCAAGTATGGCCTGCTGGGCGACGTCGCCTTCTTCCAATGGCTGGAGGCGAACGGACCGCAGGTGCTGGCCCGGGAGGCCGAGGCGCTGACCCACGCCGTCGCCCGCTCCGTGGAGATGAAGGCCGAGATCGTCGCGCAGGACGAGCGCGAGGCCGGCCGCCGGGCGCTGCTCAATCTCGGCCACACCTTCGGCCACGCCCTCGAGGCCGAGACCGGCTACGGAGACGCCCTGCTGCACGGCGAGGCCGTCGCCGCGGGCATGGCCATGGCCTTCCGCTTCTCCGCCCGCCAGGGCCTGTGCCCGCGCCAGGACGCCGACCGCGCCCAGGCCGCCATCGCCGCCGTCGGCCTGCCTGTGCGCATGCAGGAGGTCGCCGGCCATCCGTTCGACGCCCAGGCGCTGGTGCGCCACATGGGCCAGGACAAGAAGGCCGAGGGCGGGCGCCTGACCTTCATCCTGGCGCGGGCGCTGGGCGAGGCCTTCGTGGCCAAGGATGTCGACGCCGCCGCCGTCCGTGACTTCCTGATCGAGGACGGCGCCCGTGCGGGCGTCGGCGTCGCATGATCGCCGCGGTCCTGATCGGCCTGGCGCCGGCCATCCTCTTCCTGCTGATCTGCTCGGCCATGATCTCGGCGACCGAGACGGCCATGACGGCCGCCAGCCGCAGCCGCATGCACAAGCTGGAGCGGGACGGCGACAAGGCGGCCGGTCGGGTCAACCGCCTGATCGGCGACCAGGAGAAGATGATCGGGGCGATCCTCCTCTCCAACAACGCCATCAACATCGGCGCCTCGGCCCTGGCCACGACGGTGCTGACCACGGCCATACCCGGTCCGACGGGCGCGCTGATCGCGACCCTGGCCATGACCGCCCTGGTGGTCATCTTCGCCGAGATCCTGCCCAAGACCCTGGCCATCGCCCGCCCGGACCAGGCCGCGCGGATCCTGTCGATTCCGGCGACCTGGATCGTGCGCGTCTTCGGCCCCCTGGCGACGGGCGCGCAATGGATCGTTCGTCTGACGCTCCGGCCCTTCGGCATCAAGCTGGACATGACGACCGACGTGCTGGCGGCGCACGAGGAGATCCGCGGCGCCGTGGAGTACCACCACTCCGAGGGGCTGGTGGAGAACCGCGACCGCCTGATGCTGGGCGGGGTGCTCGACCTGGCGGACATGGACGTCGGCCAGGTCATGGTCCACCGCAAGTCCATCGCCATGGTCGACGCCGCCCTGCCGGTGCGCGACTTCGTCGAGGCGGTGCTGGAGAGCGCCCACACGCGCATGCCGCTCTACAAGGACGATCCGGAGAACATCGTCGGGGTGATGCACGCCAAGGACCTGCTGCGCGCCCTGGCGCAGGCCGGCGGCGACATGGACCGGCTGGATGTCATGGCCATCGCCCGGGAACCCTGGTTCATCCCCGACACGACCAATCTGAAGGACCAGCTGAACGCCTTCCTCAAGCGCCACACCCACTTCGCCCTGGTGGTGGACGAGTACGGCGGGCTGAAGGGCCTGATCACCCTGGAGGACATCCTCGAGGAGATCGTCGGCGAGATCGAGGACGAGTACGATGTGGCCATTCCCGGCGTGCGGCCGCAGCCGGACGGCACGGTCAATGTCGACGGCTCGGTGCCTATCCGCGACCTCAACCGGGCCATGGACTGGGACCTGCCCGACGAGGACGCCGTGACCGTGGCCGGCCTCGTGATCCACGAGGCCCAGCCCATTCCGCGGGTCGGCCAGCCCTTCATCTTCCATGGCCACCGCTTCCAGATCGTCCGGCGCGAACGCAACCAGATCACCGCCCTGCGGGTGAGCAGCCCCATCGAAGTCCCGAGCGAAGATTGAGGCGGAACCAAGGCCGGGCTGTGGCGTTGCTTGCGCCTGTGGGTGTGGGTAGGCCAAGCTTCCGATGACGGAATTTTCGAACGCTGCGGACGCAATCCCGTCAAGTGCGAACAGGCTGAGATCGCTGGCGCACTTTGCCGGCGGTCGCGCTATGCTCCGCGCCCCTTTGTCCCCAATCGCGTTCCGGAGCCGCCCTCGATGACCGACGTCGCCAAGCTGAAGGGCCTGAAGGTCCTGGTCGTGGAGGATGAGATGATGGTCTCGATGCTGATCGAGGACATGCTCGCCGACCTCGGCTGCACCGTGGTGGGGCCCGCCTCCCGCATCGAGGAGGCCTTCGACCTGGCCAGGAGCAGCGAGATCGACTGCGCGGTTCTCGACGTGAACCTGGGCGGACAGCCGATCTTCCCCCTGGCCGACGTGCTGCGGGAGAAGGGCGCCCCCTTCGCCTTCGCCACCGGCTACGGCGACGCCGGCCTGCGCGACGTGGACAAGGGAACGCCCGTCCTGCAGAAGCCCTTCCGCGAGAGCGACCTCGCCCGGGTTCTGGGCGAGCTGCACGCCAAGGTCTGAACCGGCCCGCCCTCAGGGCAGGGCGGCCAGGATCTTCTCCGGGGTGAGCGGATAGTCGCGCACCCGCGCGCCGCAGGCGTTGTAGACGGCGTTGGCGATCGCCGCGCCCGCTCCGGCGATGCCGAGCTCGCCGACGCCCTTGATCCCCATCGGGTTCGCCTTGTCGTCCACCTCATCCAGGAACATGGCCGAGAGGTCGGCGATGTCGGCGTGGGCCGGCACGTGATAGCCGGCCAGGTCCTGGGCCAGGAACGAGCCGTAGCGGGGATCGACCGCGTTGTACTCGTGCAGCGCCGTGCCGACACCCCAGATCATGCCGCCGGTGATCTGGCTCATGGCCGTCTTGGCGTTGAGGATGCGGCCGGCGGCGAAGACCCCGAACATGCGGCGAAGACGCGTCTCGCCCGTGTCGGGATCGACCCCCACCTCGGCGAAGTGGGCGCCATAGGTGTGCTGCGAATAGTCCCGGGCGTCGGCGGCCGGGCTGATCGAGCCTTCCACATAGACGCCGTCGGGCGCGGCGCGGGCCACCAGCCGGTCGAGCGGTTCGGCCCGGTTGGCTACGGCGATGTTGCCGCTGCCGAAGGTCACCAGCTCCGGATCGTCGCCATAGAGGGGCGAGTTGGGGTCGCCGACAGCCAGCTCCGCCAGCGCCTTGCGCAGGTTCATGCCGGCCGCGAAGGCGGCGGACCCCGCCGTCGCCGCGCCGAACTGACCGCCCGAGCCCGGGGCCGGCGGGAAGTCGGAATCGCCCAGCTCCACCTTCACCTGCTCCAGGGGCACGCCGAGCGTCTCGGCGGTGATCTGGGCGAGGATGGTGTAGGTGCCGGTGCCGATGTCGGTCATGCCCTGGCGCAGGGTGATGGTCCCATCGGCGTCGATGCGCACGCCCGCCTTGGCCGGCAGCAGGAAGTTGCCGCGGATGGCGGCGGCCATGCCCATGCCGACCAGCCAGCGGCCGTCGCGCACCTGGCCCGGCTTCGGATTGCGGCGGTCCCAGCCGAAGCGCTGGGCGCCCTCGGTCATGCAGCGGGCGAGCTGGCGGGTGGAGAAGGGCTTGCCCGTCTCCGGATCCCGCTCCGGCTCGTTGCGCAGGCGCAGTTCGATGGGGTCGAGCTGCAGCCTCTCGGCCAGCTCGTCCATGGCGCATTCCAGGCTGAGCATGCCCGAGGCCTCGCCCGGCGCCCGCATGGGGCCGGCGGCGGGGATGTCGAGCTTGACCAGCCGGTGACCCGTCAGGCGGTTGGGCGCCGCATAGAGGCTGCGCGAGAAGTTGGCCGCATGCTCCGTGAACGGCGCCTCGCGCCGGCAGTGGGTCACCGCCTCCAGGGCGAAGGCGTCCAGCGTCCCGTCGGCCTGGGCGCCCAGGCGCACGCGCATCTGCACCGCCGGGCGGTGGATGGTGGCCTGCATCATCTGCTGCCGGGTGTAGGCGATCTTCACCGGCCGCCCGAGCTCCCGCGCCGCCAGGGCCGAAAGCGTCAGGTCGTCATAGGACTGGCCCTTTCCGCCGAAGCCGCCGCCGATATAGCGGGTCAGCAGGCGGACCTGCTGCGAGGGGATCATCAGGGTCTCGGCCAGCGCGTGCTGCCCGCCCTTCACCATCTGGATCGAGGTGTGGACGGTGAGCTTGTCGCCCTCCCACCAGGCGGTGGTGGCGCAGGGCTCCATCTGGGCGTGGTTCTGGATCGGGCTCGTATAGGTCTCGTCCAGGGTCACAGGGGCCTTGGCGAAGGCGCCTTCGAAGTCGCCGACCCGGACATCCTGTTCGCCTTCGGGCTGCTCGCCCCGGGCGAGGTTCTCCTCGAAGACCAGATCGGCCGGCTCGGCGATGCAGTCGAACCGGATCAGGGCCGCGGCGGCGCGGGCGTTCTCCAGCGTGTCGGCGACCACGAAGCCGATGTGCTGGCCGAAGTGCTCGATCCGGTCGTCGGCGAGGGCCGGATTGGCGCCGCGCTGGCTGCGCGGGTTCAGCCTGGCGCCGCGCTCGCCCTGGCGGGGGGCGTTGCGATGGGTCCAGACCAGCAGGACGCCGGGCGAGGCTTCGGCGGCGGCGGTGTCGACGGCGACCACCCGGCCGCGGGCGATCGGCGCGCCGACCAGGAAGCCGTAGGCCGGCGGCGAAGGCGCCTCGACCTCGTAGGCGTAGGGCGCCTGGCCGGCGACCTTCAGCCGGCCCTCGTAGCGGGCGACGCCCTTGCCGATCAGGCCGCCGCGGTTCTCGCTGATGGGCGTCGGCGCTTCCCAGTCCTTGACGGAGCTCATCCGGCCCTCCCCTGGCGCGTGGCCTCGATGCTGGCGGCGCCCAGGCGCTCGAACAGCTTGATCTTGAAGTCGTTGCGGCCGTCGGTGCGGGCCGCGGCCAGCTCGGCGCGCAAGGCG
>CAYQPL010000039.1:22048-23788 GCA_964419395.1 uncultured Phenylobacterium sp. | reverse complement strand
CCTCTCAGGGGGAGCTGTCACCGAAGGTGACTGAGGGGGTTTTCGGCCGCGCCGCCGCGCCTATTCCGGCGCCGTGCGCGGCCGCACCTCGCCGAAGACCTCCTCGGTCTGCTCGCCCAGGCGCGGGGGGTGGCGGCGGATGTTGGCCGGGGTCTTCTCGAACTTCACCGGCGGGCGAACGGCCTTGTAGGGCCCCACATGCGGGTGGTCGTAGCGTTCGAAGAGGCCGACCGCTTCGATGTGCGGGTCGTTTTCCAGGTCCTCGAAGCGGTTGGTCTTCTGCACCGGGATGGAGAGGCCCTTGAGCAGGTCCAGCCACTCGGCCGTGGTCCGGGTGGAGGTCACCTCCTCGACCAGGCCGTAGAGCTCGCGCGTGTGCTTGGCCCGCTGGGCGTAGTCGGAGAAGCGCGGATCCTTGGCCACCGTCTCGCCCCAGCCGGCCACCTCGAAGAACTGGTCCCACTGCTTGTCGGTATAGGGCAGAAGGCCGATATAGCCGTCCTTGGTGCGGAAGGGCTTGCGGTTGGGATTGGTCACCCGCTGATAGGTCCACTGGCCGGTCGGCGGCTCGTAGGCGTGGTCGTAGAGGTTCTCGACCAGGTTGAAGCTGGTGACGCATTCCAGCATCGGCACCTCGACGAACTGACCCTCGCCCGTCTTCTGCCGGTGGAAGAGGGCGGCGGTCAGCGCCTGGGCCATGAACAGGCCCGAGACCTTGTCGGCGATCAGGGTCGGCAGGATGCGCGGCGTCTCGTTCCCGTCCGTCCGCGGCAGCAGATCGGCAAGCCCCGAGGCCGACTGGATCAGGTCGTCATAGGCCGGCTCCCCGGCATAGGGACCGTCCGACCCGTAGCCGGCCGCGTGCACATAGATGACGTCGGGCCGGATCGTCTTCACCGCCTCGTAGTCGAGGCCCAGGCGCTTCAGCCCCTCATAGCGGATGGAGGCGGCGAAGACGTCGCAGCTGGCGATGAGCGCCTCGATCGCCGGGCGCATCTCCGGATCGCGCAAATTGGCCAGCACCGAGCGCTTGTTGCGGTTGATGGTCAGGAAGATGGGGCCCAGGTCCCGCGGCGCGCCCTCGGGCGTGTGGCCCGCCCAGCGCATGATGTCGCCGCCGTCGCCGCGGCCCGAGCCGGGATCTTCCAGCTTGATCACGTCGGCGCCCTGGTCGGCCAGGATCTGGGTCGCATAGGCGCCGAAGACGACGCTGGTCAGGTCGAGGATGCGAATGCCGGCCAGCGGGCCGGTGGCCTCGCTCGCCAGTTGCTTGCCTTCCGCCACGGACGCTCTCCCTTATCGGCTTTGGCCGGTTATGCTGCCGGAAAGCGGTCGCGCCAAGCGACGAACCCGCAGGAGGCAGAGGGAGCGCCCGTGGATTTCGCCCTGTCCGATGAGCATCGCATGCTCAAGGAGCTGACCGCCCGGTTCGTGCGCGACGAACTCATGCCGCTGGAGGCCGGCGTGCTGGCCCGCGAAGCCGAGGGCCGGGGCCTGTCCCTCGGCCCCGAGGAACACGCCCGGCTCGACGAGGTGTCGAAGTCGCTGGGCCTCTGGGGCCTGGATGCGCCGGAGGACGTCGGCGGATCGGACCTGCCCTATGTGGCCATGGTGGGCGTCGGCGAGGAGATCGGCCGCACCATCGTCCCCTACACCCTGCCGCCCGACAGCCCGAACCTGCGCATGCTGATGGCGACGGTGAACGAGCGCCAGCGGGAGGCCTATCTGGCGCCCTATGTC
>CAYQPL010000039.1:16072-22038 GCA_964419395.1 uncultured Phenylobacterium sp. | reverse complement strand
CGGGATCTCCGCGCCCGGCGCCGGGGCCGATCCCGCGGCCATGACCACCAAGGCGGTGCGCGACGGCGACGACTGGATCATCAACGGCCGCAAGATCTGGATCACCCGGGCCGCCGACGCCGACTTCACCATCCTGATGGCCGTCACCGACACCGAGAAGAAGGCCCGCGGCGGCATCTCCGCCTTCCTGGTCGACCGCGACGCCCCGGGCTTCAACGTCCTGCGCCGCATCCCGATGATCGGCGGCCAGTACACCTACGAGGTCGCCCTCGAGGACTGCCGGGTGGAGGGGTGGAAGCTGCTCGGCCAGGAGGGCGCCGGCTTCGCCCCCATGCAGATCCGCTTGGGCACGCGGCGCATCGAGATGGCCGCCTGGTCCATCGGCATGGCGCAGCGGGCGCTGGACATGATGGTGGAATACGCGCCCCAGCGGACCACCTTCGGCGCGCCGCTGTCGGAGCGGCAGGCGATCCAGTGGTGGGTGGCCGACGCGGCGACCCGCATCCACGCCGCACGGCTGATGACCTATGACTGCGCCTGGAAGCTGGACCAGGGCCGCGACACCCGCATGGAGATCTCCATGATCAAGGCCTACGCCACCGAGATGGCCTGGGAGGTGGTCGACCACGCCATGCAGACCTTCGGCGCCATGGGCATGACCAAGGAGCTGCCGCTGCAGCTGATGGCCTCGCGCCTGCGGACCATGCGAATCTATGACGGCCCCACCGAAGTCCATAAGTGGGTGGTGGCGAGAAACCTTCTGGGGACCCGGCGATGACCAAATCCGACCATCTGACGGTGAGCGTTCAGGACCACGTGGCGAGCCTGGTCTTCCACCGCCCGCCGGCCAACCACGTCTCGGTGGAGCTGGTCACCGACCTGGCCGACACGCTTCTGGCCTTCGACAAGGACCCGGCCGTGCGCGCGACGGTGCTGGCGAGCGAGGGCAAGCCCTTCTGCGCCGGGGCCGACCTCGCCTCGCCCAGCGGGATCGGCGGGGCAGGCATGGGCGGCGTCTCCGAACTCTACGACCAGGCCATCCGCCTCTTCTCGGTGGAGAAGCCCATCGTCGCCGCCGTCCAGGGCGCGGCCGTGGGCGCGGGCCTCGGTCTGGCGCTCGTCGCCGACTTCCGCGTGGCGGCGCCCGCGGCGCGGTTTTCGGCCAATTTCGTCAAGCTGGGCTTCCATCCGGGCTTTGGCCTGCCCCACACCCTGCGTGGACGAGCTCGTGCCCCTGGAGGAGCTGCGGCAATCCGCCTTCGCGCTCGCCGCCGAACTGGCCGAGAACGCGCCGCTGGCCGTCGTCGCCACCCGCAGGACGATGCGCGGGAAACTGGCCGAGGCGGTGCGCGCCGCCACCGCCCACGAACACGAGCAGCAGACGATCCTGCGCGCCACCGAGGACTTCGCCGAGGGCGTCCGCGCCGTGGCCGAACGCCGCCCCGGCCGGTTCACGGGACGGTAGGGCCGGGGCTGAAACCCCCACCAACCCACCGGGCCACCACCCCCAGAAGAAGGGGGAGGATCTGCTTAAGCGTGCGGGGCGAAAATGCTCCCCCTTTCAGGGGGAGCTGGCGCGAAGCGCCTGAGGGGGTCGCCGCCCTCAGTCCATCAGCTTTTGCATCAGATAGACGTAGTGCCTCGCCCAGCGCGCCGCGTTCAGCTCGGGGTCGGCGTCGTTGGCGTGACCGCCGAAGGTGTTCTCGAAATAGATGTAGGGCGAACCCAGCGCCTCCAGGGCGGCGGCGAACTTGCGCGCATGGCCGGGATGGACGCGGTCGTCGCGGGTGTTGGTGGTGATGTAGGGCTCCGGATAGTCCACGCCGGGCTTCAGGTTCTGATAGGCCGAATATCTGGCGATGAAGGCGCGGTCCTCCGGAACCTCCGGATCGCCGTATTCGCCCACCCAGGAGGCGCCGGCCGGCAGCCTGTGATAGCGCAGCATGTCCACCAGCGGGCTTTCGATGACGACCGCGTTCCACAGCTCCGGATGCTGGGTCATGGAGACGCTGGTCAGCACCCCGCCGTTGGATCGGCCATAGATGCCCAGATGTTCCGGCGAGGTGATCCCCCGCGCAAAGAGGTCGCGGGCCACGGCGGCGAAGTCGTCGAAGGCGAGCTGGCGCTTCTCCCGCAGCACCGACTGGTGCCAGGCCGGGCCGAACTCGCCGCCGCCGCGGATGTTGGCGATCACATAGGCGCCGCCCTTCTCCATCCACAGCTTGCCGGCCTCGGGCATGTAGATGGGCGGCTTGGCGATCTCGAAGCCGCCATAGCCGTACATCAGGGTGGGGATCTGGCCGTCCAGGGCCGCGGCCTTCGGACGGACCACGAAATAGGGGATCTTCGTCCCGTCCGAGGAGGTCGCCCAGAACTGCTCGACCACGTGGCCTGAGGCGTCGAAGCGGGCCGGCAGCTCGCGCGCGACCCTGGCGCTCAGGGCCGAGGCGTCGGCGAACCACAGGCTGGTGGGCTGAAGGAAGCTCTCCACCTTCACGAAGAGGGCGTCGTCCCTGGACGCCAGATCGGTCAGGGTGATGTTGGCGTCGGCCGGCAGGGGCAGGCGGGCCGAGGTCCAGCGGCCGCCTTCGAAGTCCCACACATCGACGGCCCCCTTCACGTCCTCCAGCAGGGCGACGATCAGCTTGCCGTCGGTGGCGCCGGCCTCCTGGATCGCCTGACGGGGTCCCGGCGCGAAGATGAGCTGCGCCTTCGCCGCGGCCGGATCGGCCTTCAGCGCCGCCAGGTCGAAGGCGACCAGCGCGCCCTGCGGCAGGTCGCCGAAGGCCTCCTGCAGGGAGAAGACCGCCTGGCCGTCCACATAGGCCTCATAGGCCGCCTTCTTCGGCAGGGGGATGCGCTGCGGGCCCTCCGGCGTCAGCAGCATGAAGTCGCTTTCGTAGAAGGTGATCCCGCGGTTGGCGATCACCGCCTCGGCCTGGCCATCCGCGCCGCGCAGGACGATGGGCGAGACCGAGACGTCGGTGGCCTCGCCGCGGAAGAGCTCGCGGGCCGCGCCGTCCCGCTTCAGCTCCTTGAGCACATAGGCATAGCCGGACTCCGTCACCTCGCCCGGCGTCCATTCGCGGGCCACCAGCAGGGTGTCGGCGTCGAGCCAGGCCGCACTCTGCTTGCCCTCGGGCAGGCGGAAGCCGCCATCGACGAAGGCGGCCGTCCGCGTGTCGAACTCGCGGACCTCGACGGCGTCGCCGCCGCCGTCGGACAGGTCGACCAGGCAGACGGCCTCGTCGGGCCTGCGGCAGTCGGCGCCGTGGAAGAACCAGTTGCGGCCCTCGGCCCTGCCCAGCGCATCGACATCGATCAGGACGCGCCAGTCGGGGCGGCCGGCCAGGTAGCTTTCGCGGCTGGCGTGACGCCACAGGCCGTGGGGGTGGGCCGCGTCCTGCCAGAGATTGTCGATCCCGCCCGCCCGGAAACGCGGCGTGGCGATGCGGTCTTCGGCGGTGAAGATGGCGCGGGCCTCAGCCAGCAGCTGCGGGTAGCGCGGATCGCCGGTGAGGCGCGCCAGCGCCTTTTCGTTCTGCCCCTTCACCCAGGCGAGCGCCCGGGGACCGTCCACCTCTTCCAGCCACTGGAAGGGATCGGGACCGTCGACCGTCGGCAGAACCGGCTCGGCGGCCTGGACGGCGGCGGGGAAGAGGATGGCGGCGCAGAGCGCGGGCAGCACAGCTTTCATGCCGCCATTCCTAGATCGCCGGGGCAGGATCTGTCTTCCCCCGGCCGCGCGCGCATGATGATTTTGCAACCGCTCTCGCCTATATGTCGCGCGCCATGAGCCGTCCGTTCCTGAAGATGAACGGGCTCGGCAACGATTTCGTCGTGGTCGAGGCCCGGGAGACCCCCTTCGCGCCCAGCGCGGAGGAGGTGCGCGCGATCGCCGATCGCGAGCGCGGGATCGGCTGCGACCAGCTCGTCTCGATCGAGCCCTCGATCAACGGCGCCGATGTCCGCGTGCGCTTCTGGAACGCCGACGGCGAGGAGGTGGGCGCCTGCGGCAACGGCTCGCGCTGCGTGGGCTGGCTGGTCATGGAGGCCACGGGCCGCGACGACGCCGTGCTGGAGGTGGGCGAGCGCACCCTGCACACCCGCCGGGCCGGCGATCGCCTGGTTTCCGTCGATATGGGGGAGCCGGGACTGGACTGGGACCAGATTCCCCTCGAGGAGCCGATGGACACCCGCGGCATCGAGCTGCAGGTCGGCCCCATCGACGCGCCCCTGCTGCATACGCCGGGCGCCGTCTCCATGGGCAATCCGCACGTCGTCTTCTTCGTCGACGACATCGAGACCGCCCCGGTGCGCGAGGTCGGCCCGATGATCGAGCATCACCGCCTGTTCCCCGAAGGCGTCAATGTCGGCTTCGCGCAGGTGAAGGCCCGCGACCATATCCGCCTGCGGGTCTGGGAGCGCGGCGCCGGCCTGACGAAGGCCTGCGGCACCGGCGCCTGCGCCGCGCTCGTCGCCTGCGCCCGGCGCGGCCTGACGGATCGCAAGGCGCGGCTCGAGCTGGACGGCGGCGACCTCACCATCGAGTGGCGCGAGAGCGACAGCCACGTGATCATGACCGGCCCCGCCAGCGTCGACTTCACCGGCGTGCTGCCATGAGCGGGGGCGGCGCCAAGACCGTCGAGGACGGCGTCGACATCGTCACCTTCGGGTGCCGGCTCAACGCCTATGAGAGCGAGGTCATCCGCGCGCGGGCGGCAGAGGACGGCCTCTCCGACGCCATCGTCTTCAACACCTGCGCGGTGACGAACGAGGCCGTGCGCCAGGCCCGCCAGGCGATCCGCAAGGCCCGCCGCGAACGTCCCGGGGCCAGGGTGATCGTCACCGGCTGCGCGGCCCAGATCGACCCCGCCGCCTTCGCCGCCATGGACGAGGTCGACCTGGTCCTGGGCAACGCCGAGAAGAGCGCGGCGGGCGCCTATGCTGACCAGCCTGCGGAGGGCAAGGTCCGCGTCAACGACATCATGAGCGTGCGCGAGACCGCCGGCCATCTGATCGACGGGCTGAAGGACCGGGCGCGGGCCTATGTGGAGGTCCAGAACGGCTGCGACCACCGCTGCACCTTCTGCATCATCCCCTATGGCCGCGGAAACTCCCGCTCCGCCCCGGCCGGCGAGGTGGTCGCGCAGGTCCGCCGCCTGGCCGCCGAGGGTTATCGCGAGGTGGTGCTGACCGGCGTCGACGTGACCAGCTGGGGCGCCGACCTGCCGGGCGAGCCGACCCTCGGCCAGCTCGTCGGGCGCATCCTGAAGCTCGTTCCGGGCCTGCCGCGCCTGCGGCTGTCCTCCATCGATGCGGCCGAGATCGACCGCGATCTCCTGCGCCTCTTCGCCGAGGAGGAACGGCTCGCCCCCTATCTGCACCTGTCCCTGCAGGCGGGCGACGACATGATCCTCAAGCGCATGAAGCGCCGCCACAGCCGCGCCGATGCGCTGAACCTGGTCGCCGAGGTGCGCGCCGTGCGCGCCGATGTCGCCTTCGGCGCCGATCTGATCGCGGGCTTCCCCACCGAGACCGAGGCGATGTTCGCCAACACGCTGAGGCTGGTGGAAGAGGCGGGGCTCGCCTTTCTGCACGTCTTCCCCTTCAGCCCCCGACCCGGCACGCCGGCCGCCCGCATGCCGCAGCTGCCGCGCAGCGTGGTGAAGGCCCGCGCCGCGGCCCTGCGCGAGGCCGGGCAGGCTGCGCTTTCCCGCCACCTGGCCCGCCAGATGGGCCGCACCGTCCAGGCCCTGGTCGAGCGGCCGGGCCTCGCCCGCGCCCCGGACTTCACCGAGATCGTCTTCGAGGGCGAGGCGCAGGTCGGCCAGATCGCCCCGCTCGCCATCGTCGGGCATGACGGCGGCAAGGCCCGCGCGGTCACGCCGTCGCGCCTGGCGGCGGAATAGGCCGCAGGGGGGCGGCGCCGCCCCGCACGCCCCCCCCCCCCCCCGAAGGGGGGG
>CAYQPL010000039.1:8732-16062 GCA_964419395.1 uncultured Phenylobacterium sp. | reverse complement strand
GGAGCTGCGCAGCGATTGTGGCGCGCTCAGAGCTAGAGGCTCCCCCTCTGGGGGAGCGGGCGCCGAAGGCGGCTGAGGAAGTCAGGGCCGCCCCTACCCCTCCTCGTCCGCGGGCGTGCGGCCCGGGAAACCCGGGAGGGACCAGCCGAAGACGATGGCGCCGGCGCGGATGGTGAAGGCCGCCAGGAAGCCGCCGAGGCTGGCCGGCAGCTCGGGCAGGCCGAGCGCCTGGGCGGCGACGAAGACGGCTGCGCCGACGAGGGCGGCCGAGACGTAGATCTCCCGCTTCAGCAGCACGGACGGCTCCTCGGCCAGGACGTCGCGCAGCACGCCGCCGAAGGTCGCCGTCAGCACGCCCATCACCACCGCCGCGCCGGCGGGAACGCCGAAGGCCAGGGCCTTGGCCGCGCCGACGATGGCGTAGGCGGCCAGGCCCAGGGCGTCGCGCCAGCCGAGGACGGCGAGCCGCGCCTTGCCGGCGCCGAACACCCAGACGGCGAGCGCCGCCGCCAGCGCCGCCAGCAGGTACTGCGGCCGCACCACCCAGAAGACAGGCGCGTCGATCAGCAGGTCGCGCAGGGTGCCGCCGCCCACCCCGGTGACGGCGGCGAAGAAGGTGAAGGTGACGATGTCGTGCTTGCGCCGCGCCGCGGCCAGCGCGCCGGAGGCCCCGAAGACGAAGACCGCGGCGTAGTCCAGCCAGATGAAGGTGGCGTCGAGCCCGTCCATGGCGCCCTCCTGCGCAGGGCCTATCTCTGCCGCCGCTTTGGGGCCGTGGGCAAGGCCGGCCCACGCCGAGAAGACCGCGACAAAGGCTGCGGCCGCCGCTAGAACGCCAGCCATGACGGAACAGAAGAAAGGCTGGTTTCAGCGCCTGACCGATGGCCTGTCGCGCTCGTCGCGGCAGATGTCCGAGCAGGTGGTCTCCAGCTTCGTCAAGCAGCCCCTCGACCAGGCCAAGCTGGACGAACTGGAGGAGATGCTGATCGAGGCCGATCTCGGGCCCCGCTCGGCCGCCAGGATCACGGAGGCCTTCGCCGCCGAGCGCTTCGGCAAGAGCGTCGACGAGCTCGAGATCAAGGAGGCCCTGGCCCGCGCCATCGGCGACGAACTGGCGCCCCGGCGGGGCGACTTCGAACCCCTGTCGGGACCCAGGCCCTATGTCGTCCTCTTCATCGGCGTGAACGGGTCGGGCAAGACGACCACGCTCGGCAAGATCGCCGTCGATCTGACCCGCCGCGGCGCCAAGGTGCTGGTGGTGGCCGGCGACACCTTCCGCGCCGCCGCCGTCGAGCAGCTGTCGGTCTGGGCGCAGCGCGCCGGCGCCGACTTCATGTCGCGCCCCACGGGCTCCGACGCCGCAGGCCTGGCCTTCGACGCCTATGAGCGCGCCCGCGCCGAGGCCTATGACGTGGTCCTCATCGACACCGCCGGCCGCCTGCAGAACAAGGCCGGCCTGATGGAGGAGCTGCTGAAGATCAACCGGGTGCTGAAGAAGATCGATCCCGAAGCCCCGCACGAGACCCTGCTGGTGCTGGACGCCACGGTGGGCCGCAACGCGCTGGCCCAGGAGAACATCTTCGGCAACCAGATCGGCGTCTCGGGCATCGTCATGACCAAGCTGGACGGCACCGCCCGCGGCGGCGTGCTGGTGCCGGTGGCCCAGGCCTCCGACAGCCCCATCAAGCTGATCGGCGTCGGCGAGGGGGTGGACGACCTGCAGCCCTTCGACCCGCGCGCCTTCGCCCGTTCCCTGGTCGGACTGGAGGACCAATGAGGCTTTCCCCCGGCGCGCACCGCGCGGTCCGCGTCCTGGTCGACTGGGGCGGGCTGATCGCCTTCCTGATCGGCTTCTTCGTCTTCACCGGCCGCGACATGGTGGCGGCGACCTGGTGGCTGGTGGGCGGCTCGGCGATCGCCCTGCTGATCGGCCTCGTCCTGGAACGGCGCATCGCCCCCATTCCCGCCATCTCCGGCGGCGCGGCCCTGTTCTTCGGCGGGCTCACCCTCGTCTTCCACGACGAGACCTTCGTGAAGATCAAGCCGACGGTCATGAACGGCCTCTTCGGCGGCGTGCTGCTGGGGGCGCTGGCCGTGGGCAAGAGCCCGCTGAAGATGATGATCGGCTCGGCGCTGGCCATGGCCGACGAGGGCTGGCGCAGGCTGACCCTGAACTACGGCCTCTACTTCCTGGCCATCGCGGCGCTGAACGAGGTGGTCTGGCGCACCCAGCCCGACGAGGTCTGGGTGCTGTTCCGCATGCCCGGCCTGATGATCCTGGGGCTGGTCTTCTCCTTCGCCCAGGCGCCGATGATGATGAAGTACATGCGCCAGGCCGCCGCCCCGCCGCCGCCGCCCGCCGACTGAGCAGGCGCCGCGGCGACCGGCCGCCCACGGATGTTCCGTCGTCAAAGCGACGCAGAAGGATTGTAGTCTCCCCGCGACGTGAACCGGCAGGCGGGAGGGCTGGCCCATGGCCAAGGCCAAGAGCGACCAGGTCGCCGAACCGGCGGGCGCGGGCGGCGCGCTGGACGATTCGCCGAGCCACCTCCTGCACCGCGCCCTGCAGGTCTCCCTCGACATCTACGCCGAGGCCTTCGGGGACAATCCGCTGACCCAGAGGCAGTACGCCGTCCTGGCCGCCGTCGAGGCCCAGGAGGGCCTGACCCAGACCGACCTTGTGCGGGCCACCGGCATCGACCGCTCGACCCTGGCCGACATGGCCGCCCGCATGATCGCCAAGGGCCTGCTGGCGCGGGAGCGGTCGGCCGCCGACGCCCGGGCCAACGCCGTGCGCCTGACCGACGAGGGCCGCGCCGCCCTGGCCGAGGCCCGGCCGCGCATGGCGGCGGCCGACGCCCGCGTCCTGGGCCTGATCGGCGGCTCCAAGCGCGACGCCTTCGTCGCCCAGCTGCGCCAGCTCGTCCGGGCCGGCGAGGCGGGCGAGCCGGTCGTCGAGACCAAGGCGCCCAAGGCCGAGAAGGCCGCCGACAAGGCGCGGGCCGACAAGCCCAAGAAGGCCAAGGGCGAAAAGAAGAAGAAGAAGGCCAAGAAGGCGGCCTGACGGTCCCCCCGCCGCGCGCGCCACTCAGGCGATGGCGGCTCAGGCGATGATGTCGGGTGTGAGCTGGTCTTCCAGTTGGGCGATCTCGTCCTTCAGGACCAGCTTCTTGCGCTTGAACCGCCCCAGCACGGCGAGATTGGGCGTCGGCATGGCGGCGAGGGCCTGCACCGCCACGTCGAGGTCGGCGTGCTCCTGCCGGGCCTCCGCCAGGCGGGCCCGCAGCACCTCCTCCGGATCGGGGCTCTCGCCAGGTCCGAAATCGTTCATTGAAAGCCCCCGCCCCGGCGCCGCTGCCAAGATGCGCAACATCTTCCGGTTTTGCGTCAGACGGGTAAAGGCGGCCTTATGTCCCCGCCTGCCGCAGCGCGCCGGCCAGCGCGGCCAGGGCCTCGTCGGGGGCCGCAGGCCCGAAGGCGCGGCTGGCCGCCTTCAGCGCCTCGAGGGTGGAGGCCCCGTCGCCCGCCCCCCCGGACAGGCGCTCCAGGGCCTCCAGCAGGATGCGCTCGGCATGGAGTTCGGCGGCCTTGACGTCGGCGCGCAGCTCCTCGCGGTCGCCGTCGCCGATCCCCGGCAGGGGCGGCTTCAGCGCCCGGCGCGCAGCCCGCAGGGGTCGCACCGCGGCGGCCTCCCACCGGCGGGCGAGGTCGGCGCCCTGCGACAGGCGGGCCGGATCGCGGACCTCGGCATAGACCGCCCAGAGCAGGAAGGGCACGTTCTGCCCATGGGCGTCCTGCAGCCTCAGGGCCGCCTCGCCGACGCCGTCCTGGCCGTAGACGGCCAGCGCCCAGTCCCAGATTCCCATGGCGCCCGTTCTCCTCAGTCCTCGCCCTGGATCGGCCCCACGTCGCGGCCCCAGCGCTTCACCGGCCGCCAGGCGAGGCCGAAGAGGTCGAGGCTGCGGCCCACGGACTGATCCACCATCGCCTCGATCGACTGCGGCTTGGCGTAGAAGGCCGGCAGGGGCGGGGCGATCACCGCGCCCATTTCGGCGAGCTTCACCAGGGTGCGCAGGTGGCCCAGGTGCAGCGGCGTCTCGCGCACCATCAGGACCAGCGGCCGGCGCTCCTTCAGCGTCACGTCGGCGGCCCGCGTCAGCAGGGAGGAGGTCACGCCGGTGGCGATCTCGCTCATGGTGCGCACCGAGCAGGGGGCGACGAGCATGCCCAGCGTCGGGAAGGAGCCCGAGGCGATGGCGGCGCCGACGTCGCCGGCGCGATAGGCGACATCGGCGCGGGCGTTGACCTCGGCCGGGGTCAGCTCCGCCTCCTGGGCCAGGGTCAGGGCGGCCGAACGGCTGAGCACCAGGTGGCTCTCGACCCCCAGGTCGCGGCAGGCGTCGAGGGCGCGCAGGCCATAGGCCACGCCGCTGGCGCCGGTCAGGCCGATGACGAGGCGGGGGCGCTCGCCGGGCGCCTGGCCGTTTTGCGACATTCCGCCTCACCCTCCGCACAATCGCCCGGCGCTAACCGCGGGCCAACCACGACGCAATCATATTTGATCTGACACCTCCGCGAAGGGGGTGTTCAGTTGTCGCGTCCATAACACAGAGGAGGCGTACCTATGGCCGTCGAAGCCCGCATCCGCGAGCTGGGATCCCGCCACGAGACTCTGGAAAAGGCGATCCAGGACGAAATGCGAAGCCCCGCCGGAAGCGATTTCCGGGTCCAGGAAATGAAGCGGCGGAAGCTGCGCCTCAAGGAAGAGATGGAGACGCTGAGGCGTTCGACCCACTAGGTCCCCCAAACGCACAAGGCCCGCGCGACGCGCGGGCCTTTCTCTTTGCGGCAGGCGACGTGGACGCTCAGTCCTCGTCGGCCTCGACCCCCGCCTCGGGCGCCCGTTCGGCGCCCTCATAGCCGGGCTGGTCGGACTCCTCGACGAAGGCGCCGGTCTCCGAGGCCGGGCGCAGGGAGGGACCTTCGCCCCCTTCGGCCTTCAGCTTGGCGTCGTCCTTGGCCTTCTTCTCGGCCGCCTTGCGCACCACCGCGTCCAGCTCCAGCTGGGTGGCGAGGCCAAGCGTCACCGGATCGACGGGCTTGATGTTGGCCGAATTCCAGTGGGTGCGGTTGCGGATCTGGTCGATCGTCGCCTTGGTGGTGCCCAGCAGGCGGGCGATCTGGCTGTCCGGCACCTCGGGGTGGTTGCGCAGGAACCAGGCGATGGCGTCGGGCCGGTCCTGGCGGCGCGAGACCGGCGTGTAGCGCGGCGCCGGCTTGGTCGGCTTGAGCAGCTCGGCGTGGCGGCGCTTCTGCGCCTTCATGCGATAGGCGGCGTTCTTCTGCGCGGCGTCAAGCTCCTCGCGGGAGAGCTGGCCGTTGGCGATGGGATCGGCGCCGCGGATGTCGCGCGCCACCTCGCCGTCGGCGATGCCGCGCACCTCGAGGGGATGGAGGCCGCAGAAGTCGGCGATCTGCTCGAAGGTGAGCGAGGTGTTGTCGACCAGCCAGACGGCGGTCGCCTTGGGCATCAAGATGTCGGTCATGGCCGTACTCCAGAAACGACGGCGCCCGGCCTTTCGGCCGGGCGGTGTTCGATATTCCGTATAGGCCCGTTCTGCGGGAAAGGGAATGCTTCGCGCAGAACGGGCGCCCGCACGTCCTGGTGAGGCGGCGGGGTCAGCCCGCCGCGGCGGAGGTCAGGGGCGCAGGCGCCGGCGCGCCGGGCGGGCGGCCGATCCAGATCTGCCCGCTCTGCGCCACAACCTTGCCGGCGGCGTCATGGAGGGCGACGCCGGAGAAGAACTTGCGCCCCTCGTTCTCGCGCGCCCAGGCCATGACGACGTAGGTCTCGCCGGCCCGGGGCTTTTCCAGCACCTCGCCGGCCATGGTGCCCAGCAGGCCCACCGGCGAGCCGGTCTTGATCCACCAGGCCATGGAGCCCGAGCAGTCGAGCGCCGCCCAGGTGATCTCGTCGGGCAGGGTCCCGTCGGCGTCGGCGAAGTTGGCGTGCGGCGTCCACAGCCCCACGCACACCCCCGGCTCGGCGCCCGGCAGCTGGCCCACATGCACCCCCAGGCCCTCGCCCTGCTCGCGCTCGACGCAGCAGGAGAAGCAGCCGCGGTGCAGGGAGCGGCTGGCGAAGGGCGAGGCGGCCGCGGCCAGGCGCGCGGCCGCGACGCCGGGCGAGGGCGGCGGGACCGGGATCTGATCGTCCGACGCCGGCTTGGCCACGCCCAGGACCTGACCCTCGGCGCCCAGGGCCGAGACCCCGCCGGCCCCGTCCTCCTCCAGCCGCACCGGCGTGTCGAGCGGCACGCCCGAGCGCAGCATGGCGCTGCCCTTGCCGCCCACGGCCTTGGCCAGGACGCCGCAGATATAGCCGCCATTGGCGGTGATCGGGGGGCCGCGGAACTGCCGCGGGACGATGATCTCGGTCATGGAATGGGTCTCGAAAAGGGATGGCGATCGAAATGGTGGGCGGCGGCGGAGCCGCGTGAAAATGGTCCAGGGCGGGCGCGGTCGAAATGGTCGGCGCCGCTTCGGCTCAGATTGGCTGAAACAACGCCGGCTTGGCAATGCCGAGGGCCGGGGAGTCATCTAGCCGACCGAGCATCCAAACCTCCACAGCGGCGTTTTCGGGTCGAGACGACACCCAACTGGGAGACACCACATGGCGAAGTCCGAGAAGACCGACGCGATCATGCTGCTGAAGGCCGATCACCGCGAGGTGGAGGACCTGTTCGAGCAGTTCGAGAAGGCCACCACCAAGGCCAAGAAGGCCAAGCTGGTGGCGCAGATCTGCACCGAGCTGACGGTGCACACCATCATCGAGGAGGAGATCTTCTATCCCACCTTCCGGGGCAAGATCGAAGACGACATCCTCGACGAGGGCTATGTGGAGCACGACGGCGCCAAGGTGCTGATGGCCGAACTGATGCAGGGCGATCCGGACGACGCCTTCTACGACGCCAAGGTCTCGGTGCTCTCGGAGGAGATCAAGCACCACGTCAAGGAGGAGGAGCAGCCCAAGGAGGGCATGTTCGCCCAGTGCCGCCGGACCGACGTGGACATGGCCGAGCTCGGCGAGCGCATGAAGGCGCGCAAGGAGGAGCTCAAGGCCGAGTTCGAGAAGAACGGCCTGCCCAAGCCCGAAACCCGCTCCTTCAAGGGCGCCGAGGTCCGCCACGGCGAACCCCCGGCCGCGCCGGTGGCCTGAGGCCGAAGGCCCCCTCAGCCGCCTCCGGCGGCAGCTCCCCCTGGAAGGGGGAGCATCTTTCGCGCCGCGCTTGCCAAATCCGCTGAGCAGATCCTCCCCCTCCCAGAGGGG
>CAYQPL010000039.1:0-8722 GCA_964419395.1 uncultured Phenylobacterium sp. | reverse complement strand
GTGGCCCGGAGGGCCCGAGGGGGTTGGCCGCCTCAGGCCAGGGCGCGGCGCCCGAGGATGCGCAGGCCATAGCCGGCGAAGCCCGGCAACACGGTCTGGGAATTGGTCAGCAGCTCGATATCCCGCACCCCCAGGTCCAGCAGGATCTGGGCGCCGACGCCGTAGTCGCGCAGGACGTCGGCCTCCCGCGGCTCCGCCTCGCCGCCATGGCGGTTGGACAGCCAGGCCGGGTCGGAATCGCGGATGAAGACGCCCACCGCCGCGCCGTCGTGGGCGGCCAGCGCCTCCAGCGCCCGCGGCGCCAGGTCCTTCCGCCCGCCGGCCTGCCCCAGCACGTCGGCGGCGAAGTCCACCCGATGCATGCGCACCAGGGTCGGCCGGTCCGGCTCGATCCGGCCGCGGGTCAGCACCACGTGTTCCGTGCGGTCGAGGATGTTGCGGTAGACGATCATCCGGAAACGGCCGCCGTGGGCGCTCTCGAAGGGCGTCTCCAGCACGCGTTCCACCTGCCGCTCGGTGCGGCGGCGATAGGCGATCAGGTCGGCGATGGTGCCGATCTTCAGCCCATGGGCCTGGGCGAAGCCGACCAGGTCCGGCAGGCGGGCCATGGTCCCGTCGTCCTTCATGATCTCGCAGATCACCCCGGCCGGGTTCAGCCCCGCGAGGCGGGAGATGTCGACGGCGGCTTCCGTGTGGCCGGCCCGGACCAGCACGCCGCCCGCCTTGGCCACCAGCGGGAAGACATGGCCCGGCGAGACGAGGTCGTCTGGGCCCTTGGTGGGGTCCACCGCCACGGCGATGGTGTGGGCGCGGTCGTGGGCCGAGATGCCCGTGGTCACGCCCTCGCGCGCCTCGATGGAGACGGTGAAGGCCGTGCCGTGGCCCGAGGCGTTGTCGGCCGTCATCGGCGGCAGCCGAAGGGCCCGCGCCCGCTCCGCCGTGATCGACAGGCAGATCAGGCCGCGGGCGTGCCGGGCCATGAAGTTGATCTGGTCCGGCGTGGCGAACTGGGCCGGGATGATGACGTCGCCCTCGTTCTCCCGGTCCTCGGCGTCGACCAGGATGTAGGGCCGCCCGTTGCGGGCGTCCTCGATGATGTCCTCGATGGGCGAGATGGCGCCCTGGAGGGAGTCCGCCGCCTCGACGGCGACGGGGACCGGCGCATTGGCCGGGCGGGGCGGTGTGGTCATCTTTAGGCACCTTCGGTTCGCGCCGGAACTCTGCCCGCCATTTAGGGCGCCCGCCCGCCCCCACCAATGGCTCAGCTCGCCGCAGGCTCTTCGAAGGCGACCTTCAGCTCGTTCTTCATGATCTTGCCGTTGGCGTTGCGCGGCAGGGTCTCGGGCCAGAAGGCGACCTTCACCGGCACTTTGAAGGCCGCCAGCCGCTCGCGGACGAAGGCGCGCAGCTCGTCCTCGGTGGCGGTTCCGCCGGGCTTCAGGTGGACCACGGCGGCCGGCTCTTCGCCCAGCGTGCGGTGGGGCAGGCCGATCAGGGCGGCGTCCATCACGTCGGGATGGTCGTAGAGGACGTTCTCCACCTCGACGCAGTAGATGTTCTCGCCGCCACGGATCAGCATGTCCTTGGCCCGGTCGACGATGAAGCAGAAGCCCTCCTCGTCCAGCCGCGCCAGGTCGCCGGTGCGCACCCAGCCGTCCTTGAAGGTCTCGGCGGTGGCTTCGGGCCGGTTCCAGTAGCCTTTGACGATGTTGGGGCCCTTGGCCCACAGCTCGCCCACCCGGCCGGGCGGCAGTTCGGTGACGCCGTCGGCGGGATCGACGATCTTCAGCTCGCACGGCGGCGGGGCGACGCCGCAGCTGTCGGGGCGGTGCTCGTAGTCCTTGCCGATATTGGTGGTGCAGGTGGCCGAGGTCTCGGTCATGCCCCAGCCGTTGGACGGCGCCGAGCCCGGGAAGGTCTCGACGATCTTGCGCACCAGGTCGGGCGCCGAGGGCGCGCCGCCATAGGCCACGGTGGTCAGAGAGGACAGGTCGAAGTCCTTGCGGGCCGGATGCTCGATCAACTGCCAGGCGATGGTCGGCACGCCGCCGGTGTTGGTGACGCGCTCGCGCTCGATCAGGCCCATCGCCTCCACCGGCTCCCACTTGCGCATCAGGACGAGCTTGGCGCCGGAGTTGAGAGCCGGCGACAGGGTCGCGTTGCAGCCGGTGACATGGAACATCGGCACCACCAGCAGATAGACGCGCTGGGGCAGCTTGTGCGGGTCCTGCTCGGGGATGGGTTCCCCGCGCCGCAGGAAGCCGCGGGCCGCCGCGCAGGCGCTGGCCATGATGTTGGCCGTCAGGTTGCGGTGGGTGCCGAGCGCGCCTTTCGGCCTACCCGTCGTGCCGGAGGTGTAGAAGATGGTCGCCACGTCGTCGGGGGCGAGATCGACCTGCGGCAGGGCGGCGTCGGGCAGGCTCGCCCAGCCGTTCACCGGGCCGATGACGTCCTCGAGGCGGGCGAGCCGCCGGTCGTCCGGCAGGTCGGCCGCGCGGGTGACATAGACGCGCGACAGGCCCGGACAGGCGTCGAGATGTTCGAGGATCCGCTCCAGCCGCTCGTCGTCGACCAAGGCGACCTTGGCGCCGGAATCGGCCAGGCCGAACTCCAGCTCCGGCCCCGTCCACCAGGCGTTGAGCGGCGTGACCACGGCGCCGACGATGGCCGCGGCGAAGAAGGCCACGGGCCATTCGGGCAGGTTGCGCATGACCACGGCCACGCGGTCGCCCTTGCCCACCCCGTCGGCCTGCAGCCGGTGGGCGAGGGCGATCACCGCGCGGGTGAAGGCCTCGAAGGTGGCGCGGTCGTCCTCATAGACCAGGAATTCGCGCTCGCCGAAGGCGCGGCCGTTCAGCAGCACGTCGCGCAGGGTGGGCGGGGCGTTCTTCCACACCTTGGTCGGCACGCCGTCGATCACCGCCTCGTCCAGCTCGAAGCGCTGTCCGGGCGCGGTCAGCTGGGCGTGGGCGTCCTGGATGGAAACGACGGGCCAGGGCTTGGCGGTGGTGTCGGTCATAGGATTCCTGGGGTCCTGGGAGGGATTGGCCTTCTCGGAGGCCTTGGCCCCAGAAAGCCGAGCCGCGGGCCAGAGGCAAGCCCGACGCCGGCGCGCAGCGCCGGAAATCTTGAACCACAAAGAGCACAAAGGACACGAAGAGGCCGCAGCGACCTGGTGCTCTTCGTGACCGTTGTGGTTCTCTGTCCTGGCGCCTGCGGCGCCCGTCAGGCGGTCAGGCCTCTTCCTTGGCCCGGTCGGCCTTGAGCCTCGCGTAGCCTTCCTTCAGCTCCTCCAGCTCCTTGGCGTACTTGGCCTTGGCCTCCTCCTGCAGGCGCGGGATGTGGTAGCTCGGGAAGAGGTCGTTCTCGGGCCGGTAGTCCTTGAGGAGCTGCTTGGCCAGGGTGACCTTGTGCACCTCGGTCGGCCCGTCGGCGATGCCCATGACCAGCGAGGAGGTGACCATGCGCATGAAGGGCATTTCGTTGGAGACGCCGAGCGCGCCGTGCAGGTGGGCGGCCTTGGTGGCCACGTCGTTATAGACCTTGGGCATGGCCACCTTGATGGCGGCGATGTCCTTGCGGACCTTCTGGTAGTCCTTGTGCTTGTCGATCAGCCAGGCGGTGCGCAGGACCAGCAGGCGGAAGCTCTCCACCGCGATCCAGGAATCGGCGATCTGCTCCTGCACCATCTGCAGGTCCGACAGCCGCCCGTCGCGGGTGGTGCGCGAGACGGCCCGCTGGCACATCAGGTCGAGCGCATGGCGGCAGGCGCCGACGGTGCGCATGGCGTGGTGGACCCGGCCGCCGCCCAGGCGGACCTGGGCGATGACGAAGGCCGCGCCGCGGTCGCCCAGCCGGGCCTCGGGGCCCACGCGGACGTTGTTGTAGCGGACATAGCCCTCGGTGCCGCCGCCGATCTCGCCGCCGCCGCCGACGGCCACGTTGCGGATGATCTCCACGCCGGGGGTGTCGGTGGGCACCAGGAAGATCGAGGTCCGCCTGTAGGGGTCCTTCGCGTCCGGATCGGTGATGGCGTAGACCACCAGCAGCTTGGAATAACGGGCGTTGGTGGAGAACCACTTCTCGCCGTTGATGATCCAGTCCTGGCCGTCCTGCACGGCGCGGGTCTGGAAGGTCAGCGGGTCGGAGCCGCCGGTGGGCTCGGACATGGAGAAGGCCGAGCGGATCTCGCCGTTCAGCAGGGGCTGCAGCCAGCGGTCCTTCTGCGCCTGGGTGCCGTAGTGGGCGATGATCTCGGCGTTGCCGGTGTCGGGGGCCTGGCAGCCGAAGACGGTGGGCGCGAGGGAGTTGCGGCCCAGCTTCTCGTTCATCAGGGCGAGCTTGAGCTGCCCATAGCCCTGGCCGCCGAGCTCGGGGCCGAGGTGGCAGGCCCACAGGCCCTGGTCCTTCACCTTCTGCTGCAGCGGCTTGATGAACTTCTCGCGGCCGAGCGGCCCGTGGGCGGCCATGCCGAGATGGCTGAGCGGCTCGACCTCCTCGCGCATGAACGCTTCGATCCAGTCGAGCTTCTTCTGGAATTCAGGGTCGGTCTCGAAATCCCATGCCATGTCGTCCTCCTTGATGCGCCCGCGGCAGCGTCGACGCCCTGCTTTCGGAAATTCGGTATGTTTCGGCGCACCGGACATACCGGAAATTCAAAACTTTGAAGCCGCGCTCGGCGGCTCAAGCTCATTATCAAACGAGCGTTCGCGCGACGCAACGGGGCCAAGCCGTTTCGTATAAGCCGTTATATCAACTCGTCATTCCCGGCCTTGTGCCGGGAATCCCTCGCGAAGCTTACGGCCGCCTTCGGCAGGGATGCCCAGGACGCGCCCGGGCATGACGCGCTGAGGAGGAAGCGGCTCGGGGGCCTGGCGTCGCGCTGAACCCCAAGCCGTACGGCCCTCAATCCCCCGTCGCCGGGGCCACGGCCGGGGCGCCCTGGCCCGTGTCGGGGGCCGCCCCGCGGGGGCCGGGCGGCATCAGGCTGGAGGACCGCCAGCCGCCCCACAGATAGTAGCCGCCGGCCAGCACCAGGGTGACGAAGCTGCCCAGCGGGAAGCTCCACCAGACCGCGTCGGCGCCCCAGGCGGGCGTCAGCAGGTGGGCGAAGGGAATGCGCACCACCCACAGGGAGACCACCATGGCCAGCAGGGGGGCGATCACCGCGCCCGTGGCCCGCACCACGCCGGCGAAGACGAAGGCGACGCCGAAGGGAATGAAGCCCCACAGCACGATGGAATTGATGTGCATGGCGATGGGCGTCGAGGCGCTGCCCGGCGGCAGGAAGAGCAGCAGGGCGATCGGCTCGATGGCGTAGATCAGCAGGATGGGCAGGCCGGTGAAGGCGACGGCGAAGAGGGCGCCGAGGACAGCCACCCGGTCCACCCGGTCCATGCGCCCGGCGCCGACATTCTGGGCGGCCATGGAGGACACCGCAGCGCCCAGCGCCATGGCCGGCATCTGCACATAGGTCCAGAGCTGCAGGGCCGCCCCGTAGGCCGCCGCGGTCTGCGAGCCGTAGGTGTTGACATAGCTGATCATCACCACCGCCGCGCCGGAGACCACCAGCATGTGCATGGCCATCGGCAGGCCCTTGACCACCAGGGTCTTGAGCACGGTGAAGTCCGGGCGCATCCGCCGCCATTCCTCCGCCGAGAGCACCAGCACGCTGCCCGTCCTGTAGAGGTGGGCGATCATGGCGAAGAGCACGACCGTCTGGCTGATCAGGGTGGCCGCCGCCGACCCGCCGATGCCCAGGCGCGGGGCGGGGCCGAAGCCGGTGATCAGGATCGGGTTCAGGACGATGTCGAGGGCGACCGCGGCGAGGGAGAAATAGAAGGGCGTGCGGGAGTCGCCCGCCCCGCGCATGGCCATCATCACGAAGGAGAAGAAGTACATGAACGGCATGGCCGCGAAGATCACCCGCAGATAGGTGATCGCATCGGCCCGCGCGTCGGCCGGCGTGCCCATGGCGTCCAGGACGGCCGGCGTCAGCAGGAAGCCGCCCAGGCCGACCGCCAGCGACAGGGCCAGGAAGAAGAGCGTGCTGGTGCCGACCACCGTCCTGGCCTGCGCCAGGTCCTTGGCCCCGACGCTCTGGGCGATCATCAGATTGGCCGCCATGCTGATCCCGAAGACCGCGCCCAGCATGAGGAAGAGGATGTTGTTGGCGTTGGAGGTGGCCGTCAGCGCCGCCGGCCCCAGGACGTGGCTGACCCAGGCGGCGTTGGCGGTGCCGTTGAGCGAATGCAGCACGTTGGACCCCAGCACCGGCAGGGTGAAGAGGATCAGGGTCTTGCCGATGGGGCCCGAGGTCAGGTCCTGCTGCGCGGGCCTGCCGCCCCGCCGTGGCGATGCTTCCGGCGCGGCCGCCTCGTTCGACGCTTCCACTGCTGATCCCCGTCGCGCGGCCGAGCGCGCCTTTCGCCGGCCCTTGGCGGGCCGGGCTTTGTGGCAAGTCTAGGCGCCCGGCCGGGCGGCCACAAGCACAGGGTGCGGCCGCAGGCCCGCCCCCTGCGCGTCTTGAGCCTGCCGCATTTCGCTGTATGAGGCGTAACACGAGAGACCAGGGGGCCGGAGGAGAGCCGGTCCGTCGACGAAGGTTCTTATGAAGATTCTGATCACGGGCGGCGCGGGCTTCATCGGCTCGGCCGTTGTGCGCAAGGCCGTCGCCGACGGCCACGAGGTGGTCAACCTCGACGTCCTGTCCTACTCCGCCAACCTGGAAAACGTGGCCTCGGTGGCGGATTCGCCGCGCTACGCCTTCGAGGAGGCCGACGTCTGCGACGCCGGCCGCATGGCCGAGATCTTCGCGCGCCACCAGCCCGACGCGGTGATGCACCTGGCGGCCGAGAGCCACAACGACCGCGCCATCGACGGCCCGCTGGCCTTCGTCCGCTCTAACGTGATGGGCACGGCGGTGCTGCTGGAAGCCGCGCGCGCCTACTGGAACGGCCTTTCGGCCGACTGCAAGGCGGCCTTCCGCTTCCATCACGTCTCCACCGACGAGGTGTTCGGCGCCCTGGGCGAGGACGGCGCCTTCACCGAGGAGACGCCCTACGACCCCAACTCCCCCTATTCGGCCAGCAAGGCCGGCGCCGACCATCTGGTGCGCGCCTGGGGCCGCACCTACGGCTTCCCGGTGGTCATCACCAACTGCGCCAACAACTACGGCCCCTTCCAGTTTCCCGAGAAACTGATCCCGACGGTCATCGTGCGGGCCATGGAGGGCAAGACCATCCCCGTCTATGGCGACGGCCGGCAGGTGCGCGACTGGCTGCACGTGGACGACCACGCCGAGGCCCTGCTGCTGGTGCTGGGCAAGGGCCGGCTGGGCGAGACCTACTGCATCGGCGGCGACTCCGATCACCGCAACCTGGAGATCGTGAAGATCCTCTGCGCCGAGCTGGACAAGGTGGCCCCGGCCAACACGCCGCATGCGGAGAAGATCGCCTTCGTCGCCGACCGGCCCGGCCACGACTTCCGCTACGCCATCGACGCGGCCAAGCTGAAAGCCGAGCTCGGCTGGGCGCCGTCGACGCCGCTGGATCAGGGCCTGGCCGAGACCGTGCGCTGGTACGTGGAGAACCGCGACTGGTGGCAGGCGATCCGCGACAAGGGCTTCCATTCCGAACGCCTGGGCCTGGCCCAGGGATGAGCCTGCGGATTCTGCAATTCGGGGCGACCGGACAGCTCGCCCGCGAACTGGTCCGCCAGGCGCCGGGCCACGACCTCGCCCTGACCGTGCTCCCGCGCGCCGAGGCCGATCTCGCCGATCCGCGCGCCTGCGCCGCCGCCGTCGCGGCGCACCGGCCCGACCTCGTGATCAACGCCGCGGCCTACACCGCCGTCGATGCGGCCGAGACCGAGGCCGACCTCGCCCACGTCGTGAACGCCCAGGCGCCCGGCGCCATGGCCCGGGCCTGCGACGAAGGGGGCGCCGCCCTGGTCCACATCTCCACCGACTATGTCTTCGCCGGCGACAAGGGCGCGCCCTATCTCGAGGGCGACGCCACCGGCCCCCTGAACGTCTATGGCGCCAGCAAGCTGGCCGGCGAGGCCGCCGTGCTCTCGGCCTGCGCCCGGGCGAGCGTGATCCGCACCTCCTGGGTCGTCTCGGCCCACGGCCAGAACTTCGTCAAGACCATGCGCCGCCTGGCGACGGGCGAGGCGCCGGTGCGGGTCGTCGACGACCAGTTCGGCCGGCCCACCGCCGCCGCCGACCTGGCCGCCTTCATCCTGGCGGCCGCGCCCCGCTGGGCGGGCGCCCAGGCCGGCGATCCGGTCTTCGGCCGGCTGCACTTCGCCAACGCCGGCGAGACCACCTGGCGCGGCCAGGCCCAGGACGTCATAGAACAGTCGCAGGGCGCAGGCCTACGCACGGCCCAGCCCCACCCCACCAAGGCCATACCCCCGGCCGCCACCCGGCCGGCCGCCGGTAGCGCCGGTGCCTTCTTCGGTCGCTCCCGCGGCGGCGGCCGGTGCCGCGGCGGCACCGCCCGACTGTGCGGAACTGGCGAGGGGTAATCCCGCAACCATCGCACTGGCGATCGTGACGATGGCAAGAGCCGAGCGCGCGTGAAACTTCGTTCTCATCTGGCTTCCTCCCGAAGCGAACACCGAGGCTGCGCCTCGTTTTTCATCCGTGCACCACTGTCGCGGCCGTTGTCCCCCAAATCCTTGCGGGAATGCTTCCCGATCGTCGGCCGGCATCGCTATC
>CAYQPL010000038.1:21518-24038 GCA_964419395.1 uncultured Phenylobacterium sp. | reverse complement strand
TGCGGCCCCTGGCCGCCCTGCCCCGCATCGAGGGGCTCGGCGGCGGCCCGACCTGGGAAGGGCTCCTGGCTCAGCTCCTGACGCTGACAGCAGTCGTGGTCGGGTTCTGGGCGGCGGGCCGGCGCGCCCAAGCCGCGGCGCGGGCCTAGGGGACGTTCGCCTCCAGCTCGTCGAGCCAGATGCGGGCGGAGCCGTCCGACGGGGCGCGCCAGTCTCCGCGCGGTGAGAGGTTGCCGCCCGAGATCACCTTGGGACCGTTCGGCATCGCCGAGCGCTTGAACTGGCTGATCTGGAAGAAGCGGAACAGGAAGACGCCCAGCCAGTGCTTTATGGCGGCCAAGTCGTAGGCGTTGCGCGCCTCGGCCGGGAAATGCGCCGGCCAGTGGCCCGCATCGCGGTCCTTCCAGGCGTGCCAGGCGAGGAAGGTGACCTTCGAGGGCCGCAGCCCATAGCGGGTGACGTAGAAGAGATTGAAGTCCTGCAGTTCGTAGGGCCCGATCTTGGCCTGGGTGCTTTGGATCGCGCCGCTGTCGTCGGCGGGCACCAGCTCCGGCGAAATTTCGGTGCCCAGGATCGACAGCAGGGTCTCGGAGGCGGCGACGTCGAACTGACGGGTCTGGGCGACCCAGCGGATGAGGTGCTGGATCAGCGTCTTCGCCACCGAGCCATTGACATTGTAGTGGCTCATCTGGTCACCCACGCCGTAGGTGCACCAGCCGAGCGCCAGCTCCGACAGGTCGCCCGTCCCGAGAACAAAGCCGCCGCGCTGGTTGGCGAGCCGGAACAGGTAGTCCGTCCGCAGCCCGGCCTGGACGTTTTCGAAGGTGACGTCGTACAACGGTTCCCCCGCGGCGAAGGGGTGACCGAGGTCGGTGAGAAGCTGGCGTGCGGCCGGCTTGATGTCGATCTCTTCCCCGGTGACGCCGAGCGCCCGCATCAGTCGCCAGGCGTTCGACTTCGTGCCCTCGCTGGTTGCGAAGCCCGGCATGGTGAAGCCGAGAATGTCCGAGCGGGGCTTGCCGAGGGCATCGAAGGCCTTGGCCGCCACGATGAGGGCGTGGGTGGAGTCCAGGCCGCCTGAGACGCCGATCACGACGTGCTTGGACTCGGTGGCGTCGAGACGTTTGGCGAGCCCTTGGACCTGGATATTGAAGGCCTCGTAGCAATCCTTGTCGAGCCGTGCGGGGTCGTCCGGTACGAACGGGAACCGGTCGATGGCCCGCATCAGACCGACGTCCTCGAAACCCGGCTTGTGGTCGAATTCGACCCGGCGAAAGCGCCTCTCGGGATGCCCCGAGGCGGTGGCGGCATTGTTGAAGGTAGGCGTGCGCATACGCTCGAGGCGCAGGCGCTCCACGTCGATGTCCGCGACCGCCATCTGGGCTTTGGCCGGAAAGCGGTCGGTCTGGGCAAGCAGGACGCCGAGCTCGTGGATCGTCGCCTGGCCGTCCCACGCGAGATCGGTTGTGCTCTCGCCAGGCCCGGCCGCCGAATAAAGATAGGCCGCCTGGCACCGCAGCGACTGAGAGGCGCAGAGCAGCGCCCGGTCGTCGGCCTTGCCGACCACGATGTTGGAGGCCGACAGATTGCAGAGGATCAGCGCGCCGGCGAGCGCGGCCTGGGTGGACGGCGGCGTCGCCGCCCAGAAGTCCTCGCACATTTCCATGTGGAAGACGAAGTCCGGCAGATCGGCCGCCGCGAAGATCAGGTCGGTCCCGAACGGCACTGTCTGCCCGGCGAGCTGGAGTTGCAGCCCGACGACGCCGGCGCCCGGCGCAAACCAGCGGTTCTCGTAATACTCGCGGTAGTTCGGCAGAAAGCTCTTGGGGATGACGCCGAGAATCCGCCCTCGTGAGATCGCGACGGCGCAGTTGTAGAGCCGGCCGTTGTGCGCGATCGGGGCGCCGACGATCTGCACCGGGGCGAGCGCGACGCTCGCCTCCACGAGACGGGCGAGCTCCAGCTCCACCCGGCGCACCAAGGTGTCCTGCAGTAGCAGATCGTCGATGGCGTAGGCGGACAGCCCCAGCTCGGGGAAGAGCATGAGGTCGACGGCGCGGGCATGGCCATCTTTCGCAAGGGCTAAGGTTTCGTCGGCGTTGAAGCCGGGGTCGCCGACCGCCAGGCGCGGCGTGCAGGCGGCCACCCGCACCAGGCCTTGCGCGTGGATGGCGTAGAAGTTCGAGGTCACGGGTGCTCACCTCCGCTGTCACCCGGAGCAAAGCCGCGAGGGGCGGGAGCGGTTGCGGCGTGGGCTGTCCAGAGGGACGTCGCCTCAGATCCTTGGCTTGAACGGAGCGGCTGTTGGGAGGTCGGCTGGCGCAGCCGCCACGTTCAAGCCCGGGCTTGCAAGGTCGCCTAGCTTTCGCACCGCAAGCGAGGGAGCTTTCATGCTTTGGGTTTTGAGGGCGGCCTATGCCCCGGGGTTCATGTTCGGGTTCATCGGCGCAGGGCTGGGGCTCGTCGCGAGCGGTCGGTCCTTGGCCTGGCTCGCACCGCTCCTCGGCGCCGCGCTCGCGG
>CAYQPL010000038.1:0-21508 GCA_964419395.1 uncultured Phenylobacterium sp. | reverse complement strand
CTCTCGCTCTCGCTCTCTTCACTCCCTCGCTCTCCCTCTTGGCCCAAGCGCAAGAACTGCATTACGACGCGCGCCTCCCGCGTGCGCACCCCTCAGATCACTAAGGCGCCGTCGAGGCGGCCTCTCTGCTCTCTCTCTCTCTCTCGAGAGAGAACCTCCAAGGACTTCCATCCAGCTCTCTCTCGGCATGGCGCGGCTCCTTCTCCCGATCGTGGCTTTGGCGCTCCTCGGCGCCGCGAGCGCGGTTTCGTTCCTCGTGGAGCGGGTCATTCCCTACGAACCGATCTGGAACAGACCGCGCGGGGATAGCCGCCGCGATGTCCTGCACGCGCTGGTCAACGAAGCCAGCGGCTACGCCGGCGCAGCGCTGATCCCTGTGCTGACCCTGCTGTCGCCGACCGCGGGCCTCTGGCCGGCCGCCTGGCCGATCTGGGCTCAGCTCGTGCTTGCGATCCTAGTCGCGGACCTCGGGATCACCCTTTGCCATTACTTCAGCCACAAGTTCCAATGGCTCTGGCGCTTCCACGCCGTCCATCACTCTGTGAAGCGGATGTACGGCTTCAACGGGCTCATGAAGCATCCTGTGCACCAGGCGGTGGAGACGCTCGCGGGGACTGCGCCCTTGATCCTGGCCGGCATGCCGCTCCAGGTCGGCCTCCTTCTCGCCTTCGCGGTCGCGATCCAGCTCCTGCTACAGCATGCCAACGTCGACATGCGACTTGGGCCCCTCCGCTACGTCATGGCGTGGGCGCCCGTGCACCGTTTCCATCACCAGAAGTGGCCCGGCGTCGGCGACGTGAACTTTGGACTGTTCACCTGTCTGTGGGATCATCTTCTGCGCACGGCCTACTATGATCGCAGCAAGCGCCTCAGCTCCGACGACATCGGCATCGGCGATCAGCCGGACTATCCGACGGACTATCTCGCCCAGCTGGCGGCCCCGTTTCGGAAAATCAGCTGAGACCAGGCGCTCGCCGGCCTAGGCGCTGGCCGTCGCGAGGTGGAGCTGGCTGGCGGTCACCCCGAACGTGGCCTTGAGGGTGCGGGCGAGGTGCGCGGCGTCGGCGAAACCCGCAGCATGAGCGGCGACCGTGGCGTCACGGCCAGCCACGAGATGCTCGGCGGCCAGGCGAAGCCGCCGCCAGAGCAGGAAGCGCCGATAGGGCAAACCGACCTCCTCTGCGAAGAGGTGGCGGAAGCGCTCAGGAGACAAGCCCGCGCCGGCGGCCGCCCGCTTGAGGGGCGTAGGCCCCTCCGATAGATCCTCCTCGAGCACAAGCATCGCCGCCTGGAGGCGCGGATCCAGTGGCCGGGGCGCAGGCGTGGGCGACGACAGCCACCCCGCCCAAAACTCTTCCCCCGGCGCGCCCCTCAACACGGCAAGAGACCGCGTTTGCCGGATTTGCCGCAGCTTGGCTTCCAGCTCCGCCGCCACGTAGCGCGAGGGCTCCAGGAAGATGAGTTCGGCCGAAGGCGCCGCCGCCAGGCGATGGGGCGTCAGCGGATCGATCAGGACGCAGTGAGCGGAGACGCCGCGTCCCTCGGCATCCTGGACCGTGAGCGGCTCGGCGCCGAGTACGGCCTGGGCGGCGAAATGACGGTGGACGGCGGCGTCGCCCACGGCGCCGCGCCAGATCGCCCATGTCGAGCTCAGCTCCAGCGCGCCCGCCCAGCCGGGGTCGTCCGCTCGTCCGATGGGCTGACTCATCGCCGATCCCACAGTCCGATCCATCCACATGTCGGTGCGCCGCCGATCGCCATCAGGTCAGTTCCACGCCGCGCATGATGAACCCGCTGCGCGGCAAGGCCGGCAATCGCCTGAAGTCCAGATCGAGATTCTGCTGGGGGACCTCGTAGCGCATCGTACGGGAGAGCGCTTCGAAGGAGCGGTCCATGATCTCAAGCACGATCCACTCGCCAGGACAGCGGTGCCCGGTCAGATGGTCGCCGCCGCCTTGGGGCACAAATTCGAACGGACCGGGCGGGCGCGCCTCAAACCGTTCGGGCCGGAACGCCTCCGGATCCCCCCAGGCCTGGGGATCGTGATTGGTCCCGTAAAGGTCGAAGATCACTTGCCGGTCCTGCGGAAACGCGAGGCCGCGCCAAGTGAAGGACCGTCGCGACCGCGCGATGAGCGCCGGGAAGAACGGGTAGAACCGGCGGACCTCCTGGAGGAAGGCCCGACGGGCCGCCGGGCTCGCGCGCGCGGCCAGCGCCGCGGCTGGGTGGGCGTGCAGGGCAAGGGCGACGAAGACCACATAGACGGCTGTGGCCACGGTGGGGCGCAGGACGTTGGCCAGCTCGACTGCGGCGACCTCTGCCGGCAGGAGGTCTCCGCTGAGATCGCGAGCCTGCGCGATGCAGAACGTGGCCGAGGCCTCCGCCGGCCGGTGGCGGCCCTCGCGCACGGCCTCGATCACCCCTTTTAGCCACTGGTCCACTTTGCGGCGTGCGTGGCGAGACCATAGATGCCGTGGGCTCCGCGCTCCGGCCGCATCGAACAGGGCCCGGAGTTGTCGGGCACGGCGTTGAACATCGCCGTCTCCGAGTGGCGTTTCCGCCCAGGCGCAAACTGCGCGGGTGAGCATCGGGTGCAGTTCATCGTAGAGGCGAATGTCCCCGCCCGTTGCGGCCCAATGTGCGGCCACGCGCGTCCATTCCTCGCCGACGAGGTCGCCGAGCGCTCGGACGCGCTCCGGGGCCATCAGATCCATGAACAGCTGCTTGCGGTGCCGGTGGGCCTCGCCGTCAAGACCCTGCACGCCCCCTTCGCCGAGCAGCGTCTTGCGAATCGGCGAGGGCATAGCCCCTTCCCGCTTGATGCGCTCGGGATCGTAGAAGAGGGCGCAGGCCTCGGGACCTTTGAGGCAGGTCGTGTCCTTGAGGAGCACGTGCGTCTCGAACCCCTCCGTCCCAAGGCGTCGGCATCGTTCGGAGATGAACCGGTAGGGGTCCTTCAGAAGGGCGACAGTGGCGTCGTTGGGCGGCTTGGGCTCGGAGGGGCTCATGTGCGGGCTCGGGCGCGCGGGCGGCTTCCAGCGTTCGGGGCGTCCTTGGTGGCCTCAGGCGCGCCACGGCGGAGCGAGGCGAGGAGCAGCCATCCGGCTCCGATCACGATGGCGGCATCCGCCAGGTTGAAGGTTGGCCAATGCGCAGAGCCGATGTGGGCGTCGATGAAGTCGGTGACGGCCCCGCTGCGGAGCCGATCGAGGATATTGCCCAACGCCCCGCCGGCCACGAGAGCAAGCGGCGCGGCGATGGCCAAGCGGGTCTCGCGCCATACCCAGGTCACCAGCCACAGCGCCACAGCGGCCGTGCCGGCGACGAGGATCCAGCGACCGAGTTCACCCCCGTCGGCGAACAGGCCGAAGGTGACACCGGTGTTGAAGCCGAGGCGCAGGTCCAGCAACGGCCCAAGCGAGATCGGCTCGGCCAGATGTGCGCGCGCGAACAGCTTGGTTGATTGGTCGACTGCCAGCACGGTCAAGCTGAGCGTTAGGCAAAAGGTTCTGTGAGGCATCACCGATGTCCTTCTGTACACGCTGTCCACCCTGCCACCTGTAGCGGCTAGAGGATCAAGGTAGATTCAGTCGCCTGGTGCTGAGCGGCGTCGGATCCGCGCCGCACTGCGTTAGATCAGGGCCGGACGAGGAACGCGGGCCTACCGCCGCCGGCCCCTCTTCGGCGGCGGTAAGTTCGCGGCGCTCTGGATTGGCCGGCCCGTACGGGTTTCGGCTTCGGCTCAGCCGGGCCCTCCAGGCGCCGACGCGCATCATTGACAAAGCCTTGGAACGGGCGCTTCAACAGGCGTTCCAGCCGCACCCCGACAATCCGGCTTAGCAGTCCCTGCGCCTGTATCCCGTGGCGCAAACGAGTGCCCCTGCCGTCGGGCTCGAGTTCGAAGCAGAGCTCAAAGCGCACGAGGCCGCCCCATCCAAAGGACCAGACCAGGCTGCGGTCCGGCGTAAGGCGTGTCACCTCGCCCGGGAAAGAGAGTCGGCGTATCGGTCCGGCCCGCCGCGTCAGTGGGATGACGTAGTCGATTGGGGCCTTAAGCTCCAGCTTGCCGGATAGCGCCAGTGTGCGGGTCCAGGTGGGGTAATCCTCGAAATGGAGCAGCAGCTCCCAAACGCGTTCCGGCGGCGCGTCGATGCGGACCTCGGCATGAAACCCGCTCATCTCAGGGTCTCTCGCCCAGGTAAGGGCCAGGGGCGCGCGCCAGGCCGGTTTTGTCACTGGTGATTCCATACAGGGTTCCGAGCCGTTGCGCCCCGTGGATGGTGACGTGCTCGAGCTTGGAATCTCGTTGCGCAAGCGCCGAGGAGTGGATGCGCGCACAGGTTGTGTTAACGATTGGTCCCCGCATTCGCAAAGGAGTGGGGGCGATGGGACGTTTCGTATTAGCCATCCTTGTGGCCATCGCGCCTCTTGCCGCTGTTGCTCAGCCGCAACCCGCATCCCTTGGCCGGTTCTTTTCGCCAGGTATCTACTACGGGCCCGTTCCCAAGGCGCTGGCCCATCCGTCGGGACCGCAGCTCTATATTGCGCCGGGCGGAACCCGCGTCTGGTATGGTCATCCGCATCATGGGCTCCAACCCCTTGCCGGCGCCCCGATTGCGGCGGGCGCATCACAGGCGCCGGTCATACTGATGTTTACGCCATTCGAAGCCATGCCCGGTCACCGCGTGCATGTTTATCCGAACGACCGTCAGCCGGAACACGAATCTGAAGGATCGGTGCGGCCAGCACGCGGATCAATTCGCAATGTGTGGGAATTGAACCCGACGAACGCTCGGCGCGCCGCGACAGGATCGTCCAGGGCGCCTTCGGGATGACAGCACGCAGCGGGTGCGGATAAGGAGACCCGCCACATCGGCCCGGAACCCCCTATGGACAGCCTCCTCGCCCTCGCCTCCGACCCAGCCGCTTGGGCTGCGCTCGTCACCCTCATCGTGATGGAGGTCGTACTCGGGATCGACAACCTGATCTTCATCTCGATCCTCACCAACAAGCTGCCCGAGGATCAGCGCGGCAGCGCAAGGCGGATCGGCATCGGGCTGGCGCTCGGGATGCGCCTGGCGCTGCTGGCCACGCTTGCCTGGATCGTCGGGCTGACGGCGCCGGTGTTCTCGTTGCCGTTCTCCCCGCAGCCCGACGCCGGGGGGCCCGTGCCCTTCGATCTGAACTTCTCCTGGCGCGACCTGATCCTCATCGGGGGCGGCCTGTTCCTGGTCTGGAAGGCGACCAGGGAGATTCACCACACCATGGAGCCCTGTCCGGCCTCGGGTGTCTTGGTCCCCACCAAGCAGGCTGCAGTCAACTTTGGCGCCGCCATCCTCCAGATTATCCTGCTCGACTTGGTGTTCTCGATCGACTCAATTCTGACCGCAGTGGGCATGACCGAACACCTGCCGATCATGGTGGTCGCCGTCGCCGTCGCAGTGACCCTCATGCTGGTGGCGGCGGGGCCGCTCGCCAACTTCATCAGCAAGAATCCCACGGTGGTGATGCTGGCGCTGGGTTTCCTGCTGATGATCGGCATGGTGCTGATCGCGGACGGCTTCGGCGTCTCCGTCCCCAAGGGCTACATCTATGCGGCCATGACGTTCTCGGCCTTCGTCGAGTCGCTCAACATGGCCGCCAGAAGGCGGAAACGGCCAATCGGATCTCAAGGGGAAGTTCCGGAAAAGTGAGGAGAGACGACGGGGGCAGCCTTAGGACTGGCCGAGCGCGGAGCCACGCGAACCGCCACGCTCGTCGGCCGCCGCGGGCAAAGGTTACGTGTAAGGTTGCGTCTGGTGAACACCTCGCACCTTTGGCGAAGTAGTTCACTCGCTTCTGGTTCACGTCGTCCAGGGGTAGGTCGAGAGACTTGCACGCCCCTTGAAAATGCTCAGCAGTGCAGAGTAGTCCAGAATTGTTGACCGGCGTTACCGCGCCGCCGAGGGATATTTAGGGATGACGACTTCTCAACCCCGGCAGGGGTTAGACGAGCGGGGAACGCTATGGCTCGTCCTGCTGCTTAACGCCGCGATCGCCGCCGGCTTCTTCGTCAGCGGTCTCGTGGCAGATTCGAGCGCCCTGATCGCGAACGGCGTCGACAACCTCTCCGACACGGCGGTGTATGGCCTCAGCCTCCTTGCGCTGAGCCGCGGGCGCACCTGGAAAACCCGGGCGGCGATGGTGTCCGGCGTGATGCTGCTCGTCTTTGCGGTAGGTATCGTACTTGACGTCGGTCGGCGCTACATTCAGGGCAGCGAACCGATCGGTCCGACGATGATGGTCATGTCCGCGGTCGCCGGCGTCGTGAACTACGCCTGCCTGCGCCTGCTCCAGCGGCTGAAGCACCCCGACGTGAACGTACGCGCAGCGACGACGTTCAGCTTCAACGATTTCATCTCCAACGGCGGCATCCTGATCGCCGGTGCACTGGTGCTTTGGCTGGGCACGAACTGGCCTGACCTCGCCGTGGGTTTGGCGACGGCTCTCATTGCGATCAAGGGCGGCAACGAGATCCTCCGCGATGCCCGGCAGGCTGCGAACGACAGCAACCAGGCCGGATGAACGACTCGTCCCCGCGGGCGACTCCCCGTTCGCCGCCGCGAGGCGGGGGCCGCGTCCTCTAGGCTGCTGCGCAAGTCCGGGGGGGATGAGGATCTCTGTGGCGGATTGCTCTGTCGTCGGAGACGGACAGGATATCGTCGATGAGGCGCGTGCGCCCGAAGGTCGCGGTCTTTGGCGGTTCAGCTCGGACTTGGCATGGTATCGGCCAAAGCCGCCTGGGGCGCTCGTCAGCTGGTTCTGCCTCCAGCCCAAATCTTCTTTGGCGTCAAGCTGCGGAGATCACCGAGCGGCGGCGACCTCGCCCTGCACCAAATCCTGGAATTGCCGGACGCCGAAGTCCTGCAGTGGCTTGCCATTGACAAAAAACGTGGGCGTCTGTGACACGCCGACGGCCTTGAAATCCTCGATATCTTGGTTCAGCGCGGCGGTAATCTTCGGGGCCAGCCTCGCTTGCCCGGCCTTCTCCAGATCAAGACCAGCATCGCCAGCTATCGACCAGGCCTTGTCGAGATCCATCCTGTCGTGGGCGGCCCACTCCGGCTGGCGCGCCAAAAGCGCCTCCAGCACGGGGATGAAAACCTTCTGGAGTCTGGCCGTCTCCAGTATGCGCACGGCCTCATCTGAGCCCTGATGGAGAGGGGCGTAGCGCAAGACCAAGCGAACCTCCCCAGGATACTGCGCCATGGTCTGCTTCACAATCGGATAGAAGGCCCGGCATGCCTCACACGCCGGATCGAAGAACTCGACGATGGTCACCTTAGCCGCGACGGGGCCAACGGCCGGCGAATGGGCTCTCACAAGGGCATTGTCCCTTGGGACCGCGGCGGGCGACGCCATCGCGGCGGACGCTTGCGCGGCTGAAACATTCCCGAAGGTCGCATCGTCAACCGGAGCGGCCGGCGTGCCTGCACTCCCGGTGTCAAGCGAAGTAGGCGATGCTGGCGCGTTCGGTCCCTGCGCGTGTGCGGCGGACGGGTTCGCCCCGCGGCTGCTATTGTAGATATAGGCCGCTGCCGCGAACCCGACCAACGCCAATCCGGCGATCAGGAAGACGATGTTGCGGCTGTTCATGGGGACCTTCGACGAACAAAAAAGAGGAGGACGATGATGGCCGTGAAAGCGGCCAGCGACAGGGCCGGAATCGGAAGCCAGCCAACAATGATCGTATCTGCGCTGGAGCATGATGGGCCGGCGCCGCACGGTTTGATGTCTTCGGGCATCACACCGCCAAACAGGAGCATGTGATAAAACGCGAAGAACCAGCCCATGACGGCCAGGGGCAAGGCGTAGCGTCCCACGCGGTAGTCCCCGACCAGGGACGCCACCATCAACACCAACACCAATGGAAACATGAAGGCGCGTTGGTACCAACAGAGATTGCACGGGGCTTGGCCCATGACCTCACCGATGAACAACGCGCCAAGCGCGGCTGAGAGGGAGACCAGCCAGGCGAGGATCAGGAAAGTCGAGGCTACCGGGTCTGGCGGCCTGACCGCCGTCGTCGCCGTCGCACAACGTCGCGGCTGGTCGTCACTTGCGCTCAATTCTTTATGGACCTCTGCAGCGTGGCGGTCATCCCGAGCATCATAGTCTCCCAGGGTGACGCGGCATCGCGAAGGTGTGTCTGCCCGGGGGCGCCAACTACGGATACTCTTCATTCGGGGCCATCATAGCAGGTAGTCACTATGGTACAGCCTATCTCCGTCGCCGTCGTCCGCCACCAGGACGGCTGGCGCGTGGTTGCCGACGGCGGTCCTGTCGGCCAGTATGGCTTTCAGGTCGATGCCGAGGAGGCCGCCTTGCGTTTCGCCAGGGCGTCCGAAGGCGCTGGCCGCCCGGTGGAGGTGTTGCTGCAGCAGCCTCACGGCGAGCTGCGACCCTTGTCCAAATGACAGCGCCGGATCTGGACCGGGGAAGCCTCCAGCGACACGCGCCACTTTTCCTGGACTACCTGATCGTGCGCGGACTGCTCTTGCTGGCCAGCTTGATCGTCGCGGCCCTGCGGCTGGCCCACCGCCTCGGTTCACCGCTAAGGGTCGCGCGCCACCCTCTACGGCTGTCAAGCGCGCTCTCCAGGCAGTCCATGCGGACGTTCCGCAGAAGCCGCGGCCCCACAGCTGTAAGCAGGGTCGCGGTGCGGGAAATCGTGAGGGGTGACGTCGGGTGATCCCGCCTTGTCGCCCTGCTCCAGAGGATCGGGTCAACCTTGAACTGGAGGGACAGACCGCCACATCACGTGCATGGGAATGGCCGCCCCCAACCGTTTCGCACGCAAGGCGGTGATTGGTGTAGCCGGCTGGCTGCTTGCCAAAGGCGTTGCCTAGCTGAGATACACCCCCTTGGGGCGGGTCCCCAGCCCACCCACCGCGCTCTGCCGCCCAACGATGGGCCGACAGCGGGCGCCACCTGGCCTGATGCACGCTGGCCGGCGCCCCCAATCGGCAGGACAGCGCCGCCCAAGCCGCGCGCGGTGTGCCGACGTTTGGTGCGAGACCCGCGAGCCGGGTATATCGAGGTACGATTCTCCTGCTAGCTCGGCATCCGGGGGTCATCCGGGACGTCATAGAGCATCAGCCCCAGGCCGTAGCGCGTGCCACTGTCGAACACAGTATAGCGTCGCTCCGCGCGCCGCCGCTTCTTGCGGGATGATCCGCCCCGCAAGTGGCTAACCATCCGGCTTCTATCGCGTCCTCAAGCTGCTGGCGGATGTTCTGGGGGAGCGCTCCGGTCAGGGGAGGTTGGACTCGAAGGCGATCGGCGGGAGGCGCGTGCAAGGCGGGGCGCATAGGTCATGGCGGCGCCCCGCGTTGGGCGGCAACCGCGCCCCTCAAGCGCCTAGGCCGGGCGAAGGCCACAGCAGTGCAGGTTCGCTTCGCCAATGCCATGGGCGCTCCGAGCTTAGCCGCGCACTAAATCTTCGGCGCTAAGCCGCAGCGCCTCCTTGTCGCCCGAACACCCCGCACAGCCCTGATCGCTACAGCTGGCGTTCATCGTACCTCGGAGGGGCCCGCAGCGCGTATTGATTAGGTGTCGGCCCGGGTCGGGCGCATGGTGGAGTCGGCGCATTTGGAGCACCAGGGCGTGTGCCCTTCCGTTTCGCAACGTTTGGCGTCGCTGCGGCCCTGCTTTCCGGCTGCGCGGGTCTGGCGCCTTCGCGACTTCGGTACGCCTACTTCGTGGTTCCCTGCGAGACCCCAGGGTCAATCCGAACGGGGTCCAAGGTCGGCCAAGGCGAGCGGGCGCTTTCACAAGCGGCTGAGATAGATGTGCCGAATGCGGGAGCGGGAGCCAGGGCCGATCCGGACGCCGCCGTGTGTGTCGTTGCTGCCCGCCAAGCCTCCGCCTACGCCGGGCCCGCTATTCTCCTCCTAACTACCTTGGGAACGGAGACTTCGCACTACTACTCGGTCGGCGTGGGCTATCGCGGCGGTGGCCACCGCCTTATTCACGGCGGAGGTCATGGTGGAGGCGCCCACGGCCGCGGTCATCAAGGTCACTAGCAGAGGAGATTTCCCTTGAGGTACGCATTGCCGATCCTCCTCGTTGGCCTGACCTCGCGGCGCCGGCCAGGCGCAGGACGGTGGCAGGGGGACGGGGCGCATGCCGCAATCGGGGCGACCGCCTGCCAGCCGGGGTCCTAGCCGTCCGGCTCCGCGCGCCCGCACCGTTCCGCCGCCCCCGGCCCGGGCTCCCGTCAATCTCAGCCAGTACGTCGCGTACGGCATGGTTGAAGACATCGATCCTGAACGGGGTCGCGTCACCGTGGTCTACCAGCCGGTCGAGGCGATGAACTGGCCCGCCGGCACGAAGGCCTCCTAGGTCGCCAAGAACAGAGTGCTGGAGGGGGTGCGGGTCGGGGACGAGATCGGCTTTACCATGGAGAGCCAGCAGATCAGCCAGTTGCAGGTGCTGGGCTCTAAGCCGGCGCCTGCCACGGCTCCCGCACGGCCGGAAGAGGCCCCAGTGCGCGCGCCGCCGCCTAAGGCCAGCGACGACCTCGGCCGCGCCGCCTTCCGCAGATGAGGCGCTTCGCCGCGCCTCAGGGGCTGCGCACGGCCGTGTGGCTCAAAGGTGGTGGCGGTGGCCCTCACGGGCGCCCCCGCGCCTATTCTGGCTGCAACGGCGGCCAACGAGCAGGTGTCGGTTGTAACAGCTCCGGCGCTCGATGCTACCGGGGCCAATCTGGAAGCCGGCTCGCAAGGGCCGCCGCCGACACGGTCGACCAGACCATTGACGACCGACGAACAGATCACCGCGTTCATTCGCAGCCCGGCGCCGACGCGGTGGCGCAACGACACGCCAACGGCGATAGGGTGGACGCCCCCAGGCGGCATCGAAGTGCCAGAGTAGAGGTGGTTGAAGCACCACTCGAAGGAGGCGTTCGTGGGCGAGGTTACGACGATCGGCTGGATCTGGCGAAAGCATTTCCCAGGCGCACGGCGCAGACGCGGCTGGTGAGGTCGTGTTCCGCAAGAAGCTGAGGCGCGATCAGATGCTAGGCTTCTTCGCTGGCCAGCCACGCTGCCTGGCGCCGCCGGCGAGCACCTTCCGGCGCGGGCGAGATTTCGCCGCCTGGATGGGCCTCACGCCTCGGCAAAGTCCAGCGGCGCAAGGAGCGCCTCGGCCGCATCTCCAAAGTGGGCGAGCGCAATCTGCGCCGGCTGATCATCCTCGGCGCGAGCTCCGCGGCAAAGGTCGCCGCGCGAGACCCGTCACAGGCCAGCCCGTGGCTGGCCGGCATGCTGTCGCGCAAGCCGCGCATGCTCGTCACCGTAGCGCTCGCCAACAAGATCGCCAGGATCGGTCTGGGCGCTGATGGCGCATGGCGGATCTCACAGAGCTCCGGCCGCAGCAGCCTGATCGCTGTGACGGTCTGAGGCGTCAGAGGAGGCAGGAAGGTCAGACGAGACGTATGTCGCAACGGTCCACGAGACGGGGCCGGGAAAACCAGAAAAGTCCGACGCGCCTGGAGCGCGCAATTGCGGCATGGACCCGGTCCGCGAACTCCATACAGGCCAGCGGCCTGTGAACAGCCGCATCAACTAGGCCGGACGCGTGGAAGCACTTGAACCTGCGCACCCTGCTCTCGAAAAACCCTCTTGCATCCGAAGGGGCGTCCACACACGGATTATGATCTGCAACCGCGTCAGGTCCACGGACAGGTGGGAGTCTCTATCGGGACAAGCGGCCATCGAAGCGCCTATGTTCAGGCGGACATGTCGATTGGGCGATCCGGGCTCCTTAGCGTGGCCGTCGCCGAATCCCGGCCGATTCACCTGTACGGCGGCTATTCCGCCTACGGCCACGATCCCGCCTTTGGCCGCGGCGATCTTGGATATGGCGGCTTTGCTGCGTAGGACGGAACGGTGAGGGCGGGCCGCGGCCTCCGCCAATCCTTCGGCCTGTCCCTCCAGCTCGGCGACACGGAGAGGCGGGGCAGTGCGCCGGGGCGGCCGATTCACGACAACGCGGCGCTCCGGAGACGTGGGCCAGGCGCAGAGACCTCTGTGGGGGCTCGTCCAATGGACACCCTCACCCCTGACGGCAGCCTTCTTAGCGCTTGATGAGGTCGAGTGTCCGCTTTTCCATGGCATCTTGGTTATCCAACACGTTCAAGTTGGCCTCGTACGCCCGCTGGGCCTGCTTCATGTCGAGGGCTTCTATCAATGTGTTGACGTTCGAGAGCTGAACATACCCTTGGGTATTGGCGGCTGGATGGCCAGGGTCATACTCCTGCTTAAACGCCGAAGGATCGGCCTCCACGCGGGCCATGTGCACGCTCCTCGACCCGTCGCCCAGCTTCAGCGGTTGGAAGACTGGCACTTGCCGCCGGTAAGGTTCCGAGCCCGCTGGCCCGTGGAGTCTGCGTTGGCGATGTTCTCAGCGATGATCCGCATGCGCGCCTGCTGCGCCTTGAGCGCCATGGCCGCAATCACCGTAACGCCACCGTCAGCGACTTTAGCCATATTGAGGCACCTCATGCGGTTCGCGCCAAACCGATCTCACACTTATGGTTAACGATTCCTGGCGATCAGCTTTCGACAGCGTGTATTATGGAGGAGATCGGGACAGGTCCCAAAGGTGTAGATGATAATGACCGAGACGAGCCGACCGAGGACGAGAGCTCTGGGGGCCCTGATAGCGCTTTTGGCGTTAAGCGCTTGCGCGACGGCCACGCCGTACCAGCCGAACCTGCCCGGCCAAGCCGCAAGCGGCGGCTACGCCGAGCAACGCGTCGAGGGCAATCGGTTCCGCGTCACGTTCTCGGGCAACAGTCTGACATCACGTGAAAAGGTCGAAAGCTACCTGCTCTTTCGCGCCGCGGAGCTGACGGTGGCGCAGGGCTACGACTGGTTTGCGATCGCGGACCGCAGGACGGACCGGCAGGCGCGCGCCTACCTGCAGACCGATCCCTTCTACACGTCCTGGTACGGTTCACACTTCGGCCACTTCGCCCCCACTTGGCGCTACTACGGCGGCGGGCACGGCTGGAACAGTTGGCATCCGCACATGGGCAGCCCCTTCTTCGCCAGCCGTCTGGACGTAAGGACCATCGAGAAGTTCGAAGCGATGGCCGAGATCGTCATGGGCCGCGGCGCCAAACCAGCCGAAGACCCGGCCGCCTTTGAAGCGCGCGCCGTGATAGAGAACCTCGGCCCAAGAATCCTGCGGCCAGAGCCGCAGTAGGACCTTGCCCCCCCTTCAGGGGGTGGAGCCGCTCGCCTCCGCCGGAGCCCGCCCGGCGCTCCGGTAATTTTGCAGCCAAGCGCGGCGGCGAACCGCGAAAGGCTCACCGTACTCGCTCGGAAGGACCACGGGAACTGTGAGACAGACACTCTGGGCGGGTAGGATGTACTGCCAGTCCGCAATGAGTGTTCGATAAGCCGTGCCGACCGGACGAATATTTCGGTCGAGATCGAAAAGACCCACCGGATGGAGCCGGTTGTTCTCCTCGCGCAGCGCCGTATCCCAGTCGATCTGGTCTGTTAGCGAATACCAAGTGAAGCCGACGGTGGGCACGCCGTCGTTGCGAACCCGCAAGACATTGGCCCACTGCTTCCAGAGCCATTGCACCGCCTCATCGCCGACCTGTCCCTGAGCAAGGTTCGTTTCGGTGTGCATTACCGGCAGGCGATAGCGGTCGTAGTATTGCCGCGTGATCCCGTCGTAACCAAAGACGTCGCCCGCCGCCCACGAGCTGCCATCCGGCCCCACGCGGTGTTCATTCGTCAAATAGTAGTCGTTGCCCATGATGCAGTGCTGCTTCAGGCGGTTGTCGAGAAAGAAGTGGTACTCCTCAAACGTCATGCCATTCGCCATCAGATACTCGTAGGTCTCTGACTCGACCCGCCGGCCATAGTTGAGGTCCAGGGACAGGAAGCGGTGCGCGTTGTATATTTCAGCTGGCCCGATCGCCTCCGGGCTGTCGGCATGGAAATATTCCGAGCTCTCGGATTGGATGAAAATGGCATCGGGGCGTACCTTGAGAATGGCCTGCATGGCCAGGACGTTAGCCTTGACCAGGTGTTTTAGCGCCGTCACGAAGGTCCGGTCCGTGGTTCCCTGCTCGTTCCACCAGCCGTAACGGGCGGAGAAGGTGGCGCAGACGAACATCTCGTTCACCGGTGTGTAGAGCTGTACCCACGGGTAGCGGGCGGCAAAGGCTCCCGCGTAGGCGGCGAAGAGTTGCGGAAAGTCGGGGTTCTGGAAGTTGCCGATCCAGTCGGGCACGCCGAAGTGGCAAAGGTCGACGATCGGCGCCAAGTCCCGCCGCAACAGTTCGGCGAACAGTTCATCACTGAAGGTCCAGTCAAAGCGGTCTGGCCCGACATATGTGCGATGCAGCGGCGGTCCGATGCGCAGGAACCGGACGCCGAGGCTCTCGACCAGCTGGAGGTCGGTTTTCCAGTGCCGGTAGAAGCCGCACTTCTCCATCTGGTCGATGCGCGTCCGCCCGCCGTTGATCGTCGGGATGCTGTTCTCGATCCCGGTGGCGAACATGAAGAAGGGGTTGATCATCGAGAACTCTGTTGCGGGCTGGTCGCAGGTATCGCCGCTTCATGAAGTCGTGACGTCCCCTAGAGATGCGTCAAGGCCGCGTCCTCACAGGCCACGCGCTCGGTCTGGATCGTGACGTGCTCGAGCTTGTAGTCGTCACGCAGGCGCGAGGCGACCGCGAGGCGAACGTCTTCGGCGTCGGCGCCGTCCGCCAGCACCACGTGAGCCGAGGCGCTGGCCTGATCTGCGCCGGTGACCCACACGTGAAGGTCATGTACGCCGCCGACACCCTGCGTCTCCAACATCGCTCTACGGATCTCCGCGAGGACCACGCCGCGGGGGGCGCTCTCGAGAAGTATGTTGGTGCTGTCGCGAAGCAAGATCCAGGTCCGTGGCAGCACCCACAGGCCAATCGCGATGGCCACGATCGGATCCACCCAAAGCCAGCCGGTGAACCGGATCACCAGAGCTCCCACGATGACCCCCACTGAGCCCAGCATGTCGGCCCATACCTCGAGGTAAGCGCCCTTAATATTCAGGCTTTTGTCCTTGCCGGCCGACAAGAGGCGCATGGAGATCAGGTTGATGACGAGACCCAGGACCGCCACCACCAACATGCCCGTCGACTGCACGGTTTCGGGCTCGATGATCCGGCGGATGCCTTCGACAAGAACATAGATCGCCACTCCAAACAGCAGGATGGCGTTGAAGGCGGCCGCCAAGATCTCGAACCGCCGATAGCCGAAGGTGCGACGGTCGTCGGCCTTGCGCGCGCCGATGCGGATCGCGACCAGGGCGATGGCCAGGGCCGCAGCGTCGGTGAACATGTGCGCGGCGTCCGAGAGCAGCGCCAGGCTGTTGAAGATGAAGCCCGCAGCGACCTCAGCGATCAGAAAGGTGCTGGTGAGCGCCAGCGCGATCGCCAGCATCCGGCTGTTGGTGTTCGCATCCGCGTGATCGTGCCCGGCGCCCATCAAGTTGCTCCCGCAGGCCACAAGCCGGCCGAATCCTATGAACGCACGACCATGTTGATCGCCTCAAACCTTTACGGCCGCCTGTGCAGCTGGGAAATGAGTGCCCCAGCCCTAGATGAACGAGTCAGCACACGCCACGTTATAAGGCCAAGGAGAATTGGCATGCTGAAGAGAAAGCGCTCGTCAATCATTCCGGCGCTCGCCGCCGGATTGAGCGGCCTCGCCCTGGCCAGCTGCGCCACCTATGGCGCCGGTGACTACGGATATTCGGGTCGGTCCTATCCCAGTTATGGATACGGTGCGCCCTATGGCTATGGCCGAGGGTCGATCTACGCGGCGCCACGCACGTATGACCGTGCATATCACTCCGGTTACGGGCGCTACGGCTCGCGCGGCTATTCAGCCGGCCACACCGGCTTTGGTCACCTGGGCGGGCGCCGGCACTAGGGTGGTGATGGGCCGAAAACCTTTAGCAGCAGCACGAAGGCGAATGCGGCAGCGGGCAAGATCATGAGGCGCAGCCAGGGGTTCAGTCGCTTGAGGTTCCTCATACGTCGCCTTATCACTTGCTCCGGCTGACCTGCGGCGAGCGCACGATACATGGATGGCGTTCGGACCGGCAGTGGGGGCGTGCCCTTGCGAAGCGGAATGGCCGGCGGAGGACGCCGACGCACCCCGCGCGAGGCTCAGGAGGGACGCGCCGATGTGGGCGACCATGCCACCCAGTACGTCCCTGTTTCAACTCCCGAACGTCATGCAGGGAGCAGCTGCCTCGAACTGTCTCTGGGCGGCGCCCATAGCGAAGATGTCAAAGGCGGCCATTGCGGCGTGCGCTTGGGCGGCTGATCGTTGGGCCATCGGCAGGCGGAGTGGGCGCGGGCTTCAGCGCAAAGAATGCCTGCTCAATCCGCGTCACCTGCTCGGATCGCCCAAGGGTGAACCGCTCCCCGTCCAAGATCGCGGGAATCGGCTCACTGGAAGTGATCTCCAAGCTTTCCAATCTCGCACGGGAGACGGTCTGATCGGCCCGCCAGCCGCGAAACGCGGACATCACCGCCAAGCGGATCGCATCCCCTGCGCCGTCGACATCGATCGCGGCGGCCTCAAGGAGCACCTCCAGATCCATTGCCGGTGGGGGCAGCGGACAGAGCACTACGACGGCTTCGGCTTTCGAAGCGGGCTGTCCCTTGAACCGATATCGGAGTTCGATGCCAAGCGCCCGCTGCAGGGCCGCAACCCCCTGCCCCAGAGCACCCGGCAGGTCCCCGACTCGGATAGCCTCCCTCGCGTCGGCGAAGAGGGAAGCGCCGCCGAACACGCCGGCGACGTAGAATCGGTGGGTTCCGACCTGGCCGCCGTGCACGGCCTGAACGATCGGGGCCTTGAGGGTGTCGCACAGCGCCTCACGCCACGTCCGCGCGCCATAGAGCGCCTTGGGGAGCATGTTCATGGTGCCCCCCGGCAGCGGCATCAGGAGCGGCCCGGCTCCCTCGCAGCGCTGGGCCGCCGCGCGGATCGTCCCGTCGCCGCCGAGGACGATCAGGACGTCGGTGCTGGTTTGGACCGCGTCGTCCAGCGCGTGATCCACGTGCTGGCCGACCACGTCCCAGACCTTCACCGGCTTGATGCCACCCGCCCGCAGGATGTCGAGGACAGCGCCCCGGGTGGTGGCGTCACAGCCACCGCTCGAGGTGTTGACGAGGACGCCGATCCGCAGCGCTCGCAAGTCTGGTTTCGACAACATCATGACTCGCGTTTAGACCGCGGCTTATCACGTGTTCGTGCTGGCCGGGGTCGGGAAGAGTGTGTCTGAACGCCCGGCCGGTCGCCGCGCCGCGCAGCGAAAGCTTAGTCGTCGAACAGGCCGCCGAGGAACCCACGGCGCCGGCCGTGGCCGCCGCCGTGGCGGCCCCCGCCATGATGACCTCCGCCATACTCCCCGGCGTGTCCGCCGCCCCAAGTCTGTCTGGATTCCGGGCGCGCTTGCGGCGACGCGGGTTGTGAACCGGCCTCATAAGCGGCGCTGCGCTCGATGATCTTGTCGAGTTCGCCACGATCGAGCCATACGCCACGACACCGGGGGCAATAGTCGATCTCGATCCCCTGCCGATCCGCCATCACCAAGTCGACGCGGCACGCGGGGCACAGCAGGCCAGCTTCATTGCGGGTTATTGGAGCAGGGGCGGGATCGCTCATGGATGGTCTCCCTGGAAGCGCTCCGCCCGAAGGGGCGGAGCGTTCCGTCTGAGAGCCGTGGAGGCTCAGTGATGGCGATCGTACCGCGGACGGGGGGCGACATAATGGCGATCCCGCCGGCTCTCCCGCCTAATGTGGCGGTCGTATCGATCGTTGTAGCTGTAGGCGCGGGCGCCATGGTTCCCGCCGTAGTAGGCGGAGTCCCCGTAGGCATTGCGGTTCCCGAGGTAGGGCTGGGCATAGCCGTACGGCGCTGGAGCCGCATAGCCGCGGTTGTAGCCCTGGTCGCGGTGAACCTGGTGGCCATAGTAGGGTTGTCGATCGTCGTAGGCCTGGCCGCCGTCGCCATAGGGTTGGGCGATGGCGGCCGTGCCGCCGAGAACCGAGAGCGCCGCAGCAGCGGCAATGAGGTACTTCATAGGAACTGCTCCCTGCCGGCGGGGAACCCACCAGCGATGAGGCACCATGGGCCTATGGGCCTGAACCGCTGCGGAACGCCGGTCATCATCTCCTGTTCATCTGCCGCCTGATCTGAGGACCTTCATGACCTTCGAGACTGCCGGCCTGTGGGAGGTCGCGACGCACGTCTTTAACTTGGCGCTGGCCTACGCCCTTGCCCTCCCGGTGGGCTGGGATCGAGAGCGCGACGATCGCAGCGCAGGCATCCGGACATTTCCCCTTGTCGCCATCGCCGCATGCGGATTTGTGCTCGTCGGCATTGGCGTCCTTGGTCGTGACTCCATGGGTCAAGCCCGAATTATGGAGGGTCTGATCACCGGTGTGGGGTTCATCGGCGGCGGGGCCATACTCAAGCAAGGCAGTAAGGCCTCCGGGACTGCCACCGCGGCCAGTTTGTGGGCGACGGGCGCCCTCGGGGCCGCGGTAGGCTACGGTCTCTACGACATCGCCTTCGTCCTGGCGCTCACCACCTTCCTGACGCTACGCGGCTCCCGCCCGATCAAGGCGGCAGCCCAGGAAGAAAAGTCCCGAGACTGAAGCGTCCCGGCGGACCGCGCAGACGCTATCTGCTGCTGTCGGTCGCGGGGTCTTGCTCACTTGCGGCGGAGGGGCGGAGCTAGGTCAGACAACAAGGCACAACAGGGCGGTGCGCCGGTCGCGTGCCTGGTCTTGGTGTAGCTGCCGACCGTGACGGGGCTGCTCGCGATGGGCCCTTGCGTTCAGTGTCTTCAATGGCCGGCGCGCCTGTGGTCTTCTGGGCAAGCCCCCTTGTCGCACGAGCGCGCTAGAGGCTGCTGCAGAGGAACCGCGCCATGCCTCGAAGGTCTCGGAGGTTGCTGCTCCTGCCCCTGCTGGCGCTTGTGCCGGGTGTCGTGCACGCCCAGGAGCCGGACGCGCCGACATCGGTCGGCGTGACCGACCAAGGGGCGCTGGCGTTGGAGATGGACTCAAAACACGAGCACCATCGTCACGGATACCAACGCGTCCAGGGTGTCGTGGAGTTACGGGAACCCGAACTGGAGGCCGGGCGCACGGTCACGAAGCTCGAGGTCACCTTCGACTTCGACTGCAAGACCCGACAGGTCCGGACTGTGCAGACGACCCGTCGCACCTGGAGTGGCGAATACGCCGGCACGACATATAGCCGAGAAGCGTGGCGGCCCCCGGCGACGGACGCGGAGGCCCGCGCACTGCGCCTCGTCTGCCCTGGTCCGGAGGCCTCGCCGAGCGAGGCTCCAGCCCCCGCTCGCTCCAGCCCGCCACGCCGACGGTCCGGACCCCAGGTCATCGTGATGCCCAGGGGGTCATCTCCGAAACCTTGAGAACGACCATGGTGAGCCGCCCCGCTGGGCCGTCGACATCGTGAAGGTGGGCCTGCAAACCGGCCGGAGAGTTGCCGAGCCGCGAGAAGGTCGGAGACCGTTTGCCGCCTGCAGCACCATTCCCTAATGTCTAGGCGGGTCGCACGTCGTCGTGCCGTCTGGAGTCTGGCCGATGAACGAGATCGCCTATTCGACCGAGCTGATCATCCGCCAGCCGGTGCAGGTCGTCTGGCGTCGCCTGACCAGCTTCGACGACTACCCGAGTTGGAACCCGTATCAGAAGATCGAGGGGGAGGCGAAGGCCGGGGCGAAGGTTCGTTTCTCGGTGAACTGGGGCCATGTGGCGCGGAAATCAGTCCCGGCCAGGATCACGGCCTTTGACCCGCCAAGGCGGCTGGAGTTCACGATCGGCTGGATCGGGTTCCGGGAACGACGCTGGATCGAACTCGAGCCCGTCGAACAGGGGGTGCGTGTTCGCCATGGTGTCCGCTTCACCGGCTGGCTGGCGCAGATCGCGTTCAAGCACCAGCTCAAGACCGAGCGGCTCAAACCTTACTACGAAGCGTGGGGCGCCGCCTTGGCGGGACGCGGTCGGTCTGCCGCTCCGCCCGAAGATGGGAAGCCGCTGAACCGGCGTCAGCGTCGCGCGGCGCGGAAGAAGGCCGGCGCCTAGCGCGGGTTCGATGGCGCTTACAGCCGCGACCGACCGTGGTCGAGCCTCAGTGCGCTAGAAGCCAGGCCATTGGGAGGCCCTGCACAAGCTCCCGCGTGACGCCGCCGAAGACCCTCTCACTGTACCGGGGCCGGCTGTAAGCGCCGCTCACCATGAGATCACATCCCTCGGTTTCGGCGTGCTGCAGGATCTGTGCGCAAGCGCCAGCGGCGCCCTTGGAGAGGTGACGATGAGTTGCGGCGACCTGGTGTCGCGCTAGATGGTCGGCGACCTGCGCTAAGCGCTCACTCCTGACTTCGTCGCCGACGCCGAGGACGACGACGCGCTCGGCGCGCCTCAGAAGCGGGAGCGCCTCGTGGACGGACCGCCTGGCTTCCCGGCTGTCCTTCCACGCGACCAGGACGTGCCGAAACGGGGCACGCGGCCGGCGCGATCCGATCTGCAGAACCGGCGCGCCGGAGTGGGCGGCAAGCGCCGTCGCGTCGACCCTCGCGAATTGTCCGCTCGCCGAGGCGCCGAGGATCGCCAGGTCGGCTGTGAGCAGATGCTCGTTCAGGATCAGGTTCGGATCCGAGATGCCCGAGCACCAGTCGGTGACGACCTGGCGGCTAGCGAAGACCTCACCATGGATCGCCTGCGTGCTCTCGAGCGCCTCGCCAAAGCCCAAGGCTTGAAGCGCGGACCTGCCCGCGCTGCCAAGGAGCGCTTCATTCAGTAGCGAGGTTTGCGGCCAAGCGAACGCGGCGACCGAGAGGCGACCGCCGTAAGCCTCGGCGAACTCGGCCGCCACCTCCAGGGTCTGACGGACCGTCGGGCTGGGGGTGGCATCCACCACGATATCGGCATAGGTCATCGCTCGCCTCCTGTCAGGGCTGTCAGCGTCCCGCGGTTATGCTCGGGACGTCTGCGTATACGACCGCCTGCGATAGCTCGCCTTGCGACGTGTCAACATTGCGCGGACCTCCGTCGGTCTCGCCCGTGGAAGCTTGTGATCGGCGTCTGGGCGTCGCAGACTCGAGCGAAGCACCCAGCGAAGGCGATCCCCAAGTATGCGGCAGAAGGTCAGTCGTGGAGCCGTGCTCCTCTTCGTCTTCTCGCTCATCGTGTTGGGGGGCGCATTGTATCTCGTGTGGGCCAGTCCTGACGAGCATGCGCACCGCGCCGCCCGCGCCGTTCTGCCGCGATAGAGGCTCTCGATCACCCCCGTGTCCGGCTTCCTAGATGAAGCCGGGCACGGGCCGCGCGGGGCTCAGCGCGGAGTCGGTCGCAAGATAAGGCGACAGATGGCCGGCAGCCCGAACAGGGTCAGGGGCGTAGCCGGC
>CAYQPL010000037.1:0-24489 GCA_964419395.1 uncultured Phenylobacterium sp. | reverse complement strand
GCACCTGCCCCGCGCGCAGGGCGCCCGCCAGCACCTCGGCGCCGGGCGAAGGCGGGTCGCCCTCGTAGGCCAGCGGCAGGAAGCGGGTCTTCACCGTGCCGCGCCGCTTCATGCGCGAGGTGGTCTCCTGGCCGACGAAGCAGCCCTTCTTGAAGTCGACGCCGGCCAGCAGGTCGAAGTTCGCCTCGATCGGATAGGTCTTCTCCACCCCCCAGTCGGCGGGACCCGGCACGCCCAGCGACAGGCGCCATGCGTCGTAGGCGGCTTCGTCGGCGCGCGTCGCGTCCGCCGGCGCCGGCGCGCCATAGCCGCGCCAGCCGAGCTCCGGCAGGCGGGGATCGGCGCACCAGCCCGCCCCCGCAGGGGCCGCGCCGGCGCCGGGGAACAGGGCGCAGACCGGTGTCTCGTCGGCGGCGATCGTCACCTTGGCGCGCAGCCTGTAGAGGGTCAGGCGCTGGACGAGGGCGTCGCGTTCGGCGGCGGCCACGTCCAGCCAGCAGCCGTCCTCGCGCCCCACCACGAACAGATCGTAGAGCAGCCGGCCCTGCGGGTTCAGCAGCGCGCCGAAGCGGATTTCGCCGGGCGCCAGGCTCTCGACGTCCTGGGTGATCAGGTTGTGCAGGAAGTCGCGCCAGTCGGCGCCCGCAAGCCCGATGAGGGCGCGGCTCGAAAGCGGCGCATATCGCAGGTGTTCGGCCATGACCCCGACTTAAGGCCGCACCGTCTCGCGCGCCAGGAGGCGGCGAATTATAACTGCGCGATGACGTCAGGGGCCTTCCCGATTCTGTTCATCACGGCGACCCGCATCGGCGATGCGGTGCTGGCCTCGGGCCTGATCGCCAAGCTCGCCGAAGAGATCCCCAACGCCCGCTTCACCATCGTCGCCGGGCCGGCCGCCGCGCCGCTCTTTCTCGACACGCCGGGCCTGGACGAGGTCATCGTCTTCGAGAAGGCCAGGAACGGCGGCCACTGGTTCCGGCTGTGGCGCCAGGTGCGCCGGCGCAAATGGGGCCTGGTGGTCGATCTGCGCGGCTCGGCCTTCATCCGCTTTCTGTCGACCCGGCGCCGGGCCGTCTTCCGCCGCAGCTCCGGGCCCACCGTCCACAAGGTCATCGAGGCCGCACGCCTGCTGAAGCTGGAGGACGATCCGCCTGCCCCGCACATCTTCACCGGGCCGGAGACGGAGGCGGCGGCGCAGGCCCTGCTGCGCGGACAGGGGCCGATCCTCGCCCTGGCGCCGGCCGCCAACTGGGTGGGCAAGACCTGGCCCCTCGAACGCTTCGCCCAGCTCGCCAACCGCCTGCTGGGCGAGGGCGGCCCCCTGGCGGGCGGGCGGCTGATGGTGGTGGGCGGTCCGACCGACGCCGGCGTGGCGCAGGCCCTGCGCCATGTCGTCCCGAAGGACCGCTTCATCGATCTGGTGGGCAAGGCGGAGCTGCTGACGACCCAGGCGGCGCTGGCCCAGGCGCGGCTCTTCGTCGGCAACGATTCGGGCCTGATGCACATGGCCGCCGCGGCCGGCGCGCCGACGCTCGGCCTGTTCGGCCCCTCGGACGACGCACGCTACGCCCCGTGGGGGCCCCATACCCGCGTGGTGCGCGGCCCGCGATCCTTCGAACAGATCCGCAGCCAGGACCCGGGCCTGAACCAGAGCCTGTGTCACATGATGGACCTCGGTGTCGACACGGTCGCCGCCGCGGCCTACGACCTCCTGGCGCAGACGGAGGCGAGCCATGGCCGAGACCTATGATCTGATCGTCCACGGGGGCGAGGTGGTGAACCATGCCGGCCGCGGCCCGGCCGATGTCGGCGTGCGCGGCGGCAAGATCGTTGCCATCGGCGATCTGTCCCAGGCCTCGGCGGGCGAGCGGTTCGACGCTGCGGGCCTGACCGTCCTGCCCGGCGTCATCGACACCCAGGTGCATTTCCGCGAGCCGGGCCTGGAGTGGAAGGAAGACCTGGAGACGGGATCGCGCGGGGCGGTGCTGGGCGGCGTCGTCGCCGTCTTCGAGATGCCCAACACCGAGCCGACGACGACGGACGCCGACGCGCTCGCCGACAAGCTCGCCCGCGCCAAGGGGCGGATGCACTGCGACCACGCCTTCTATGTCGGCGGCACGCACGAGAACGCCGCCTTCCTAGGCGAGCTGGAGCGCCTGCCCGGCTGCTGCGGGGTGAAGGTCTTCATGGGCGCCTCCACCGGCACGCTCCTGGTGCAGGACGACGAGGGAGTCGAGCAGGTGCTGCGCCACGTGAACCGCCGCGCCACCTTCCATTCGGAGGACGAGTACCGCCTGGCCGACCGCCGCGGCCTCGCCCGCACCGGCGACTGGACGAGCCACCCGGAGGTGCGCGACGCCCAGGCCGCCGTTCAGTCCACCGAGCGCCTGCTGCGCATCGCCCGCAAGCTTGGCAAGCGCATCCACGTCCTGCACGTCACCACCGCCGACGAGGTGGAGATCCTGGCCCGCCACAAGGACGTGGCCACGGTCGAGATGACGCCGCAGCACCTGACGCTGGAAGGCCCCGAGGCCTATGAGCGGCTGAAGGGGTTCGCCCAGATGAACCCGCCGATCCGCGACGCCCATCATCGCGCCGGCCTGTGGCGCGGCCTGGCGGCCGGCGTCACCGACGTCATCGGCTCCGACCACGCCCCGCACACGCGCGAGGAGAAGGCGCGGCCCTATCCCGCCTCGCCCTCGGGCATGCCGGGCGTGCAGACCCTGGTGCCGGTCATGCTGACCCATGTGGCGGAGGGGCGGCTGACCCTGGAGCGCTTCGTCGACCTGACCAGCGCCGGCGCCAACCGCATCTTCAACCTGGCCGCCAAGGGCCGCCTGGCCCGCGGCTACGACGCCGACCTCACCATCGTCGACCTGACGGCCCGCCGGACCATCACTCACGAGGCCCAGGCCAACCGCGCCGGCTGGACCCCCTTCGACGGCTTGGAGGCCAAGGGCTGGCCGGTGGCCACCATCGTCCGCGGCCGCGTCGTCATGCGCGAGGACGAGGTGATCGCCGAAGGGACGGGCGAGCCGGTGCGCTTCGGCGAGACGCTGGCAGGCTGAGGCTCCTGCAACTGCGGGTGGCGCCTGTCACACTTCCATGCCAAGCTTTGCCATAGGAGCTTGGGGGAGTTTTCAGGTCATGCCGGAGTCCATGGTCGCGCCGGATGCGGCGCGTGAGCCGCTGCGTCTGGAACAGCGGGCGGATTTGAAGTCGTTCCTGGGGCTCAGCCTCAAGAACGGGCTTCTGAACCTGGTCACACTCACCCTCTACAGGTTCTGGGGCAAGACCGAGGTGCGGCGTCGGATCTGGACCTCGACCTATCTGAACGACGAGCCGTTCGAGTACCGCGGGCGGGGGATCGAGCTGTTCATCGGCTTCCTCATCGCCCTTGGTCTGGGGGCCGTCTTCCTCGGCCTCGTCTTCGCGGTCCAGTTCCTGGGGCCCGTCGCCGCCCTGCTCATCCTGCCGGCCTATATCGGCCTGATGGCGCTCATCGGTTTCGCGATGTTCGCCGCCTTCCGCTACATGGCCAGCCGCACGGCCTGGCGCGGGGTGCGTTTCCATCTGGCGGGTTCGGGGGTCAAATACGGCTTCCGCTACCTCGGCTATCTCTGGCTGTCGGCCCTGACGCTCGGCTGGTTCTGGCCGGCGGCGCAAATCCGATTGGCCGCGCCCCTGTGGTCGGGGCTGCACTTCGGCGATCGCGCCTTCGCCTTCGACATGGAGGACGCCAAACAGGAGAACGTCTACGGCCCGTTCCTGCTGATGTGGGCTGGGGTGATCGTCTTCTATTTCGGATTCGCCGGCGTGGCGTTCGCGCTGTTCGCCGCCAGTGATTTTGATCCGGAGCAGGCGTCGCCGGCGGCGATGATGGCCTTCAACTACGGCCTCCTCCTCGTCTTCGCCCTGGCCGTCGTGCTCCTGAGCCTGCCCTACCGCACGGCCATGATGCGCTGCATCGCCCGGGGCATCCGGTTCGATGGGGTCAAGGTGCGGCTGGAGGTGCGAACCTTCGCGTTCGCGGGTCTCTTCCTCAGCAACATCGTGCTTCTGACGATTTCGCTCGGCTTCCTCATGCCGTTCGTCCAGGCGCGCACCGCCAAGTTCCTCTTCAACCGCATCAAGCTGGTGGGCGAGGTGGACTTCGCCGCCATCCACCAGTCGCCGGAGACCGGTCCGCGGCAGGGCGAGGGGCTGGCCGACGCCTTCGGTCTCTCCATCGTCTAGCATGCGGGGCCGCGCCAACGACGGGCGGACCGCCGCAGCCCATGATGTGGAGGTCGAGGTCAACGACTGGTCGCTCGCCTTCCGCCTGGGTGGCGACGAGCACCTGTGGCCGCTGTCACAGATCGAGGCCGAGCCGCTGGGCGACCTCGTCCGGCTGAGCCGCCGCGGCGAGAACGCCCGCCTCACCGTGTCGGCGCAGGACTGGCGAGCGGCCGCGGCAAGCGTTTCGAAGCCGGTCGAACGCCGCCGCCGAAGGCGTGAGCGCCGCATGGTCGCCGCCCTGGCCGCCGCCGCGGCCGCCATCCTGCTCTTCGTCTTCGTGGGCGTGCCCTGGGCGTCGGGACCCCTGGCCCGTGCGACGCCCCCGGGACTGGAATCCCAGCTGGGCGAGACCTACGCCGCACAGCTGGGGCTGGTCTTTCCCACCTGCGCCGGAGCGGACGGCCAGGCCGTGCTCCACGCCTTCGGCGACAGCCTGGAGGAAGGGATGGATACGCCCTTCAACATCGTGGTCGAGGCCGTCGAGGCTCCGATGGTCAACGCCTTCGCCCTTCCCGGCGGTCACGTCCTGGTCACCGACGACCTGATCGCGGAGGCCGAGAGCCCCGACGAGCTGGCGGCCGTTATCGCGCACGAGGCGGCCCATGTGGAGCAGCGCCATGTGATGCAGGCGGTCTGGCGCACGGTGGGCCTGGGCATGATGCTGGATCTGGTGGTCGGCGGCGGGACAGGCGCCGGCCAGCAGGCGGTCCTCCTGGCGGGGTCGGCGACCGAACTGCGCTATAGCCGCGAGGCCGAGGCGGAGGCCGACCGTCGTGGTCAGGAAATCCTCCATGCAAGCGGGCTCTCGTCGCAGGGAATGGCCCCCTTCTTCAGGCGGCTGGCCGGTCGGGACCCCGAGGACGATCGGACGAAGGGCGTCATGGAGTTCCTGTCGACGCACCCCGACAGCCTCCGGCGCGCGGCCGTCAGCCAGGCCCGCGCCCGGCCGGGCGAGCTCGCCATCTCGGCGGAAGATTGGGCCCAGGTGAAGGCCGTCTGCGACGGCGATCCGCGCCGGCGGAGCGGCCGCTAGGGAGCGACTTGCGCCCGACCCCCTTTTCACCCGCCGCCGCGGGCGTCCATAAAGCTGACATGGACGCCGAATTGCGCATCGAGACGGCCCCCTTCCGCGACCCGCGCTATGCGCCGCGGCGGCTGGAGGTGGAGAACCGGGCGGACGGGACCATCGTCCTGACCAATCCCACCCCCTATTCCACGGACTTCACGACCGTGATGGAGGCCATCGCCCACTGGGCGCGGCGGGCGCCCGACCGGGTCTGGCTGGCCGAGCGGCCGACGGAGGGGGCGGAGGGCTGGCGGACCCTGACCTACGCGCAGGCGCTGGAACGCATCGGCGCCATCGCCGGCGGGCTGCAGGCCTTGGGGCTCACCGGGCCTGCGCCGCTCCTCATCCTAGCCCGCAACGGCGTCGACCACGCCCTGGTCAAGTACGCCGCCATGAGCCAGGGCGCCCCGGCGGCGCCTGTCTCGCCGCAGTACGGCCTTCCCGGCGCCAATCTCGCCCGCCTGACCCACGCCGCCGAGGTGCTGCAGCCCGCGGCCGTCTATGTCGAGGACGCCGACCTGTTCGCGACGGGCCTCGCCGCCCCCGTGCTGGAGGGCCTGCCGGTGATCGCCGGCGGCAACGCCGGGCCGAACCACATCCCGCTCTCGCGGCTCGTCGGCGCGTCTCCGGTGGCGCCGTGCGCGAGGCCCGACGATCCGGCCAAGTATCTGCTGACCTCCGGCTCCACCGGCCATCCGAAGGCGGTGATCATCAGCCAGCGGAACATGGCCTACAATTCCGCGCAGATCGCCGCCTGTTTCGAGGACGACGAGCCGCCGGTGATCGTCAACTCCGCCCCCTGGAGCCACAGCCTGGGGGCCAATTCCATTCTGCACATGTGCGCCACCCGCGGCGGCACCCTCTATATCGACGCGGGCCAGCCGACGGCGTCCCGTTTCGCCGAGACGGTGCGGAACCTGCGCGAGGTCTCGCCGACCTATCACAACATGGTGCCGGCCGGCTGGATGCTGTTCGTCGACGAGCTGGAGAAGGACGAGACGCTGGCGCGCACCTTCTTCGCCCGCGTGCGCGTCATGCAATATGGCGGCGCCAGCCTGGGGCAGGGCATCGCCGCCCGCATCGAGGCCGTGGCCGTGCGCACCGTCGGCGAGAAGATCAGCTTCGCCAGCGGCTATGGCGCGACCGAGACTGGTCCCACGGCCTGCAACGTCCATTGGGAGAACGACCGCATGGGTCTGATCGGCCTGCCGGTCCCCGGGACCGCGGTGAAGCTGGTCCCCGTGGCCGGCAAGCTGGAGTTCCGGGTGAAGGGGCCGCAGGTCACCGCCGGCTATCTCGGCCGGCCCGAGCTTTCGGCGGAGTGCTTCGACGAGGACGGCTTCTACGTCCTGGGCGATGCGGCGAAGTTCGTGAATCCGGAGCGGCCCAAGCAGGGGCTCGTCTTCGACGGCCGCATCTCGGAGAACTTCAAGCTGGCCAGCGGCACCTTCGTCGCCGTGGGCGAACTGCGCATCGGGGCCATCTCCGCCATTGGCGGGGCGGTCACCGACGCCGTGGTCTGCGGCGAGGGGCAGGAACATCTGGGCCTGCTCCTCTATCCCGATCCGCGCACGCCGCCGGCGGCCGTCGAGGCCGCCGTGCGCCAGGGCCTCGCCGCCTTCAACGCCCAGGCCAAGGGCTCGTCGGGCCGCATCGCCCGCGCCATCGTGCTTCCGGACGGCCCCGACGCCGCCGCCGGCGAGATCACCGACAAGGGCTACATCGCCCAGGCGCTGGCGCGGTCCCGCCGCGCCGAGGCGGTGGCCGCCTCTTCGCCGCTCCCCCGCCCCCCGAAGTGATGGTGTTTGACTGATGAACGGCGCCGACGCCCTGATCGAGACCCTGCTGGCCAACGAGGGCGACGCCTGCTTCGCCAATCCCGGCACCAGCGAGATGCAGTTCGTGGCCGCCCTGGACGGCCAGCCGAAGATGCGTCCGGTGCTGTGCCTGTTCGAAGGCGTGGCCACCGGCGCGGCCGACGGCTTCGGCCGCATGGCCGACCGCCCGGCCTGCACCCTGCTGCACCTGGGGCCCGGCTACGGCAACGGCCTGGCCAATCTGCACAATGCGCGGCGGGCCTATACGCCGCTGGTCAACGTGGTGGGCGACCACGCCACCTATCACCGCCAGTATGACGCGCCGCTCAACTCCGACATTCCGACCATCGTCGGGCCCAACTCCCTTTGGGTGAAGTCCGCCGACAGCGCCGATGACGTCGCGCCGCTGGCGGCCGAGGCCGTGGCCGCCAGCTTCGGCCCGCCCGGCGGTCCGGTCAGCCTGATCCTGCCGGCCGATTCCGCCTGGACGGAGACCAAGGTCGGGGCGGTGAAGGCGCAGAAGCCGTCGCGTCCGGCGCCGTCGTCCGAGGCCGTGGAGGCCGCCGCGCGCGCGGTCAGAGCGGCCAAGAAGCCCGTGATCCTCATCGGCGGCCAGGCCTGCCGGGCCGAAGGCATGGTCCAGGCCGCCCGGCTCGCCGCCCATGGCGTCCGCGTCCTGGCCGACACCTTCGTCGCCCGCCAGCCGCGCGGTGCGGGCCATTTCCAGCCGGGGCGGATGCAGTATTTCGGTGAGGCGGCGCTCGCCGATCTCGCGGGGACCGACCTGATGCTGCTGGCCGGCACGACCCAGCCCGTGGCCTTCTTCGCCTATCCGGACCGTCCGAGCCTGCTGGTGCCCGAGGGGTGCGATCTGATGACGCTCGCGGCCCGCAGCGAGGACGCCATCGAGGGCCTGCGGGCGCTGGCCGATGCGCTCGGCGCGCCCAAGGCAGGGCCTGTCCAGCCGCTGAAGCGTCCCGAGGCGCCGCCCACCGGGCCGATGACGCCCCAGGCCGCCGGCGCCTCCATCGCGCGCCACCTGCCCGAGGGCGCCATCATCTGCGACGACTCGGTCACCTCCGGCGGCGGCGTGGCCAGCCAGACGAACACCGCCGCGCCGCACGAAGTGCTGGCGCTGACCGGCGGCGCCATCGGCCAGGCGATCCCGCTCTCCATCGGCGCGGCCGTGGCCTGCCCGGACCGCAAGGTGCTGTCCCTGAACGGCGACGGGGCGGCCATGTACACGGTCCAGGGCCTGTGGACGATCGCGCGGGAGAATCTCGACGTCACCGTCGTCGTCTTCGCCAACCACGCCTACCGGATCCTCAATATCGAGCTCGGCCGGACCGGCGCGGGGGAGGCCGGGCCTTCGGCGGCGAAGCTGCTCGACCTGGGCGATCCTCGTATCGACTGGGTGGCCATGGCCCGGTCCATGGGCCTGCCGGCCGTGCGCTGCGAGACGGCGGAGTCCTTCGAGACGGCGTTCGCCGGCGCCATGCGCCAGACCGGCCCAATGTTCATCGAGGCGGCGATCGGCTGACCCCGACGGTTCCGGCCAAAGAAAAGGGCCCGCGGTCACCCGCGGGCCCTCGTTCGTTCCGCTGATCGACCGATCAGGTGTTGCCGGGCAGCTTGCAGCCGCCGGCGATCTGCTTGGCGAAGGCGCAGCCGATCGCCTCCTTGGCGGTCAGCGGGTTCTGCGAGTACTCGATCATGTAGCCCGCCAGGCCGTCGGAGCAGGCCACTTCGATATAGGCCGAGCCCTCGGCGGTCTTGCCGACCAGGCGCTGGTTGGAGACCGTGCAGCTGGCCTTGCCGAGCTTCTTCAGGTCGGCGGTCAGCGGCGCATAGGCGCCCTTGTCGTCGTTCAGGCCGCAGCGATAGCCGGCGATCGGGGCGTAGGCGCAGTTGTAGACCGTGCTCTTGCCGCTGGCCTCGAAGACCGCCACGCCGCCCGGCTTGCCGTTTTCGCAGACCAGTTCGACGACATCCTTGCCGGTCTGGGCCGGGAAGACCGCGTACTTGGAGACGTCGCAGTCATAGCCGGCCGACTTGGCCAGGCGGGTGTAGAGGGCGGCCTGTTCGGTCGCGGCCTCACGGGAGTCGGTCAGGGTGCAGCCGCCGAGGATGCCGAGGGCGCGGGCGCAGTCCCAGGACTCCGCCAGCTGGCCGTTCGTGCCGACCTTGTAGATGTAGCCCTTGCCGTCCTCGCAGGCAGCTTCGAAATAGTTCGAGCCGTCGGTGGTGGCGCCCACATAGCGGCGCTCGGTCACGGCGCAGCTCTTAGCGTCGGACTGGGCCAGCTGGTCGACCACGCGCAGGCGGGCCGCGGCGTCGGTCAGCTCGCATTTGATGTTGGTGCTGGCCTGATCGTAGAGCAGGCAGTTGGTCGCATCGACCGTGGCCTCGGCCGTCGCAGGATAGCCAGCGTTCAGGATGTAGCCGGTCACGCCGTCCTGGCAGGCGACTTCGAAGAAGGTCGAGGTCGAGGTGCGGCCGATGGCGCGGCTGTTGGCGATCGGGCAGGAGACGCCGTCCTTGGCCGCCAGCTTGGCCAGATCGGCCTGCGGGTTCTGGTTGCCGGGCAGCTTGCAGGCCAGGGTGGAGGGCTTGCCGTCCGCGCCGGGCGCGCTGGCTTCCAGGCAGGTGTAGAGGTTGTAGGCGCCCGCGCCGGTGTCGGCCTCCATCACGAAGCCCATGCCGTCCTGGCAGTCGACCTCGTAGTAGGACTTGGAGGTCTTGGCCTTCTTGTCCTCGTTCTTGCCGATGAATCGCGCGTCGACGATCTGGCAGTTCAGGCCGGCGGCCTGGGCGCGCGCCGGGGCCTCGGCCATGCCTTGGGTGCGGGCCTTTTCGGTGACCTCGGCGTCGCGGGACTGCGACATCACCACGGCCGGGGCCAGGGCGGCGACGGCCAGGGCTGCGACGAGCCCGATAGTCTTGCGCCTCATTTTGGGGGCATCTCCTGGGTCATTCCTTCGCGCGGACATAAGCCTGCGCGGACGATTGGGGTCAAGGTGGCGTTTCGGCGAGGCGGAACTATGGCGCCGCCGGCCTCCTCCCATCCTTGGGCGTAGTGTCGCCGTGCCACATGACCCTGCGATGAATGGAGCCGAAGTAGCATGACCGGTCTCCACTTGCCGGGTCTTCGGCAAGACCCGCGTTCTCCCGGCCGCGGATTCAAGCTTCACTGAAAAGCGTGGCCGGCGACGGTCGAACCGCCGCCCTCCACATCGATCGCGCCTGTATTTCCGCGCCAACGCGGCCGCGGGAGCGGCGCGGTTCGGCGTTCTCGGCGCTTTGCGGACGCGCCCCGGGGGCGTAGGGATTTTACGGAGTAAGGAACGCTGCAAGAAAGGCCGGCCATGACCGAGCATGTCCTCCGCGAGACCGCCAACGGGGTGCTGACCCTCACCCTCAGCCGGCCCGACAAGAAGAATGCCCTGACGCGCGACATGTACCAGGCCCTGGGCGACGCCATCGACCAGGCGGAATTCGACCGCGACGTCCGCTGCGTGCTGATCCAGGCCGACGGCGACATGTTCACCGCCGGCAACGACATCTCCGACTTCGCCGCGGTCAATGCGGGCGAAGGGGCGGCCAACGAGGCCCGCCGCGGCGGCAATCCGCTGCTGGCGGCGCTGGCCCGGGCCAAGACTCCGCTGGTGGCGGCCGTCAACGGGCGTGCGGTCGGCGTCGGCGTCACCATGCTGCTGCACTGCGACCTGGTCTATGTGGACGAGGACGCCCTGCTGACCACGCCCTTCGTCAACCTGGCCCTGGTGCCCGAGGCCGCCTCCAGCCTGACCCTGCCCTCGCGCATCGGCCATGCGCGCGCCTTCTCGATGTTCGTCCTGGGCGAGGCGGTCGATGCGCAGAAGGCCGTGGCCTGGGGCATCGCCAACGAGATCGTGCCCAAGGCCGAGCTGCGCGCCCGGGCCCGCGCCGCCGCCGAAGCGGTCGCCGCCCGCCCGCCGGCGGCCGTGGCGATCACCAAGGCGCTGATGCGCGATCCGGTCGGCCTGGCCGAGCGCATGGACCGCGAGGGCCGGCATTTCTCCGACCAGCTCAAGTCGCCGGAGGCCAAGGAGGCCTTCGCCGCCTTCGCCGAGAAGCGCAAGCCCGACTTCAGCAAGGTGGGCCACCGGTGAGGGGGCTGCTGTCGTCCCGGTTCGGGCCCTTCACCCCGGCCCGCGTGGTGGCGGGGGACCACGACCTGGCCGGGCGCAACATCATCGTCACCGGCGGGGCCAGCGGCATCGGCCTGGAGACGGCCCGGGCGCTGGCCCTGGCCGGCGCGGACATCATGCTGGCCGTCCGCGACCGCTCGGCGGGCGAGCGGGCGGCGGTGCATATCAACGAGACGGTGGGCGCCGACCGCGTCGTGGCGGGCACGCTGGACCTGGCCAGCCTGTCGTCTGTGGCCGCCTTCGTCGACGCCTGGGGCGACCAGCCGCTGGACGTGCTGATCAACAACGCCGGCGTCATGGCCTGCCCGCTGGAGTACACCAGCGACGATCTGGAGATGCAGATCGGGGTCAACCACTTCGGCCACTTCCTGCTGACGCTGGGCCTGGCGCGCGCCCTGATGAACGCCGCCGACGAGGATCACGCCGCCCGCGTGGTCAGCCTGTCCTCCATCGGCCACCGGCGCAGCCCGATCCACTTCGAGGACATCCACTACCGCGAGCGTCCCTACGACAAGTGGGAGGCCTATGGTCAGTCGAAGACGGCCAACGCCCTGTTCGCCGTGGCCTTCGACGAGCGCTTCGCCGAGCACGGGATCAACGCCAACGCGGTCATGCCCGGCGGCATCATGACGCCGCTGCAACGCCATCTGAGCCAGGAGGAGATGGCGGCCATGGGCTGGCTCGACGAGGACGGTAAGCCGGTCGAAGGCTTCAAGACCCCCGAGCAGGGCGCCTCGACCAGCGTCTGGGCCGCCGTGGGCGAGGAGTTGGAAGGCGTTGGCGGCCTCTACCTCGAGGACTGCGCCGAGGCCCCGCCCTGGACTCCCGAACACCCGCAACGCGGCGTGATGGACCACGCCCAGGATCCGGAGGCCGCCGAACGGCTGTGGATCGTCTCGGAGGAAACCGTGGGAATGAGCCTATGAGCCTGCAAGGAAAGACCCTGTTCGTCACTGGCGCCAGCCGCGGCATCGGCCTGGCCATCGCCCTGCGGGCGGCGAGGGACGGCGCCAATGTCGCCATCGCCGCCAAGACGGCGCAGACCCACAAGCACCTGCCCGGCACCATCTATTCGGCGGCCGAAGAGATCGAGAAGGCGGGCGGCAGGGCCCTGCCGCTGAGCGTCGATGTTCGCGACGAGGCCAATGTGATGGAGGCGGTCGAGCAGACCGCGGCCAAGTTCGGCGGCATCGACATCTGCGTGAACAACGCCTCGGCCATCCAGCTCACCGGCACGCTTGCGACCGACATGAAGCGCTACGACCTGATGAACCAGGTCAATGCGCGGGGGACGTATCTGACCTCCAAGGCCTGCATCCCGCACCTGAAGCGCAGCGCCAATCCCCACGTCCTGATGCTCTCGCCGCCGCTCGACATGAACCCCCGCTGGTTCAAGGGGCATGTGGCCTACACCATGGCCAAGTTCGGCATGAGCATGTGCGTGCTGGGCATGGCCGAGGAGTTCCGCGAGGACGGGATCGCCTTCAATGCGCTGTGGCCGCGCACCGGCATCGCGACGGCCGCCATCCAGTTCGCCCTGGCCGGCGAGGAGGGGATGAAGAGCTGCCGCACCACCGACATCATGGCCGACGCCGCCTACGCGATCTTCATCAAGCGCTCGCGCGCGTTCACCGGCAACTTCCTGATCGACGACACCTTCCTCTACGCCGAGGGCGAGCGCGATTTCGACAAGTACCGGGTCGATCCCAGCGCGCCGCTGATGCCGGACTTCTTCGTGCCCGAGGACTCCGAACCGCCGCCGGGCGTGAAGATCGGCTGAAGGCATGGTACGCGTCGTCCTTCGTTCGGCAAGTCCCGCCGATGCGGCTCTGTTCTTCGGCTTCTTCAGGGATCTGGCCGAGTACTAGTAGCTGCTACACGAGGCCGAAGCGACCGAGGCCGACATCGCCTCGGCCCTGTTCGGCGAAACCCCCCGCGTCTTCTGCGAGATCGCCGAGGCGGACGGGGCGGCAGTGGGCTTCGCCCTGTGGTTCTACAGCTTCTCCACCTTCCGCGGCCGGCACGGAATCTACCTGGAGGATCTGTTCGTGCGGCCGGAGGCCCGCGGGCTCGGCGCGGGCAAGGCGCTGCTGCGGGCCTTGGCGCAGCGTTGCGTCGACGAGGGCCTGGCCCGGCTGGAATGGTCGGTGCTCGACTGGAACGCCCCGGCCATAGGCTTCTATGACCGCCTGGGCGCCGCGGCCATGAACGAGTGGACGGTCCGGCGGCTGGACGGCGAGGCGCTGACGGCGCTGGCGGGACTGCCGTAGTCACCCTGCTTAACTGACAATCGCATTGCGCAATGTCGCGGCCAAGGTAGAAGAAGCTTGGCCTTAGCGGCTACGCCTTGTGGCTTAAGAATTGGCAGGAGATTGTCAGTGCTCAGGACTTGGATCGCCATCATCTTTGCGCTGATGATGAGCACGCCCGCCGTGTCCGATGTGATCTCTGATCCTAGCGAGGTGACTGGCTCTGAATCACAAGCCAACGCCACCGAAGTGGCCTTGGTTGGATATGTCCTGAGAGATTATCCGCCCCAGATCTGGGACAACAACGTAGCGACAATCTCTCCGCTTTTCAGTTCATACAGTACGGAAAAGTCGACAAAGACATTGAATTCATTGTCGAAATCGAATCCGGGAAACGAGATTGCGATCTATTTGGCTGAGCTGATCGCTAGCCGGACGGGCGGTCGCGTGGACCAGGACCCACAGCGGCTAGCGTCACTGAAGATGAAGCCCGATCCCCGATCTGGCCTCAAGTACATCGTCGATACTGAAATGACTATAGTTGTGATCAACTATTTCGCTTTGGACTGGGCGCACTACAGTGTCGAAGTTGTCGGACATATACGCATTCGCGACGGTGAGACTGGAAAGGTCATTCAGAGGTTAGTTTGCTCCGGCAACCCACACACAAAAGAGGGAGCGCCGACGGCTGAGGAACTCGCCGAGAATGATGGCAAGAGGTATTTCGAGCTGCTTGCGGCCTCAACGGAGGCCTGCAAACACGATCTGGACAGTAAGCCGCTGAAGATCTGAGCGAGCCCCAGAAATCTCCGCAGGCGCCGCTGGTCTCTCCTAGACCGCGATATCGATGATGACGCCCTTGGCCGCGCCGGTCTGGGCCTCGGCCTTGGCCTCCCGCTCGATGGCTTCGCGCAGGCGCCGGGCGATCTCGTCGGCGATCTTGGCGTTCAGGGCCTGCTGGTCCTCGGGACTGAAATTGGGGTCTGCGGCGAACTCGGCCTTCACCTGCTCGCGGATCATGGCCTCCAGCTTCTCGCGCTTGACCTTCTTCTGCCACTCGTAGAACCCGCCGGCCTGCCGGATCTCGTCGAGGGGGCTGGTCGCCGTGGCGGTCTCCAGCGTGACCGCCTTCGCCGCCGGTTTGCTGGCGCCCGCCGCGGCCATGGCGGCGAAGGGGTTGGAGGCTCCGAAGATGGCGACCATGTGCGGCGCTCCGTGGCGGGATGTCGCAGGCCGTTAAGCAAGATCGGCGCCAGCGGCGGCCCTCAGTCCCGGTCCGGCGCCCCTAGCGGGAAGTAGTGGCGGAAGGGGCGGGCCTCGTTCACCGCCCGGGCGAAGGAGGGCCGCGCCAGCAGCCGCCGGCGATAGGCCTTCAGCGCGGCGCACGCGTCCGGGATCGGGTAGGTCCAGTCGGCGTAGAAGAGGGACGGCGCCGCGGCGCAGTCGGCCAGGGTGAAGGTTTCGCCCGCCGCCCAGGTCCGGTCCCGCATCCGCGCGTCCAGCCAGGCATAGCTGGTGTCCAGCATGGCGCGGGCCTCCTCGACGCCCAGCGCGTCGCGCTGGTCGGCCGGCCGCAGCGAGTCGTAGACGAACTTGCCCTGCGGGGTCATGACGTAGTTGTCGAAGACCCGGTCCAGCATCCGCACCTCCAGCGCCAGGTCCGGATCCTCAGGGATCAGCTTCACCGGCCCCGGGTGGCGGACCTGCAGATATTCGATGATCACCGAGGCCTCGAGCACGACGCGCTCGCCCTCGCGCAGGATGGGGAAGCGCTTCATCGGCCACAGCGCTTCGAATGCCTCGCCGACGCCGGGGTCCTCCAGCATGCGGTAGGTGAAGGCGACGTCGTTCTCATAGAAGGCGATCAGCACCTTCTGGCAGTAGGACGAGAAGGGGTGGGCGAAGACTTCCAGGCTCATGCGAAGGCCCGGGCGTCCCGCCCCTCGATCAGGGCGACCAGGTTGTCGACGTGCCAGGTCGTGCCGTGCTCGCGCCCCTTCACCGCTTCGATCCCGCCGGTGAAGTAGGCGCCCTGCTCGGTGTGGATCAGCCGGGTCTTCTCGCCCTCCGGCCGGAACTCCAGGGTCTGGAGGGAGACCGACAGCTTCTCGTCGTTGTGGAACATGTCGTAGACCAGCACGATCCGCTCGTTCTCGACGATGTCGTGGTAGGTGGCCTGGAAGTCGGTGACCTTCCCGTCCGGCCAGCGGGCGTGGAAGCGCTCCTGGCCGCAGACGCGGAAGTCGAAGTCGCGGTTCAGGGTCTCGATGTCCGAGGGCGCCTTGAACCAGGCCATCTTGGCTTCGAGAGTGGAATAGGCGGCGAAGACCCGCGCGGGCGTGGCGGCCAGGACCCGCTCGATGGTGAAGGTGGCGTGGATCAGCGTCATCGGTCGCCCTCCCTGGGCGTGGTCTCGGCCAGATAGGCCTCCAGTTGGTCGTACTGCTTCGCCCAGAACCGCCGGCGCTCGCTGACCCAGGCCTCGAGCTGCGCAAGCGCGTCGATCTCCAGGCTGCAGGTGCGCACGCGGCCGACCTTCTCGCTCTTCACCAGCCCCGCCTCCTCCAGGACCTTCAGGTGCTGGACCACGGCCGACAGCGTCATGGGCAGGGGCTTGGCCAGCTCGCTGACGGAGGCCGGCCCGAAACTCAGCCGCTCCACCATGGCCCGGCGGCCGGGATCGGAGAGCGCCTGGAAGGCGAGGTCGAGGGGTTGTTGCTGTAGCATCGACTTAAGTGTCAGGCCGAGCGACTCTAAAGTCAAGCGGTTGCTTCAGTGATGGGATTGGCTCAGCCGCTGCGGCGCGGGTCAGCGCCCGGCTTCATCCACAGAGATGGCCACCGGCTTGCCGCGGGAGAAGGGCTCCCACCCGGCTTCCAGACCGGACGCGATGGCGGTCGCCACCAGCTCCTGCGGGATCTGCGAGGCCTGCAGCTGACGCACGCCGAACTTTGGCTCCTTGCCCGGCGGGAATTCCAGGATGGCCTCGCGCTGGCCGTCGCGATGCCGCACGGCGATGGCCATGCCCCGGCGCTCGGCCTGGTCGCTGGACCACTGCGGCTGCCGCTGCAGCCGCCACACATAGGGCTCGCCGCCGACCTCCAGGTCGAACTCGTCGGATTTCTTGCTGCGTGACATGGGGCTTCAGTTAGCCCGCCGGGTCGCTTGACGCCACCTGCTTGGCGTTGCCGCGCCAATGGCATCGGCTAAGCTCGCTCAAATGGCGGAGCTTGCAATTTTTGTCGGTCTGCTTGGGTTTACGACGGCGCTCGCCGCTTGGTGGATTCGTGCGCTCCTGACGGGAAGCATCGTGCTGTTCGGTCCGCTGCGGACGACACGCGTGAGAAGACCGGTGAGCTACACCGTCATGGCGCTGGCGCTGTTGCCGGTGGTTATCGGTGTTGGGGCCTCGGTCTTGGCGGGAATGTACGCGTTTCCCGTGCCCCGCATCCCGGCGCCACCGGCGGAAGGATATGCCGAGCCCTCGCATCCTGAGTCTCCGGGTTGGGCGGAGGCGGGCAGGGGCTACTTTCCCGCCTCGCTGATGGGGACAGAATACAAATGCAGAGACTTCCCGGAACCGGTCCCCATCTTGGATGAGGAGGAAGCAGCCTGGTACGCAGAACACCTTGCGGCGGCCGATGAACCCTCATTGCTGAAGGCGCTCGAGCAAGACGCGCCCAGACGCGACGTCTACCGGTTCACCTTGCTCATATCGTTCGGCAAGCCCGTCATCATCCGGATTGAGGAGATCGAGGGCGGCGCCCTGCAAATGTCCGCTTCTCGCCTCTCGGGCGAAGGAGGGGATGAACCCAGCGTCGTCGAGGCGCGGGTCGTCAGGCAACTGAGCCGCGACGAGGCGAAGCAATTCCATCAGGCGCTCTCCGCCGCCAATGGGCTCCGCCTAAAGGCTGTGACCTGCGATTGGGGATACGATGGGACGCGGTGGGTCTTCGAGGGCGTGGACGGAGGGCGATATCGCTTCGTTGCGCGCTGGAGCCCGAAGCGGGGAAGGGTGCGCGCCCTCGGCATAGTGATGTTCGGCTTCAGCGGGTTCTAGGCTGAGCGCGCGAAAAGGCCCCGGCTCTTGCGAACCGGGGCCTCGTCGTTTCAGGCGTTCAGCCCGCTGGCGCTTACGCGCCCTGCTTGGCCGGGGCCGCGCCGCCGCCTTGGCTGGCGAGCGGGCCGCGTTGCAGCGGGAAGAACTTGTCGGCCATGGCCGGGACGGCTTCCGACAGGATGGTGTCGACGCTCCAGCCCTCTTCCTTGGTCTGGGTCGAGATCGGACGCGGCTGCGAGTAGAGGATGATGTTCTCGCCCGAGGCGCCGAAGACCTGGCCCGAGACGTGGGCCGCGGCGGGGGAGACCAGCGCCACCGACAGGCGGGCCGGCTGGTCGGGACGGATGGCGGCGGCCATGGCCTCGCGGCGCTTGGCGGCGGCTTCGTCCTTCACCGGCACCGACTGGGTCATGCGGGTCCAGGCGACCGGCGCCAGGCAGTTGGAGCGGACGTTGTTGCGCTCGCCTTCCATGGCGATGATCCGCGACAGGCCGGCGATGCCCATCTTGGCCGCGCCGTAATTGGCCTGGCCGATATTGCCCAACAGCCCCGAGGTCGAGGTGAAGAACATGTAGGCGCCGTCGTTCTGGTTGCGGAACAGCTCGATCGTGGCGCGGGCCACGTTGAACGAACCGCGCATGTGCACGTCGATGACCTTGTCCCAGTCGTCTTCCGACATCTTGTGGAACATCACGTCACGCAGGATGCCGGCGGGGTTGATCACCGCGTGCAGGCCGCCGAACTCGTCCATGGCCTGTTCGACCATGCCCTGGACGGCCTTGTAGTTGGTCACGCTGTCGGAGTTCGAGACGGCGCGGCCGCCGGCGGCGCGGATCTCCTGGGCGACCTGCTCGGCCGGACCGGCGGAGCCTTCGTCCTCGCCCTTCAGGCCGCCGCCCAGGTCGTTGACCACGACCGCGGCGCCTTCCTTGGCGGCGATCAGCGCGCACTCGCGCCCGATGCCGTTCCCGCCCCCGGTGACGAGGACAACCTTGCCTTCCAATACGCCCATCGATCTATCTCCCTAAAAGAATATTGCGCGAAGTGTTATTCGAGGCGGTCAGCCTTGCGCAAGTCGGGAAACAGTCTGGCCCAGAGCGCGGTCACGACCAAGGCCCCCGCGCCGCCGACCACCGCGGCGGCCACCACGCCCATGAACTTGGCGAAGACGCCGGCGCGGAATTCGCCCAGCTCGTTGGACGCGCCGATGAACAGGGTGGAGACCGCCGCCACACGCCCGCGCATGGGGTCGGGGGTGACGAGCTGAACCAGCGTCTGGCGCACGAAGACGCTGAGCATGTCCGCGCCGCCCAGCACGGCCAGGGACACGACCGACAGCCACATGGACTTCGACAGGCCGAAGACCACCGTGGCCGCGCCGAAGATGGCCACGCCGATGAACATGGTCGCCCCGGCGTTGGTGCGGATGGGCCGGGCCGCCAGCAGCAGGGCGACCGCCGTGGCGCCGATGGCGGGGCTCGCCCGCAGGATGCCGAAGCCCTGCTCGCCCACATGCAGGATGTCGCGGGCGAAGACCGGCAGCAGGGCCGTGGCGCCGCCCAGCAGCACGGCGAACAGGTCGAGCGAGATGGCGCCGAAGACGATCTTCTGGCGCCAGACATAGACCAGCCCCTCCTTCATCAGCGTCCAGCGCGAGCCCGGCTGGGTGGCCGGCTTGGTGTTCTGGCGGATCAGGAAGACGGTCAGCGCCGCCACGGCGTAGAGGCAGAGCGCGGTGGCGTAGGCGAGCGTGGTGGAGTGGGCCAGCAGCAGGCCGCCGATGGCCGGGCCGGCGATGGAGGCGGTCTGCCAGGCAAGCGAGTTCCAGGCGATGGCCCGCGGCAGCAGGGTGCGGGGCACCAGCATGGGCGCCAGCGCCGTGCCCACCGGCGACATGAAGGCCCGCGCCGCGCCGAAGGCCGCCGCCACGCCCAGCAGCAGGGGAACGGTGGCGAAGCCGCGCCAGGCGCCCAGCGCCAGCACCGCCACGCTGGCCAGCTCGACGGCGTAGCAGGCCAGCAGCACCTTGCGCCGGTCGTAGCGGTCGGCCGCCTCGCCGGCCGGCAGGGTCAGCAGGAAGACCGGAATGAAGGTGGACAGGCCGATCATGCCGACCATGAAGGCCGCGTCGGCCACCGGCATGGTCGCCCGCGCCAGTTCGTAGATCTGCCAGCCCAGCGCCACGCTCTGGATCTGCACCGCGAGGGAGCCCGCCCAGCGGGAGGCCCAGAACAGCAGATAGTCCCGCTCCCCCAGAAGGGCGCGGGCGGAGGGGGGCGGCTCTGGGGCGAGGGCGTCGGACATGCGGCGCGCAACTTGGCCTGCGCCGTTTCGCCCCGCAACGCCGAAGGTGGAAAGACATTGACGCGCCCGCGCGCGGGCCTTATCCGCGCGCCCTTCGGGCCGAGAGCTCCGAGGCTGACCGCGAGGGCGCCATGCGTGCGCTGCGACGACGCGGGCGCGCGCGACGCGCCTTCTGACGACCGCCTGACGCCGAGGCCGCGCGTCGGGCGTTTCCCTGCCCCGACCTCGCCGAGCCCAGCCCCATGACCGCCGCCTTCGTCCTCGCGCCCGAGGATTCCGCCCTCGCTCCCGAACCTGCCGCCGCCGCGCCCGTGATCCGGCGCGAAGTCGCCGCCGACGCCGCCGATATCGAGGCCCTGCTGGACCACGCCTTCGGTCCCGGCCGCTTCGCCAAGGCGTCCGAGCGCGTGCGCGAATTCGCACCCCTGCGCCTGGACCTCTCCTTCTGCGCCGAGGAGGCCGGGCGTCTGGTGGGCTGCGTCCGTCAGTCGGAGATCGTCGTCGGCGAAACCCCGATGATCTTCCTGGGGCCTCTGGCCGTCGCCGCCCCCATGCGGCGCTTCGGCCTGGGCGCGCGCCTGGTGGAGGCCGCCTGCGCCGCGGCGGGGCAGGCCGGCTATCGCGCCGTGCTGCTGGTCGGCGATCCGCCCTTCTTCGGCAAGCTGGGCTTCTCGGCCGCGCCGACGGCGGGGATCCTCATGCCTGGGCCGGTCGATCGGGCGCGCCTGCTGCTGAAGCCCCTGACGTCGGACGGCGACCGCGCGCTCGACGGCGGGCCGCTGCAGGGCGCCGTAGCGGGAACTTGAGAGGGCCTGCGGGCGCGCCTACCTTCCCGCCATGGCCGATGTGAAGGACAAGCGCGATCTCGACCGTCTCGCCGACGGCGCCAGGCAGGCGCCCGGCCGCGGCCTGCCGCCCGTGCACCTGTGGAATCCCGCCCATTCCGGCGAGATCGACATCGTCATCCGCCCTGACGGAAGCTGGACGCACGAAGGCGCCGTGATCGGCCGCGCGGCCCTGGTCCGCCTCTTCTCCACCATCCTGCGCAAGGATCCGGACGGATACTGGCTGGTCACGCCGGTGGAGAAGATGAAGATCACGGTGGAGGACGCGCCCTTCACCGCGCTGGCCGTGGAAGCCGCCAAGGACGACCAGGGCCGCCCCGTCCTGCGCTTCACCACCAATGTGGGCGACGTCACCGAGGCCGGGCCGGACCACCCGATCCGCGTCGAGACCGATCCTGCGACCGGCGAGCCGCGGCCCTATGTCCATGTCCGCCGCGGCCTGGAGGCGCTGATCCTGCGCCCCGTCTTCTACGAGCTGGCCGAGATGGCGCAGGTCCGCGACGGCGTCGCCGGCGTGGAGTCGGGCGGCGCCTGGTTCCCGCTCGAGCCGGAGCCCGCGCGCCCGTGAGCCCCGCTTCGCCGCTGGGCCAGTTGCGGGACTGGATCGTCCAGCGCCTCGATCCCCTCGAAGACCGCGATCCGGTGGACGGCGTCATCCAGTCGGACTTCGACCTGCGTCCCGACCGCCTGAACCACGAGGGGCCGCCGCTGACGCCGGCCGCCGTGCTGGTGGGCCTGATCGGCCGGGAGGAGGGGGTCTCGGTCCTGCTCACCCGTCGCGCCGACACCCTGCGCCGTCACACCGGCCAGATCGCCTTCCCCGGCGGCCGCCGCGATCCGGGCGAGACGATCTGGGAGACGGCCCTGCGCGAGACCGAGGAGGAGGTCGGGCTGTCGCGCGACTTCATCACCCTGGGCGGTCTCGCCACGCCCTATCGCACCGGCACCGGCTATCTGGTGACGCCGGTGGTCGGCTTCATCGAGCCGGGCTTCCAGCTCTCGCCCAATCCGGCCGAGGTGGCCGACGTCTTCGAGACGCCCTTCGGCTTCCTGATGGACCCGACCAACCACGAGGAGCACGAGCGGGAGTTCAACGGCCAGAGGCGGCGCTTCTACGCCATGACGCACGAGGAGCGGTTCATCTGGGGGGCGACGGCGGGCATGCTGCGCGCCCTCTACGACCGGCTCTACGGAGGCGCGGTTGCTTAGGATCTTCCTGATCCGCTCGGTCCTGATCGCCGCGCCCTTCGCGGTCTGGTTCGTCTGGCGCGCCTGGGCCCAGCGGACGGGGCGGGAGATGGGGGCCACCCCCTGGGCCTGGCTGGCGGCGGCCGGGGCCGTACTGTTTGGCCTTTCGCTGATGGCGAGCGCCATGTTCCAATCGGACAACCGCGGCCAGACCTACGTGCCGGCGGAAGTAGGGGAGGGCGGGCGCGTGTCGCCCGGCCATTTCGAGAAGAAGGAAACGCCGACGCCATGAGCGAGAGCCTGGGCGACAGACCCTGGATGAGCGCGCCCGCCACCGCTGCGGTGCTGGACGCCCTGGAGGCCAAGGGCGGCGCCGACTGCGCCCGATTCGTCGGCGGCTCGGTGCGCAACGCCCTGATGGGCCGTCCGGTCGACGACATCGACATCGCCACCAAGCTGACACCGGACGAGGTGACCGAGGCGCTGACCGCGGCGGGGCTGAAGGCCGTGCCCACCGGGGCCGAACACGGCACGATCACGGCCATTTCGCAGGGCAAGCCCTTCGAGATCACCACCCTGCGCCGCGACGTCGAGACCGACGGCCGCCATGCGGTGGTCGCCTTCTCCACCGACTGGGCGGAGGACGCGCAGCGGCGCGACTTCACCCTGAACGCCCTCTATGCCAGCCGCGACGGGACGATCCACGATCCCACCGGTTCGGGCGTGGCCGACGGCAAGGCCGGGCGCATCGTCTTCGTCGGCGATCCGGCTACCCGCATCGCCGAGGACTACCTGCGCATCCTGCGCTTCTTCCGCTTCTACGCCTGGTACGGAAAGGGCGAGGCCGACGCCGCCGCGCTCGCCGCCTGCGAGGCGGCCCGCGAGATGCTGAAGGACCGGCCCGGCGAGCGGGTGTCCAAGGAGCTTCTGAAGCTCCTGGCGGCCGACGATCCGGTCCCCGCGGTGCGGCTCATGGCGAAGACCGGCGTGCTGGAGATCCTCCTGCCGGGCGGCCAGGATCTGGCCCAGTTCGAAGGCCTGGTGGCCATCGAGAACGAACTGCTCTTCGAGTGCGACCCGCTGCTGCGGCTGGCCGCCCTGGCGCCTGCCGACCAGGTGGGGACCGGCAAGGCGGCCGAACGCCTGCGGCTGTCCAACGCCCAGCGCGACCGGCTGGTCGCCGCCAAGGGGCAGGACCTGCGCATCACCAGCTGGATGAGCCCCCGCGAATCGCGGCGCGGCGTCTACGCGCTCGGGGCCGAAGCCTTCGCCGACCGCGTGAAGCTGGCCTGGGCCGCCGACAACCGCACGGCCACGGCGCCGCAGTGGCGCGGCCTCATCGCGCTTGGCCAGAGCTGGGCGCCGCCGCCCTTCCCGCTGAGCGGCGAGGACGTGGTCCATGCCGGCGTGCCCAAGGGGCCGATGGTCGGCCAGGTGCTGCGCGAGGTGGAGGACTGGTGGATCGACCACGACTTCATCGACGACAAGTTCTCGGCCATCGAGAAGCTGAAGGCGGTCGCCCAGGGCATGGCCTATTGAGGCGGCTCGGCATCCTGAAGACGGGCGCGCCGCCCGAGCCCCTGGCGGCGACCTTCGGCGGCTATCCTGACATGTTCCGCCGCCTGCTGGGCGAGGATCGCTACGACTACGCCGTCTTCGATGTGGAGGCCGGCGAACTGCCGGCGCGGGTCGAGGACTGCGACGCCTATCTCGTCACCGGCTCGTCGGCCGGCGTCTACGACCCGCTGCCCTGGATCGGCGAACTGAAGGGCTTTCTTCAGGCGGCCAAGGGGCGGGCCGGACTGGTCGGCGTCTGTTTCGGCCACCAGGTCATGGCCGAGGCCTTCGGCGGCCAGGTCATAAAGTCGCCCAAGGGCTGGGGCGTCGGCCTGCAGACCTATGAGGTGGCCGCGCCGCAGGCCTGGATGGACGGCACGGCGTCCATCGCGCTCGCCGCCTCGCATCAGGACCAGGTGGTCGTCCCCCCGCCGGGCGCGCGCGTCGTGGCGGCCAGCGCCTTCACGCCCTTCGGCATGCTCGCCTATGCCGACCAGCCGGCCGTCTCGATCCAGCTGCATCCCGAATTCGAGCCCGCCTATGCGCGGGCCCTGATCGAGGCGCGCCGCGGTAGCCGCTACGCCGATGGGCAGGCGGACGCCGCCATCGCCTCCTACGAGGCGCCCGACGATTCCCGGCGGGTCGCCGGCTGGATCAACGCTTTCCTCGCAACGCTCTGAGCGTCACGTCGTTTTCTGCGCAAGCGGACGCCTGCGGCGTCCCCACAGGAGCTGGCCGATGAAGAATCGCCCCCTCAAACTGATGATCGTCTGCGCCAGCGCCCTGGCCGCCCTGCTGGTGGCCGGCATCGAGGCCGAGGCCGCCAATCCGGACCCGGCCGCCGCCGATGCGGCGCGCGACCTGCTGATCGCCACCCTGGCGGTCTAGGGTGTGGACTCAATAGCTCGCAGCCATAGCCTTGCGGAAGCGAGGGC
>CAYQPL010000036.1:12660-24521 GCA_964419395.1 uncultured Phenylobacterium sp. | reverse complement strand
GGGGTGGTCCAGGGTCAGGATAACACGTTAACCGGACCGACCAAGCTCGACCGGAGCCGCCGTGGCGGCTCCGGCCTGCGGCCCTCAGGCCTTGCTCGGATTGACCAGGTACTTCTCGCCGGTCGCCTTGCGGGTGTAGGCGGCGATGGTGTCGAGGCTGATCGCCTCGCGCAGGGAGATTTCGGCCGTGTAGTGGCTGGCGAAGGTGGTCTTGAGCTCGGCCATCACCCGGTCGCGCAGCTTCTGGGCGTCATGCGGGCCGAGCTTCTGCAGGAAGTAGGTGAGCAGCCAGCCGCCGACGCCCCAGGCCATGCCGAAGCTGCGGTCGAGCTCGGTGCGGCGCAGGTCGAGGCCGCCATAGATGTAGACCTGCTTGTGGGTCGCCGAGCCGTAGCGGCTGTAGACCTCGGCCTTGCGGTTCTGGGCGCTCTCCATGGCGCTGAGGATGCGGTTGGCCAGGTCCCCGCCGCCGATGGCGTCGAAGGCCAGCGTCGCGCCGGTCTCGGCGACGGCGTCGGTGAGGTCGGCCTGGAAGGTCTCCGAGGTGCTGTCGAGCACGTACTTGGCGCCAAGGTCGTGCAGGATCTTCGCCTGTTCGGCGCTGCGCACGATGTTCACCAGCGGCACGCCGTCCTTCAGGCAGATCTTGTTCAGCATCTGACCGAGATTGGAGGCCGCGGCGGTGTGGACCAACGCGGTGTGGCCCTCGCGGCGCAGGACTTCCACCATGCTCAGCGCCGTCAGCGGATTGACGAAGCAGGAGGCGCCGTCGGCGGCGGTGGCGCCTTCCGGCAGAACCATCACCTCGGCGGCCTTGATCAGGCGGTACTGGGCGTACATGGCGCCGCCCAGCATGGCGACGGTCTTGCCGACATAGGACTGCACGTCGTCGCCGGCGGCGATCACGCGGCCGGCGCCTTCGTTGCCCACCGGCAGGGACTGGTCCAGGCGCGGGCGCAGGGCCTCCAGCCGGCGCGCGTCGATCGAGCCGGTGACCACCGGCGCCTCGGCGGCGCCGCCGGCCTTCAGGCTCGCCGGGTCGACCGGCCCGAGCAGGAGCCCGAGATCGGACGGATTGATGGGGGAGGCCTGCACCTCGACCAGCAGTTCGCCGGGTCCTGGCCTGGGGACGTTCACCGTCTCCAGGTTGAGCCGAAGCTCCCCTTGCGAGGTGATGGTCGAGCGCAGTTCGAGCCCTTGGGCGGGGATGTCGGTCATGGAAGCCTCCCTTGATCTTTGCGGCTCCTCACATGGCCGCAGGGGGCCGGCCGAACAAGGGTTGACTTACGCCGTAAGCGGCAGCGTCCACCAGGTCGAGGCGATGGTGAGGCCGCCCGATTCGAGCATGGCGCTCTTCTCCCGGTCCCGCAGGGCCGACACGACGATCACCTGCGCCCAGCCCCGCTCCCGGCCGATGGCCTCGAGCCGCTCCAAAAGGGCGCGGCCGGCCGTGGCCCAATGGCGCGGCTCGGCCACGGCGAAGTCGTCCACCGTGTAGGTGGCGCCGGGGACGTCATAGACCGGCGGCGCCGGCGTGGAGGTCGCGATGAGAAAGGCGAGAAGCTGCCCCTGTTCCACCGCGGCCAGGGCGACCGTCTCGGCCTTGCCCATGACGAAAGGCAGGAAGGCGCGGGACATCTCCGCCGAGTCCGCCGCCTTCTTCCAGAAGACCGGCTGATAGGCTTCGTAGGCGGCCCGCCGCGTCTCCAGCAGGCGGACCATCGCCGGCACGTCCTCCAGCGTCGCGTCGCGGATCTCCATCAGATGCTCCTTCTGCGGCCACAGACTGGCACGCCGGAGGTTGGGGAGAAATCGTCCCGCCGTCCGGTGTTGCTGCTATTCTTCGGTGATGAGCGGACAGGCCTTCGCCATCTTCGAGACTGCGCTGGGCGATTGCGCCGTCGCCTGGGGCGAGGCCGGCGTCCTGAGGGTTCGATTCCCCGACCCCGACCCGGCGGCGCTCAGGGCCGCAGTCGCTCGCGCCTGGCCGCAGGCGTCCCGCGCAGAGCCGCAAGGCGCCGTCGCCGACACGGTCGCGGCCATCCAGGCGCATTGCCGGGGCGAGCCGCGGGACTTCGCCACGGCGCAACTCGACTTCGGGGCCGCCTCGGACTTTCATCGCAAGGTCTACGCCGCCGCCCGCGCCATCCCGTGCGGGCAGACCCTGACCTATGGCGAAATGGCCGAACGGATCGGCGCGCCTGGCGCGGCGCGGGCGGTGGGGGAGGCGCTCGGGCGCAATCCGCTGCCCATCATCGTGCCGTGCCACCGTATCCTCGCCGCCGGTGGCGGAAAGGGCGGCTTCTCCGCACCCGGCGGGGTGGCGGCCAAGATGCGCCTGCTTCAGATCGAAGGCGCGCTGGCGGTCGAACGGCTGCCGCTGTTTGCGCCTCAGCCCTCTTCGGCGTCGCGGAAATAGGGCTCCACCGTCCCCTGCATCTTCAGCGTCACGGGATTGCCCTTGCGGTCCACCGTCTTGCCGACGGCCACCCGCACCCAGCCCTCGCTGACGCAGTATTCGTCGACATTGTTCTTCTCGACGCCCTTGAAGCGCACGCCCACGCCGCGAGCCAGGGCGGCCTCGTCGTAGAAGGGGCTGTTCGGATCGGTGGAGAGGCGGTCGGGCGGCGTCTGCGCGGTCATGAGTCTCGAGGCTCCAGTGCTTGCCGCGGTTGATAGTCGGAACCGCCGCCGCGGCCAACCTCGCCTAGGTGGAGGCCCCAGGGTGGCGCCGGCGGTCCGCTCGCGCTAGGGCCTGCGCCCATGGACGACCCGAAGACCGACAGCGCCTACGAGATCCATCGCCGGGACGCCGAGGCGCGCCGCCGCCAGATCGCCCCCGGCCATGCCGCGGGCGTCACCGAGCCGATGATCGCCGAGCTGGTCCACGCCTTCTACGCCCAGGCGCGGGCCGACGATCTGGTGGGGCCGATCTTCGAAGCCGCCATCGCGGACTGGGACGAGCATCTCGCCAAGCTCTGCGACTTCTGGTCCTCGGTCACCTTGATGACCGGCCGGTTCAAGGGCGCGCCCATGCCGGCCCACGCCCGCCTGCCGGGCCTGGGGGAGCGCCATTTCGCGCGCTGGCTCGAACTCTGGCGACGGACCGCGCGGGAGGTCTGCCCGCCCGACGCAGCGGCCCTTTTCATCGCTCGCGCCGAGATGATCGCCCGCAGCTTCCAGTACGGATTGGCCGTCTCCCGCGGCGAGCTGCCGTCCCGGGCCCAGGCGGCGCTGGACTAAGGTTCAGACGGGGCAGGCCGGGGCCGTCCGGCCCCGCGCGCCCAATAGCGCGCACAGACCCGATTGTCGCAGATGCGACCTCAAGCGGCCTTTGACGAACGGCTCGTCCAGGCCGCGCCGGCCGCGGCCAGCACCACGGCTGCGCCCCCGAGGGTCTGGCCCGGGCCCAGCCGTTCGCCGAGCATGAGGGCGCCGGCCAGGACGCCGAAGGCGGGCTCCAGGCTCGTGAACACGGCGAAGACCCGCGGCGGCAGGCGGGGCAGGGCGTAGAGCTCCAGCGACAACGGGATGGCGGTGGCCGTCAGGGCGACCAGCAAGGCCAGGGGCAGCACGTCGACGGAGAAGAGGCCAGGGCCGGCCTGCGCCCATCCAAAGGGCAGAACCGCCAGAGCGGCGATGGAGAGCCCCAGCGCCGGGGTGCTGCGGCCGTAGTCGCGGCCGGCCCGGCGTCCGAACAGGATGTAGCCGGCCCAGCCCGCCGCCGCGCCGAGGCCATACAGGACGCCGAGCCAGTCCTGCCCCGCCGTCGTGTCCGTCAGTCCGACGAAGGACCAGCCGCCGACCCCCGCCCGCCCCGCCCAGCCGAGGTCGATCGGCCGCCGCGAGTCGAAGAGGGCGACACCCAGGGGCCCGAGGAACTGCAGCGAGATGACCACGGCCAGCGGGGCGCGTGTCAGGCCCATGTAGAAGAGCAGCATGACGCCGCCGAGGCTGAGGCCCAGGCCGAGGAGCGGCAGCCGCGGCGCTCCGGCCGGCCAGACCCGCCAGGGCCGGTGGATCGCCAGCAGCAGGACGGCGGCGAAGGCGAGCCTGAGGGCCGCCGCGCCCATCGGTCCGACAGCGGGAAAGAGGCCCTTGGCCAGGGCCGCGCCGACCTGGAAGGCGGCGGTGGCGCAGATGACGGAGAAGAGGGGCAGAATGCGCGGCCCGCCCGCTCCAGCGGCCGACGGCATCGATCCCTCTGTGCGTCAGGCGCTGGCGAGCGCGCTCTGGAAGAGGACGGCGCCGTCGGCGGAGCCCAGCTCGGCCTCGAAGGCCCGGTCCGGGTGGGGCATCATGCCCAATACGTTGCCGCGGCCGTTGACGATGCCGGCGATGTCGCGCGCCGAGCCGTTGGGATTGTCGCGGTAGCGGAAGACCACCTGGCCCTCGCCCTCCAGACGGTCCAGGGTGGCTTCGTCGGCGAAGTAGTTCCCCTCGCCATTGCCCACGGTCATGGTCACCTCGCGCCGGCCGCCATAGCCGGAGGTGAAGCGCGTCTGGGCGTTGGTCACCTCCAGCGCGACCGGCTTGCAGACATATTTCAGCCGTTCGTTCTGCAGCAGGGCGCCGGGCAGCAGCCCCGCCTCGCACAGGACCTGGAAGCCGTTGCAGATGCCGACGGTGGCGACGCCCCGCTCGGCCGCGGCCTTGACCTCGGTCATGACGGGCGAGAGCGAAGCCATGGCTCCGCAGCGCAGATAGTCGCCGTAGGAGAAGCCCCCGGGCAGGACGATCAGGTCGACGCCGTCAGGCAGGGCGGTGTCGCCGTGCCAGACCATGTCCACCTTCGCGCCGGTGGAGCGCTCCACCGCCACCTTGCAGTCGCGGTCGCAGTTGGATCCGGGGAAGACGATGACGGCGGCTTTCATAGCGCTCGCAACCTGCTCGTTTGACGCCGGCCGCGGCGGGCCGGCGGATGGGAGGACCTATCGCGCCTGGGCGACCGAGTCCCAATAGGCTTTGAGGGCGGCGTAGGCCTCGGCGTCGCCGAAGGCGCAGCCCTCGTTCTCCATGGTCCGTACGCCCGACCGGCGTACGGCGGTCTGCTTCAGCACCGCCGGGTGGGCCGGGGCCCCCGGCTGGGTCAGGATATAGGAGGCCGAGCCGTCCGCTTCACTATAGATGCGATAGGGCTCGTTCCGTTCGATGGGCGCGGGCCGCAGGCCGGGCCGCTGGACGATCTCGTCCTGGAGGGCCTCGAAGCCGAGGGCGCAGTCGAGCGCCAGGCTCGCGGCCGGACCGGGCGCGTCCTCGCGCGGCGCGCAGGCGCCCAGCGCCCCGGCCAGGACGAGGACGGCCGTCCGCGTCACGCCAGCTCCACCCGGTAGCTTTCGATCACCGTGTTGGCGAGCAGCTTCTCGCACATGGCCTTGACCTCGCTCTCGGCGGCGGCGCGGTCTTCGGCCTTGAGGTCGAACTCGATGGTCTTGCCGACGCGGACCCCTTCGACTCCGCCCCAGCCCAGGCCGTGCAGGGCCTGCTCGACCGCCTTGCCCTGGACGTCGAGGACGCCGGGTTTCAGGAACACATGGACCTTGGCCTTCATCAGTGCAGCCCTCCCTGAATGACGGTCGGCATCTCCTTCATGATGCCCAGGCGGCGCGCCACCTCGGTATAGCTTTCGATCACGTCGCCCAGGTCGCGGCGGAAGCGATCCTTGTCCAGCTTCTCGTTCGTCGTGGAGTCCCACAGACGGCAGGAGTCCGGGCTGATCTCATCGGCCAGGATGATGCGGCTGAAGTCGCCTTCCCAGACGCGCCCGAACTCGATCTTGAAGTCGACCAGGGTGATGCCGACCGCGCCGAACAGGCCGGTGAGGAAGTCGTTGACCCGCAGGGTGAGGGCCATGATGTCGTCGATCTCCTGGGTGGAGGCCCAGTTGAAGGCGGTGATGTGCTCCTCGGTGACCATCGGGTCGTGGAGCTTGTCGTCCTTCAGGAAGAACTCGACGATGGAACGGGGCAGGGCCTGGCCCTCGGGCAGGCCCAGGCGCGTCGACAGCGAGCCGGCGGCGATGTTGCGGCAGACCACCTCAAGCGGAATGATCTCGACCTCGCGGATCAGCTGTTCGCGCAGGTTCAGCCGCTTGATGAAGTGGTTCTGGACGCCGATGGCGTTCAGCCGCGTCATCACATACTCGCTGATGCGGTTGTTGATGACGCCCTTGCCTTCCAGCACCGCCTTCTTGGTCGCGTCGAAGGCGGTGGCGTCGTCCTTGAAGTACTGGATCAGGGTGCCGGGCTCGGGACCCTCGTAGAGGATCTTGGCCTTGCCCTCGTAAATCTTCTTGCGGCGGGTCATCTCAAATCGCCTTCTCCCGGAGCGGGGGCTTGCCGCAGTCGGAAAAGAAAAACGCGCGCGGCGAGCTTCCACGCGCGGTCCGACTCGGCCTCTCGCTCGAACTGAGGCGGGCGGAAATTAGCGGATGGGCGGCGGCGGCGCAAACGGCGTGGTGCGGCTGCGACACGTCGCGCGCGGCGCCGCCTGCGAACGTCAGGCAAGTCGCCGCTTTCGATTGCGGGCTCGCCTCACGGGAGGTATGCAGCCTCGATTGTGCCGCTTATCGGGGAACGCATGACCACGGTTGACGATCGAGAAAAGGGCTTCGAGAGGAAGTTCGCGCTCGATCAGGAACAGGAGTTCAAGGCCAGCGCGCGGCGCAACCGCATGCTCGGCGAGTGGGCGGCCGGCCTGATGGGCCTGTCGGAAGACCGCGTGGCGACCTATGCCCAGGCGGTGGTGCGCTCCGACCTCGAACAGCCGGGCGACGAAGACGTCCTGCGCAAGGTGTTCGAGGACCTGAAGGGCTCCGGCGTGCAGGTCTCCGAAGGCGAGGTCCGCATGAAGATGGACGAATTCCTGGCCCAGGCCCGCGAGCAGGTTCGCGGCGAGTAGACGCTTTCGCGCGCGGCCCTTCGGTCACGCAGACGGCGCTGGCGCGTCCCGGATCTGTTCGATGAACCAGCGGCCGGCGCGGCCGGGATGGGCGTCGATCCGGTAGACGGCGTGCATCGGCAGGCTCGTCCCGCCGCCCAACGCGCCCTCCATCTCGATCCGCACCAGGCGGCCGGCGGCGATGTCGTCGGCGACCGTCTCGGCGGGCATGTGGCCCCAGCCGAGGCCGGCGCGCAGGAAGGCGTGCTTGGAGGCGAGATCGGCCAGGCGCCAGGTCTGGGGCGAGGCCACGCCGAAATCGACCCCGGCCGTCAGGGTCGAGCGGTCGGTCACCACAAGCTGAACATGGCGGGCCACATCGGCGCCGGTGACGGCGCGGCCGAGCCGGGCCAGCGGCGAGGAGGGCGCGACGACGGTCACCAGCGGCACGTCGCGAAGAGGCTCCAGAAGAAGCGCGGGCGGCGGACCGGGCAGGGCGCCCATGACCCCGATCGTGCACTGCCCGGAGACCACCGCCTCGGCCACGGCGCCCAGCGCCTCGACATAGAGCCGCAGCGGCGTGTCGGGGAAGGCGCCGGCGAACTCGCTGACCACGCGGGTCAGCAGCCGCTGCGGGAACATCACGTCGACCGCGAGGGCGAGCTCCGGCTCCAGCCCCCCGGCCAGGTCGCGGGCATGGGCCTTGCGGCCTTCCACGCCGCAGATCACCTCCCGCGCGCGGGACAGGAGGCTGACGCCGGCCGGGGTGAGGCGCCGGTAGCGGCCCGTCCGATCGAAGAGCACGACGCCAAGCCGGGCCTCCAGATTGGCGATGGCGTGGCTGACCACCGACTGGGTGCGGGCGAGCTTGCGGCCGGCGGCCGAGAAGCTCTTCTCGTCGGCGGCGGCGATGAAGACGCGGAGCTGGTCCAGCGAGACGCCGTCGATCATCCATCGATCCTGTCGATGCTTCGTATCGACATATAGTGCCTGCACAAGCGTGGCCGCGGAACCCACTTCAGAGGGGCTGACGCTTTGCGCCGGCGGCGCGTCTGCGCCCGCAGCCGCGAGCGTCCTTGTTTCAAGGAGCCTTTCGCATGACCGCCTTCAAGACCGCCTCGCTGGCCAGCCTCGCCGCCGCCGGCCTTCTCGCCGCCTGCAGCCCGGCGGCCGAGACCCCCGCCGCCGCCCCGGCCCCCGAAGCCACAGCCGAGGCGACCGTTCCCGCGGTTCCGGCCGGCGTCTATGCGCTGGATCCCACCCACACCGCCTTCTTCTGGTCGGTGCCGCACAACGGCATCTCCAACTACACGGCCCGCTTCAGCAAGGTCGAGGCGACCCTGACGCTCGATCCCGACGACCTGGCCAATTCGAAGATCGAGGCGATGATCGATCCGACCTCGGTCAGCACTGCCTATCCCGGCGACTACAAGGGGACCCATCCCAACACCGGGTTCCAGAGCTGGGACGAGAACATCGCCCAGGGCTTCTTGAAGGCCGGCCAGTTCCCGCAGATCACCTTCGTCTCCACCGCCGTGAGGCCCACCGGCCCGCGCAGGGCCGAGGTGACCGGCGACCTGACCTTCATGGGCGAGACCCGGCCGGTGACGCTGAACGCCACCTTCAACGGCCTGCTGGACCGCCATCCCTTCCTCGGCGTGCCGGCGGTCGGCTTCGCGGCCGAAGGCGCGTTCAAGCGCTCGGACTTCGGCATGGAGGGCGGGCCGGTCGGCGACGAGGTGAAGATCCGCTTCGACGGTGAGTTCGTCCGCCAGGGCGAGCCCGCCACGCCGGCCGCCGGCGACCAGGGCTGAGCCTGAAGGGGCGGAGGCTCAGCGCTCCGCCCCGACCGCCTTCCCGACGGAGCCCGCCCATGTCCGCGCCGCGCTATTCGACGGTGGCGATCGTCCTGCACTGGACGATCGCGCTCGCCGTGCTGTCCATGGTTCCGATGGGGTGGTGGATGAGCGACGCCATCGCCGATCCGGGGTCTCAGGACCTGGCCTATCGCGTCTTCCAGCTGCACAAGTCGATCGGCCTGACCATCCTCGCCCTGACGGCGCTGCGCCTCGTCTGGCGGCTGGTCCACATCCCGCCCGCGCCGCCGCCGGGCCGGCCGTGGGAGCATGCGCTCGCCGCCGTCACCCATGCGGCCCTCTATGGGCTGCTGTTCGCCCTGCCGCTGTCGGGCTGGCTCTATGTCTCGACAGGCTGGTCGGCGCCGCAGGATCGGGCGCTGGCCGTCGCCACCTCCTGGTTCGGCCTTGTTCCCGTCCCGCACCTGCCGGGCGTGGCGGAGGCCTCGACCGAGGCCCGGCGCGGGCTGGCCCATGGTGCGCTCGGCGCCCACAGCCTGATGGCCTGGATGGTGCTGGTCCTGGCCGGGCTCCACATAGGCGCGGCGCTGAAGCATCAGTTTGTCGACCGGGACGGCGTCCTGGCGCGCATGCTCCCCTTCCTGAAGGCGCCGGAGACGCGCGGGGAACCGCGCTTGTTGGCGAAGCGCAGCGCCATGCTCTGGAGCGTCGCCGTCGCGCTGGTCGCTGGCGTCGCGACCGTCGGGTGGATTTCCGGACGACCGCAGGGGCCGCTCGCGCACGTCGAGCCGCCGACGGCGTCCGCAGCGCCGCTCGCCGAAACGGCCGATCCCGTCACGCCGGGCACGGCGACCGCCTGGCAGGTGGAGGAGGAAGCGTCCCGCATCGCCTTCGCCGGCGACCATGTGGGGGCGCCGTTCACGGGCCGGTTCGAGCGCTGGGACGCGCAGATCTGGTTCGACCCCGACGATCTGGCGGGCTCGAAGGCGGTGGTGGACATCGCCACGGGCTCGGCGCGCACCGGCGACGCCACGCAGGAAGGCTCCCTTGGCGCAGCCGAATGGTTGGACCCGGCCGGCTTTCCCACGGCCCGCTTCGAGACCTCCACCTTCCGCGCCCTGGGCGGCGACCGCTACGAGGCCGAGGGGACGCTGACGATCAAGGATCAGACCGCGCCCGTCACGCTCGCCTTCACCTTTCGGCGAGACGGCGAGATCGCCCGCGTCGAAGGGACGACGACTCTCGACCGGACGGACTTCGACCTCGGCATGGCGTCCGACCCGAACGCCCAGTGGGTGTCGCGCGACATCGAGGTGCGGATCGAGGTCGTGGCTCAGCCGGCCGGCTGAGCGCCGCCTCAGGCCTGCTCGCCGAACACCCGGGCGAAGATCACGTCCACGTTCTTGAAGTGGTAGCCCAGGTCGAACAGGTCCTCGAGCTCGGCGTCCGACAGGGTGATCTCGGGGTCGGCCTTGAGGAAGTCGAGGAAGGCGCCCTCGCCGCGCCAGACCTTCATGGCGTTGCGCTGGACCGCGGCGTAGCCGCCCTCGCGCGAAGATCCCTTCTGGGTCAGGGCCAGGAGCACTCGCTGCGAGTGGACGAGGCCGCCCAGACGGTCGAGGTTCTTGGCCATGTTCTCCGGATAGACCACCAGGCGCTCCACCACCCCGGCCAGGCGGCGCAGGGCGAAGTCCATGTGCACGGTGGCGTCCGGGGCGATGCCGCGTTCGACGGACGAGTGGCTGATGTCGCGCTCGTGCCACAGCGCGACGTTCTCCAGCGCCGGCGTGGCCGCCGAGCGGATCAGACGCGCCAGGCCGGTCAGGTTCTCGGTGAGGATCGGATTGCGCTTGTGCGGCATGGCGCTCGATCCCTTCTGACCGGGATCGAAGGGCTCCTCGGCCTCCAGCACCTCGGTGCGCTGCAGGTGGCGGATCTCCACGGCCAGCCGCTCGATGGACGAGGCGACGACGGCCAGCGCGCAGAAATAGGCTGCGTGCCGGTCGCGCGGGATGACCTGGGTGGAGACGGGCTCCACCGCCAGGCCCATCTTCTCGGCCACATGGGCCTCCACCTGCGGCGAGACGTTGGCGAAGGTGCCGACGGCGCCGGAGATGGCGCAGGTGGCGATCTCGAACTTGGCCATGGCCAGGCGCTCCTTGGCGCGCTGGAACTCGGCATAGTGGCCGGCGAGCTTCAGGCCGAAGGTGGTCGGCTCGGCGTGGATGGCGTGGCTGCGGCCGACGCAGGGGGTCATCCTGTGCTCGAAGGCGCGCTTCTTCAGCGCCGCCAGGACGAGGTCCACGTCCTCGATCAGGATGTCGGTGGCGCGGCTGAGCTGGACGGCCAGCGCCGTGTCGTTGACGTCGGACGACGTCATGCCCTGGTGCAGGAAGCGCGCCTCGGGCCCGACGATCTCGGTGACGTGGGTCAGGAAGGCGATGACGTCGTGCTTCACCTCGCGCTCGATGGCGTCGATGCGGTCGCTATCCCAGACGACGTCGCGGCCCTTCTCCCAGATGACGCGGGCGGCCTCCTTGGGGATGACGCCCAGCTCCGCCATGGCGTCGGCCGCGTGCGCCTCGATCTCGAACATGATCTTGAAGCGGGTCTGGGGCGACCAGATGTCGGCGGCGTCGGCGCGAGTGTAGCGGGGGATCATGGGCGGGCTCCTTCGGCCCCGGCTGATGGAGGCCCAGGCGCCCGCCTGTCAAGCGATCCCGTCCTAGTCTTCGGCGGCGCTCGCCAGGGCCGTGGCCATGTCCTTGGGCAGGGTGATGGCCGCCAGCAGGTAGTGGACGCCGGCCCAGGCGTAGATCAGCAGGTTGATGATGATCCCCTGGCGCGTGCCCTCGGCCACGGCCAGCTTGCAGGCCGCGTCGACGACCGGGCCCGCGCCCGCCGCCCCGACGCCGCCGGGGCAGAGGGCGAAGAAGTCCCCGAGGCCCTGGCCGGCGAACAGGTTCTGGCTGAGCATGTCGATGCACCAGCCGCAGAAGGGCGGGCCGAAGCCGAGCGCGATCAGGATCAGCACGACGCTCACGCGCAGGAACGTCAGCACGGCCAGCAGCAGCTCCGCGTGCGACAGCTGCGCCGCGAGGACGTCGTGCACGTCGCGCCGAAAAATGTTCGTGGCGACCGTGACCGACAGGTTGAAGAAGACGA
>CAYQPL010000036.1:8334-12650 GCA_964419395.1 uncultured Phenylobacterium sp. | reverse complement strand
CGATCAGGTTCAGCACGACGAACAGCAGGGCCGTGGCCGTCGCCCGCATGCGCAGCGACACCGCGTTCTGGATGACCCCGAAGGTCGGGCCCAGATAGGTGTAGTGGAAGATGCCGGGCAGCAGCAGCAGGCCGGCGGCCACCCGCCAGTCGTCCTGCAGATAGACGAGGATGTAGAGCGGGCAGGCGATCAGTAGGCCGATGGCCGGGACGAGCGCGTACCAGCGGCCCGACCGCTTGCCGGCCCAGTCGGTCAGGAAGCCGCCCAGCAGCGTGCCGGCGCCGGCCGCGACCCCGCCGATGACGCCGAAGATTAGGCCGACGGTGGCGAGATCCAGGCCGAACATGCGGATGAAGTAGGGCGCCTGGTACTGGCCGGTGCCGTAGCTGGCGAAGGAGGCGACCGTGATGCCCGCCACCATGTGGAAGAAGCCCCACTTGCCGAAGATGCGCTTGGCCACGGCCAGGATGGACGGCGGCTTGGCCGGCGCCGCGGGGGTGGCCGGCACGGTCTCCTCGCCCTCGAGCACCGGGGTGTCGGCCGGCGCCATGTCGGAATAGCCGCGCGGCGGCTCCTTGACGAAGAGCTTGATGGCCAACGCCACCAGGACGCCGGGAAGGCCGACGATGACGAAGGCCGCCCGCCAGGAGAGGTTCTGGGCGATCCAGCCGCCGGCCACGGCCCCGAACATGGTGCCGAGCGGGATGCCAAACGAATAGATGGAGAGCGCCGAAGCGCGCTTGCGGGGCTCGAAATAGTCCGAGATCAGCGAGTGGGCCGGCGGGGAGAGGCCCGCCTCGCCGACGCCGACGCCGAGGCGGAAGAGCACCAGGGTCAGGAAGTTGCTGGCCATGCCGCAGAGCGCGGTGAAGCCCGACCAGATGACGATGGCCAGCGAGATGATGTTCACCCGGCTGCGCCGCTCGGCGAGGCGGGCGATGGGGATGCCGAGCGTCGTATAGAGCAGGGCGAAGGCCAGCCCACCCAGCAGGCCGAGCTGGGTGTCGGTGAGCTGCAGGTCGACCTTGATCGCCTGACCGATGGTCGAGATGATCGTGCGGTCGATGAAGTTGAAGGTGTAGGCCAGGACCAGCAGCCAGAGGACCGTGGACTTGTAGCCTTCGGAGAAGCGCGGCTGGCGCGGCGCGGCCGGCGGGGCGGCGTCGATTGCGGACACGTGCAGGTCCCTCCCGGATACTGGGCCGACTCTGATGGCCGCCTCTGCGCCTATCTAGACCGAGGAATTCGCCCGACGCCAGCGCCGAGAGGCGCCGCCCCGGCCGCCGCGCGGGCGCCCGGGGCGGCGGGCCTCAGCCGACATTGTCCTCCCGGATCGTGCGGGTCGCCATCCAGAAGCAGAAGAAGGCGATCAGGCCGAAGAGGGTGGAGACAATCAGCGCCCAGCGGACGCCCTCGCCCGAGCCCATGTTCATGCCGACGGCGAAATAGTCCGACAGCAGGCCGACGGCGAGCGGGCCAAGGCCCAGGCCGATCAGGTTGATGATGAACAGCAGGATGGCCGCCGTGGTGGCGCGCATGTGCGGCGGCACGATCGACTGGGCGGTGACGTAGACGGGGCCGTACCAGATGGTGCCCAGGAGGCCGTTGAAGGTCAGCAGGACCAGCGCCAGGACCACACTGTCGATGGTGACGGCGGTGATGTAGATCGGAATGGTCACCAGCGAGGCGATGGCCGGGGCGATCATCTGGGCGCGCAGGTCACGGGCGCCGCACTTGTCGGCCAGGAAGCCGCCGCGCCAGGAGCCGAGCGCGCCCGCCGTGCCCGACATCAGGCCGAGCGCCAGGCCGAGGAAGCCCACCGACTGCAGATTGTAGCCCACCGCGCCGCCGACCGATGCGGCCAGGGACTCCACCTGTTCGGCGTGGTTGCGCAGGAAGAAGGAGGCAGTGAAGGGGGCGTGGCCGTACCCGATGAAGGCCTTGATGGCCGCGGCGAAGGAGATGAACCAGAAGGTCCGCTTGGTCATCAGCGTGCGCATCGTCTCGCCGAAGGTGGCCGAGGCCGCCTGGATCTTCTCCGCCCGCTTGGCCAGCTCCTTGCGCGGCTCGGGCAGGGTGAAGAAGGCGAGGATGGCGAACAGGACGCCCGGCACGCCGGCCACGAAGAAGGCGGTGCGCCAGCCATAGGCGTCGGCGATCAGGCCGCCGAAGCTCAGGCCCAGCAGGCCGCCGATCGGCGTGCCCATGGAGTAGAAGGCCAGCGCCGTCGAGCGCTTCTCCTTGGGCACGTAGTCGGTGATCAGGGAGTGGGCCGGGGGCGAGCAGCCGGCCTCGCCGACGCCGACGCCGACGCGGAAGATGATGAGCTGGATGAAGTTCTGCGCGACGCCGCAGAGGGCGGTGAAGCCGCTCCACACCGCGACGGCCGAACCGATGATCATCGCCCGGTTCTTCCGCTCCGCCATCCGGGCGATCGGGATGCCGAGCACGGTGTAGAAGAGGGCGAAGGCCAGGCCGCTCATCAGGCCGAGCTGCCAGTCGGCCAGGCCGAGATCCTGCTTGATCGGCTCGGCGAGGATGTTGACCACCTGCCGGTCGAGGAAGTTGATCGTATAGATGCCGAGCAGCAGGCTGAGCGCGTAGGTGCGCGCCGGCTTGGCCAGGGGCGTGATGCCGGAAGGCGTCTCGGCGGCCTTCGGCGTCGGCGCGACGGGCGCGGCGGTGTCGGTCATCTGTCTCGATCTCCTGGGCGTTGGTTTTCTTGTCGTTACGGCACTCTAGACAGGCTCGTTCCACGTTCGGCAATAGCGATACCCAGATTTCGAGGAGGTCCCCATGGAGCTGATCATCGGTACGAAGCGCTGGTCCACCTGGTCCCTGCGCCCGTGGCTTGCGCTGAAGAAGACCGGCGCGGCCTTCACCGAGACCGAGGTCGAGCTGCGCCAGGGCGACACCACCAAGTCGGCCATCGCGCCGCATTCGCCGTCGGGCCTGGTGCCGGTCCTGAAGGACGGCGACCTGACCGTCTGGGACTCGCTGGCCATCTGCGAATATCTCGCCGAACGCTATCCGCAGGCGAAGCTGTGGCCTGAAGACCCGGCCGCCCGCGCGCTGGCCCGCTCGGCGGCGGCGGAGATGCATGCCGGGTTCGCCTCGCTGCGCGGGGAGTGCCCGATGGCGCTCGACCAGCCGCCGCGGCCTCATGACATCTCCGAGGCGACGCAGTCGGACCTGCGCCGGATCGTGGCCATGTGGAACGAGATGCTGGACCGCTTCGGCGGGCCGTTCCTGGCGGGCGAATGGTCGATCGCCGACGCCTTCTACACGCCGGTGGCCACGCGGCTTCGCACCTACGGCCTGCACACCTCCGACTACGGCGACACGGGAGCTGCGGGGGCCTACATGCAGCGCCTGCTGCAGGATCCGGATTTCCTGGAATGGGAGGCGGCCGCCAGGGCATAGTGCGGCGGCGGGGGAACGGAGGAGGTGACGATGTCACGAGCCCTGATCCTGAGCCTTGGTCTCGTCCTCGCGGCCTGCGGGCGCCAAGAACCGGCCAAGACGGAGACGCCGGCGCCCAGGCCCAGCCTGGCCGGCGCGCCGGCGGCCGAGGCGCTCGGCGGGCGGGCCGCCCTGGGCGAGAACCCGCTGACCTATCGCTGCGAGGACGGCCGCACCCTGCGCGCGGCCTATCCCGACAGCGAGACCGCGATCCTGGAGGTGGGCGGCGGGACGCATCGGCTGAGCGTCGCCCGCTCGGCCAGCGGCGCGCGCTATGTGGGCGACGGCTGGCAGTGGTGGACCCGAGGCATGGCCGACGGGATGATCGCCCCCCTGGCGGCGGGCGAGACGATCGCCAGCGCCGAGCCGGTGAACTGCAAGGTCGTGGAGGCGCCGCTGGCTGAAGGGCCGAACGCACCGCACAGCGCCCAGGGCGCGGCCCAGGTGGTGCAGACCTATTACGCCCTGCTGGAAGAGAAGAAGTTCGACGAGGCCTATGGGCTCTGGCGCGACAAGGGCGAGCGCAGCGGCATGACGGCGGACGCCTTCGCCGACAGCTTCGGCCGTTATTCCACCTATCACGCCGAGGTGGGGGCCCCCGGCCGCATCGAGGGCGCCGCCGGCTCGCTCTATGTGGAGGTGCCGGTCCACGTCTATGGCCAGCTCAAGTCCGGCGAGGAATTCCACCTGCGCGGACCGGTCCGCCTGCGCCGCGCCAACAACGTGCCGGGCGCCACGCCTGAACAGCTGGAATGGCGCATCGACGACAGCGGCGTGCGGCCGCGGCCGGAATAGGGGCTAGAGCAGCCCCAGCGCCGTGAAGCTCGCCACGCCGTCGCGGCCGACCACCAGGT
>CAYQPL010000036.1:2911-8324 GCA_964419395.1 uncultured Phenylobacterium sp. | reverse complement strand
CGCCGACTGGGGCGGTCCCCCGCGGCCGGACTAGGGCCGGGCGGGGCGCAGGTCGCCCCGCCCCGCGACGGCGGGAGCCGCGCCGTCGCGGGGCCCGTCCGCGCGTCAGTGCCGCGTGTCGCGGTTGATCGCGATGCGCTTCACGCGCTGTTCGGCCTCGGGCGAGCGCGGCAGGGTGACGGTAAGGACGCCCTTGTCGAAGTTGGCCTTCACCCGGGCCTCGTCCACCTCGCCCACGGCGATGCTGCGGGCGAACGCCCCGTAGTAGCGTTCGCTGTAGCCGCGCCGGCGGTCATCCTGCGCGGCGCGCTTCTCCCCCCGGATCGTCAGCACGCCGTCCTGCAGCGACAGGTCGATGTCCTGTTCGTCCACGCCGGGGAGCTCGGCCGTCAGGCGCCAGCCGTCCGAGGTCTCGCTCAGCTCCAGGTGCGGCCAGCCCTGATGTCCGCGGCCGCCGAACAGGCCGAAGTCGCGGAAGGCGTCGTCGAACAGCCTGTTCATCTCGCGATGCAGGCTCAGGAACGGGCCGAACTCCGAACCTTCGCGCCGAACCAGGTCGGCGCCCTGAAGCCCCGTCTCGCGGTCCTTGCGGCTCCAGGGAACAAGATCACTGAGGGGCATCTTCATCCTCCGTTTCGCAAATGACTGAGCCGCGATCGGCGTCCGGCGGCCTGGGGGCGCCGGCGCGCCGAGCGCGAACGCCTCTTGAGAAGGCGAGGATCATTTGGGCGGTCGCCGGCCCGTTTCAACACCCCTTGAACCGCGATGGCGGGCTTCTAAATCGCGCGCCGGTGAGAGCGAAAGGAGGTGATCCGATGGGCGAACCAAGACCGGCTGCGAGCCTCGCGAGGACGGAGGCGGCGCTGGCCGGATGCGCGGCGGGCGTGCTCGCGGCCGCTATCGCCGCGACCTGGGCCGCCATCATCCTGGACTGACCGGTCATGCCGCTCGCTGAGCTCGCCGCAACGGCCTTCGCGACCCTGTTCGTCGCCTTCGGACCGGTGGAGACCGCCGCTGTGTTCGGCGGGCTCACCGCCGGCGTCCACCGGCCCGAGCGCTATCGGCTGGCCTGGCAGGCCGTGCTGATCGCCGGCGTCGTCGTGCTGGTGTTCGCCGCCCTCGGCCTGCGCCTCCTCGAGACGCTGCAGATCTCGCTCGACGCGTTCCGGCTGGCCGGGGGCGTCCTGCTGCTGCTGCAGGCCACCAACATGATCATGGTCCACCAGGAGGGCCTGGCGACCCTTACACCTGGCGAGCGGCGGGAGGCCCTGGCGCCCGGGGACATCGCCGTCTTCCCGCTCGCCTTCCCGCTTATCGCCGGCCCGGCCACGCTCACCGCCGTGGTGCTCCTGATGGGACGGACCGAGGGGGATCTCGCCGCCTGCGCAGTCGTGACCGCCTGCATCTTCGCGCTGCTGGCGATCACCTATGTCTGCATGATCTCCACCGAGGTGCTTCAGAGGGTGCTCAAGACGACGGGCACGAACGTCGTGGCGCGGCTTTCGGGGCTGATCCTCGCGGCCCTGGCCGCCCAGTACATCCTCGACGGCGTCCGAGGCGCCCGGCTGTTCGCCGCCTGAGCCCGCCCGAAGGCGGGGCGGCGGCGCCTACATCAGGCCGAGCGCCTTGAAGCTCGCCACGCCGTCGCGGCCGACCACCAGGTGGTCGTGGACGGCGATGCGCAGGGCCCGTGCGGCCTCAACGACCTGGCGGGTCATCTCCACGTCGGCGGAGGAAGGAGTGGGATCGCCCGAGGGATGGTTGTGCACCAGGATCACGGCGCTGGCCGACAGTTCGAGGGCCCGGCGCATCACCTCGCGCGGATAGACCGGCGCATGGTCGACCGTGCCGTGGTTCATGGTCTCGTCGGCGATCAGCTGGTTCTTCTTGTCGAGGAACAGCACCCGGAACTGCTCGCGCGGCTCATGCGCGAGCGCCACCTTCACATAGGCCAGAAGCTGGCTCCACGAGGTGATGACCGTCCGCTTGGCGACGCTCTCGCGGCCGACGCGCAGGGTGGCGTGGTGCAGAAGTTTCAGGTCCAGCGCCACGGCTTCGCCGACGCCCTTGACCGTGCGAAGCTCGGCGGCCGAGGCGCCCAGCACGCCCGCCAGCGAGCCGAAGCGGGCGAGCAGGGCCTTGGCCAGCGGCTTGACGTCGCCGCGCGGAATGGAGCGGAACAGGTAGAGCTCCAGCAGCTCGTAGTCCGGCAGGGCCTCGACGCCGCCGGCCGCCGCCCGGCTGCGCAGCCGTTCGCGGTGCCCCAGGTGGTGCGGCCTCTGCGCCGGGCCGGGCGCAGCCGTCGTCGCCGCCCAAAGCTCGGCCTGCGCCGAGAAATCTTCCTGAACGCCGGATGCCGTCATGGCCTATATGTTCCGCAAATGTTCGCCCATGGCAAGGGTCGGGCGTGGCGCGTACCTATGGTTAAGAATTTCCTTGATCTCTCGCCAGGGATGTGAGGAAGCTTGGCTGCGGGAGGCGGACATGCGGAACATCGCCATCTTCTGTGACGGCACCTGGCAGAAGATCGGCCAGGGGAACCCGACCAACGTCGTCAAGCTGGCCCGGGCGGTCCGTCTGCGCGCCGAGGACGGCCAGCCCCAGTTGACCTTCTACGACAACGGCGTCGGCGTCGGCGAAGGGGTGATGAACAGGGCCACACGCTGGATCGGCGGCGCGTTCGGGGCGGGGCTCGATCACAAGATTCTCGAGGCCTACCTCTTCCTGACCCTGAACTACATGCCGGGCGACCGCATCTTCATCTTCGGCTTCAGTCGCGGCGCCTATACCGCCCGCAGCCTGGGCGGGCTGCTCCGACGGGTCTGGATCCTGCGGCGCGAGCACGCCGACAAGGTCGAGGAGGCGGTCAGGATCTATCGCGAAGCCCCCGGGCGGGACGCGCCCGACGCCGTCCGCGACGCCGCCGCCCAGCGCCAGATCCAGTTCAATCAGGCCTACGGACACCGCGTGGACGCCTTCACGGAATCCCACGCCTACGACCCGGCCGATCCGGCCTCCCTCAACGCGCCGGCGCCGCAGGACTGCGCCTGGATCCAGTATGTCGGCGTCTGGGACACGGTGGGCTCCATGGGCGTTCCCTCGAAGCTCCCCTTCGCGCCGGATTTCAACAAGCGGCACCGCTGGTACGACACCGACCTCTCGCGCTTCGTCCGCTCGGCGCGGCATGCGGTGGCCATCGACGAGGAGCGCGAGACCTTCGCCCCCACCCTGTGGAGCAACATCGCCGGACTGAACGACAACGCCCAGGCCGGGGCTCTGCCCTACGAGGCGCGGCCCTATCAGCAGCGGTGGTTCCCCGGCGGGCACGGCTCGGTCGGCGGGGGCGACAGCGACGAGGGGCTCGCCAACGCCGCGCTGCTGTGGGTCGCCGAAGGCGCCGCCCGGGCGGGGCTGAGCCTGGATCTCGGCCAGCTCCAGGCCTTCGAGGCCGGCTGCGATCCGCTCTGCGACCTGCCCCGCAGGAAGGGCGGCGTGCTCGACGCGATGGGCAAGGCGCCGCGAACCGGGCTGGCCGCCCTCGACGAAATCTCGCTCTCGGCGCGGCGCCGCTGGAAGGGGCGGGGCGACTGGCGGCCCAAGCCGCTGGGCGCGCACGGCGCCGACCTCGACCGCTGGAGCGACGATCCGCCGGCCGGCTGGTACCGACCGCTCTAGGCTAGGCGGTTTCGACGGGGGGCTTGAACAGGCCCGCAGGCGAGACGGTGAAGATCTCCGCGCCGTCCTCGGTGACGCCGATGGAGTGCTCGCACTGGGCCGACAGCGACTTGTCGCGGGTGACGGCGGTCCAGCCGTCGGAAAGCACCTTCACCGCCGGTTTGCCCAGGTTCACCATGGGTTCGATGGTGAAGAACATGCCGGGCTTCAGGACCTCGCCCGCGCCCTTCTGGCCGAAGTGCAGGATGTTGGGCGCGTCGTGGAAGACCTTGCCCAGGCCATGGCCGCAGAAGTCGCGCACCACCGAGCAGCGCTGGGATTCCACATAGGACTGGATGGCGTGGCCGATGTCGCCGGTGGTGGCGCCCGGCTTCACCGCCGCGATGCCGCGCTCGATCGCCTCGTAGGTCACGTCGATCAGCCGCTTGGCCCGCGGGGCGACGGGGCCGACGCCGTACATGCGGCTGTGGTCGCCATGCCAGCCGTCGACGATGCAGGTGACGTCGATATTGGCGATGTCGCCTTCGCGCAGGACCCGCTCGCCCGGGATGCCGTGGCAGACCACGTGGTTGCCCGAGATGCAGACCGTCTTGGCGTAGCCGCGATAGAAGAGGCAGGCGGGCAGGGCGCCGTGGTCGAGGATGAATTCCCGCGCCAGCCGGTCGAGCTCGTCGGTCACCGCGCCGGGGACGACGTGGGGCGTCAGCATGTCCAGGCACTCGGCCGCCAGCTTGCCGGCCCGGCGCATCCCCTCGAAGCCCTCAGGGCCGTGAGTGCGGATGGAGCCGTCGCGGAATTCGGCTTCGAGGACGTCGGTGGTGTTCATGGGCGAAGGACTCCCGATCCGCCGCAGCGGTTCCTTGGCGCTCGCGCGCCGGCGGCGGATCGCATGCCCCTATGTCGCAATCTGAGGCCGAAACTTCAACGCCCGCCGCGCCTTGCGGGGCGCGACGGGCGTCGAACGCGCGATCAGGCGGCGCCGCCTACCAGGTGAAGCTGGCGCTCAGGGCGGCGGCCTGGCTGTCGGCTGCACCCGCGCGGGCGAAGCGGTAGGCCAGCCCCACCTGGGTGCGGGCGTTGATCTCCGCATCCAGGCGAAGGGCCCCGCGGACGCCGTTGCGGCCGGCTTGCGCCGACCACACGCCGAAGGCCTGGCCCTGGAGGCTGGCGTCCAGCCGCGTGGCCTCGTCGCCGAGTTCGCGGGTCAGGAAGAGCTCCGCCTGCGGGCGCAGCGTGACGCCCCCCAGGACCCGCTCGCCCTCGAAGCGTCCGCCGATCCGCGCCTGCAGCGCCTCGCGGACTGCCGACTCAAGGCGCAGGGCGACGTCGGCGTCGCCGGCTTCGGCGTGGGCGTCCTGGGTCAGGCGATCGCCCGACAGGCCGGCGGCCAGGGCGAACCGGCCCTGGGCGGTGCGGAAGAAGCGTCCGCCTTCCAGATCGAAGCCGAAGGACTGGCCGTCCGTCTTGCCATAGGCGCCTTGCGGTCCGCTGGACAGGGTCACCGTGCGACCGGCCTTCGCCGTCTCGATCCCCGCCGAGGCGACGGCGTCGACATAATGGTCGCCCGGACGCCAGCCGGCATAGGCCAGGGCGCGATAGGACAGCACGCGCCCCGTCCCCATGGCCCCGGCGTCGAGCCGGGTCTCGCCGTAGCCGAAGGCCGCGCCGGCCACCACGTCGCCGACGAGGCGATCGGCGCCGATCATCAGGCCGGTGCGCTCGGCCTCGCAGCCGTCGG
>CAYQPL010000036.1:2456-2901 GCA_964419395.1 uncultured Phenylobacterium sp. | reverse complement strand
GGCCGGCCAGCGCCTGGCCCCAGAGGTTGCGCTCGGCCGTTACGGCCATGGCGAGGCGTCCGGCCGCCGCGGCGCGGTCGGCCCGGGCCCCGTCGAGCGAGGCCTCGACCAGCTGGGCGTGGGCCTCGCCGGCGCTCTGCTGGAGCACCAGCTCCATGGCCGGCGCGGGCAGGCCGACCAGACCGGCGGCCAGGCCGCTCTGCGTTCCGGCGGCTTCGGCCCGGCTGCGCAGGGCGTCCACGAGGCCGCCGCCGCTCTGGGCGTTGGCCTGTCCGGCGGCGAAGCGGGCATAGCTCTCCGGCGTCACGGCCAGCACGATCGCGTTCAGAAATTCGACCCGCAAGGGAGCTTTCTCTTCCAGTGGGGTGGTCATGGGCAGGAACCGGGGCAATTCGTCCGCCCACAGAACATGGTGGTCGACGAGCACGATCACATCTGGGTGGCG
>CAYQPL010000036.1:752-2446 GCA_964419395.1 uncultured Phenylobacterium sp. | reverse complement strand
CGGCGGCGACGCGCGCATAGCTCTGCGGCGTCACGGCCAGAAGGATGGCGTTCGGCTGGTAGACCGCCTCGAAGCGGGCGTTCTCGGGCATGCCCTCGGTCGGCTGGACCAGGGTGTCAAAGGTCCCGACCACGCCGCCCTGCGCCTCGACGATGCGGAAGGCCTGGCCGATGACCGGCGTATAGCTGTTGGTGGCCGCGCCGGTGATGCCTCGCGTGATCGGGGTCAGCGCGCCGGCGGCCGTGAAGACGCCCCCGGCGCCGACCAGGACGAGCTGGTCGTGGAAGCCGGCGCCGGAGCCCGGCGTCGGCCCGTCGATGTCGATCAGCAGGGTCGCGCCGGTCCCTTGCGTGACCGCGCCCTCGACCACCAGGCGGCCGGGTGAGTTGCCGGGCGCCAGGACGCCCGCCATCTGGATGCCGCCGACGATGTGGCCGCGTCCCGACAGTTTGGCGCCCGGATCGACCCAGACGTCGCCGGCGAACAGGCTGTTGAAGCTCAGCTGACCCTGCTCGACGCAGGCGCCGACGGCGTTGGCGCCGGGCGCGGCCACGGTCAGGTGACCCAGGCCCGTCTTGGTGAAGCAGTTGCGGCCCGAGATCGCGCCGGTGACGATGACGTCGGCGCCGCCGGTGTCGAACCGCGCGCCCGGACCGACGACCTGGATGTCCTTGGCCACGGTCATGTCGGCGCCGAAGGTGATCGCGCCCTGCTCGTGCAGTGTGATCGCGCCGCCGGGCGCGCCGAGCGCGCCGGCCGAGCCCGCCCGGACCGACCCCTGGAGGATCTCCAGGTCGGCGAAGCTGTTGTCGCCCCGCAGGTCGAGCACGCCGGAACCGCCCTTGCGCAGCACGCCCTCTCCGGTGACCGGCCCGGCCAGGGCGACGCTGTGGGCGCCGGTGTCGAGCAGGGTTCCGCCGCCGACCACCTCCAGCGTCTGGCCGAGGTTCAGGTCGGCGCCGGCCGCGAAGACGCCGGTCCCCTGCAGGCGGATCTTGCCGTCCGCGGCCGCGACCGCCGTCGGCGACAGCGCCTGGACCGAGCCCTGCTGGATGTCCAGCAGGGCCAGGCTGCTGGTCCCCTTGAGGACCAGGGCGCCGGTCCCGGTCTTCTGCAGCGCCCCGCCGCCGGCGATGTCGCCCTCCAGGACGAGGTTGGAGCCGAAGGTGTCGACGCCCCCCGTCTGGCCCGCCGCGATGGTCACGGTGCGGCCGCTGGTCACGTCGCCCAGCAGGCGCAGCTGCGCCGATCCGCTGAGCGACAGGGGCGCCAGGGCGCCGCCCAGGGCGGCGTCGCTGCCGATCGCCAGGACGCCGCCGGTGTGGTTGACGCCTTGGAAGCTGTTGGCGCCGGTCAGGACGAGCGCGCCCGCGCCGGCCTTGGTCAGGACCCCGTCGCCGGCCAGCACGCCGGTGAGCGTCAGATCGTTGCCGGCGGTGTCGATGACGCCGCCCTTGCCGGTGACGGTGAAGTTCGCGCCGACCGCGCCGCTGGAGCCGAGCGTCAGCACGCCGCCGTCGAACACCGGGGCGACGCCGCCGCCGAGCAGATCCGACACCGTGTAGGAGCCGCCTTCCTGGATGGAGGGCGGCGGCGACGTCGGCGCCGGCGTTCCGCCGCCGCCGGGGGCGCCCGCCCCCCCCGCGGCGGCGATGTAGGTGGCGAAGGTGTAGCTGTACTTGAGAGTGCTGCGC
>CAYQPL010000036.1:0-742 GCA_964419395.1 uncultured Phenylobacterium sp. | reverse complement strand
GTCAGCAGGGCGCCGATGTCGAAGCCGAGCCCGATGGTGTTGTCGCCATTGCCGATGAAGGTCCCGGCCAGGTAGCTCGCCGGGTCGGTGGTCCAGCCGGTGACGCCGGTGCTGTGCCGCGTCGCATCGGCGCTGTAGAGGCCGATGACGTACTTCGACACCGTGGCCTCGGCATAGACGAGGTCGGCCTCGCTGACGCCCGTGGCGCCGCGGAAGTTGTTGGTGGCGCTGGAGTCGCCCGGCGCGGCCACCGCGTCCGGATCGGTGAAGCGCGCGAAGGCCAGGTCGGTCAGGTCGGCCAGGGCCTCGATCGTCGTGGCGATGTTGAGCTGCTGGCCGGCGGTGTCGAAGTAGTAGTCGTGGGTCAGGTTGAAGAGGCCGCCATACGTGCCGCTCCAGACCGCGCGCTGGTCGTAGGTCGTCCCGTCGAAGGCCACGACGATGTAGCTGGTCAGCGTGCCGGCGATCTGCGCCCCGCCCACATTGGTGTTGTTGTTGGTGGCCGAGAAGACGCCGCCGCCATTGCCGCTGACTGTGAAGCCCTCGAAGGGCGAGCCGGGCGTCAGATAGTCGTAGGCGGTGTTGAACGTGCCCGTGCCCGTCCCGTCATAGAGGATGCCCGGCGAGGTGTTGCCGCCGACGCCGAGCGTGCCGTCGGCGCTGACGCCGAGCGGCAGATCGTCGCCCGAGAGGGGTTCGCTCACCGGCGCTGCGGAGCAGGGCGTCGCGATCGCGGCCCCGA
>CAYQPL010000035.1:15046-24634 GCA_964419395.1 uncultured Phenylobacterium sp. | reverse complement strand
TGGCGACCGGGGAGGGGGCGCTGGCGCGCCTGCGCGATCCGGAGGCCAAGGTCAGCGCCCACTACCTGGTGGAGGAGGACGGGCGCATCTTCTCGCTGGTGGCCGAGGAGCGCCGCGCCTGGCACGCCGGCGTCTCCTTCTGGAAGGGCGAGACCGACGTCAACGGCCGCTCCATCGGCATCGAGATCGTCAATCCCGGCCACGACCTGGGATACCGGCCCTTCCCGGAGGCGCAGATCGCCGCCGTGATCGAGCTCGTCGCCGACGTCCGCACCCGCTGGGTGATCCCCGACGCGCGCATCGTCGGCCATTCCGACGTGGCCCCGTCGCGCAAGGTCGACCCGGGCGAGCTCTTTCCGTGGAAGCAGCTCGCCGAGGCCGGCCACGGCCTTTGGGTCGAACCACCGCCTGCCCCGGGCCTGCCCCTCGCCGAAGGGGAGGAGGGGGCCGGCGTCTTCGCCCTCCAGGCCGGGCTGACGCGCCTGGGCTACGACTGTGCGCCCTCGGGCCGCTTCGACGCCGAGACCGCCACCATCGTCAGCGCCTTCCAGCGCCACTGGCGGCCGGAGACGGTGGACGGCGTGGCCGACGGCGAGACGCGGGCCCGGCTCATCGCCCTCCTGCGGGCGGCGGCCTGATGCATCCGGCCGCCGGCTGCCGGGTCGAGGAAAGGGCGGCGCTGCTGGCCCATCTGGCGGATCATCCCCTCGTCGCCATCTTCGGCGTGACCGAGTCCGGCCTGCGGGTCGCGCATTCGCCCGCCCTGGCGCGCACGCCGGGGGAGGGGCTGGCCCTCGACTTCCACCTGTCGCGCAACAACGCCCTGATCGCCGCCTTCGCCGCCGGCGCGCCGGCCCTGGCCGTCGCCCAGGGACCGGACGCCTATGTCAGCCCCGACTGGTACGACCTGGCCGACCAGGTCCCGACCTGGAACTACGTTTCGGTGGAGGCGGAGGGCGAAGTCGCGCCGCTGGACGAGGCCGGTCTCGTCGCCCTGCTGGACGACCTCTCGGCGCAGGCCGAGGCGCGGCTGGCGCCCAAGCCGCCCTGGACGCGGGGCAAGATGGCGCCCGGCCGGTTCGAGGCGATGCTGCGCGGCATCCAGGGTTTCCGGATGCGGGTCCGCCGGCTGGAGGGGACCTTCAAGCTGTCCCAGAACAAGCCCGCCTCCGAGCAGGCGCGCGTGGCGCAGGCCCTGGGCGGCCACCCGATCGCCACGCTGATGGGCCGCGGCGCCTCGCGCTGACACCCTTGACCGACGGAGGCCCCGGCCTCACTTATCCCCCCGGATCAGATGGCCGGGCGGCCGCGGCCGCGAAAGCGGTCGAGGAAAGTCCGGGCTCCACGACGACATGGCGGCGGGTAACGCCCGCCGGGGGCGACCCCAGGGATAGCGCCACAGAAAGCAAACCGCCCGTCCTCGCGACGGGTAAGGGTGAAAGGGTGCGGTAAGAGCGCACCGCGCGGGCGGCGACGTCGGCGGCATGGCAAGCCCCGCCAGGAGCAAGACCGAATAGGGATCCTGCGCCGGCCGGCCTTCGGGGCGGGCGGCAGGGCCGTCGTCGGCCCGAGGGATCCGGGTTGGTCGCGCGAACCGTCCCGCAAGGGCCGGTCCAGAGGAATGGTCGCCGCGCCAGGGTCCAGGTTCGTCCTGGGCCCGGGTGACACAGAACCCGGCTTATAGGCCGTCTGATCCGCCCCCCTTTCCGGCCAAGCGTTCGCGGTCCGCTATACTTAACATGTTCCATGTATGTTCTGTGGAATGTTTATGTGCGTTAACCATAATTCAGGTGCGACATCTTTGTTTTCTGCGGATTCCGGCCAGTAGAGTCATTGCGGCCCAATTCGTCCCATGTTAACCCAATTCCTGTTCGCTAGGGGCGGGCGAGCCCTGTGCGCATGGCGCCGCGGGGCCGGTCTGGGCGGCGGTCTTGGGGCCGCGGGAGAGGGTGTCGAACCGGGATGTTCGTCTCGACGTTCGAAAAGCAGCTGGACGCCAAGCGCCGCCTCGTGGTGCCGCAGGAGTTCCGCGCCCTGGTCGCCGGCCCCTTCGATGGCGTCGTCTGCTTCCCCTCGATCGAGGCCGACTGCATCGAGGGCGGCGGCAAGGTTCTGTTCGACCGGTATGCGGGTCTGATCGAGGAACTGGAGTTCGGCGATCCCCTGCGCTCGGCGCTTGAGACGTCGGTCCTGGGCGGCATGGCCCGCATGTCCTTCGACACCGCCGGACGCATCACCCTGCCCGAGAGCCTGTGCGACATGTTCGGCCTGACCGACTGGGTGGTGATCGTCGGCCTGGGCGACCGGTTCCAGATCTGGCAGCGCGAGGCCTTCCAGGCCCATCGCGCCGCTCAACGTGAAGTGGCCCGCGAAGGCCTGGCCAAGATGCGCGCCGACCAGCGGGCCGCGCGTCTCGCCGCGGGAGCCGCCGGATGAGCGCGCCCCATGTCTCGGTCCTCCTGAACGAGGTGGTCCAGGCCCTGGCGATCGCGCCGGGCGCGACCATCGTCGACGGCACCTTCGGCGCCGGCGGCTATGCGCGCGCCTTCCTCGAAGCCGGCGCCACGGTGGTGGCCTTCGATCGCGATCCTTCGGCCGCACGTTTCGCCGCCGACCTGCCGGGCGACCGCTTCCGCCTGGTCTGCGCCCGTTTCTCCGAAATGGACGAGGTTCTGGGCGAGGGCGCCGTCGACGGCGTCGCGCTCGACCTCGGCGTCTCGTCGATGCAGCTGGACCAGGCCGAGCGCGGCTTCTCCTTCCTGCGGGACGGGCCGCTGGACATGCGCATGGGCGATGTGGGCGAAACCGCCGCCGACCTGGTCAACACCGCCGAGCCGGAAGACCTGGCCCGCATCCTCTGGGTCTATGGCGAGGAGAAGAAGTCCCGCCGCATCGCCGGCGCCATCGCGCGGCGTCGCCAGCAACAGCCGTTCAGCCGCACCGGCGAACTGGCCGACTTCATCGAGGGCGTGCTGGGCGGCCGGCGCGGGGCCAAGGTTCATCCCGCCACGCGGTCCTTCCAAGCCCTGCGCATCGCGGTCAATGACGAGCTCGGCGAGCTGGAGGCCGGCCTCGCCGCCGCCGAGCGCGTGCTGAAGCCGGGCGGGCGTCTGGCGGTCGTCACCTTCCACTCGCTGGAGGATCGCATCGTGAAGGCCTTCCTGGCCGAGCGGGCCGGGCGCACCCCTGCGGCGTCGCGGCACCTGCCGCCCACGGTCGACTCGCGCGATCCGAGCTTCGAGCTGGTCTTCAACGGCGCCCGGTCCCCGGGCGAGTCCGAAATCGAGGCCAATCCCCGGGCGCGCTCGGCCAAGCTGCGCGCGGCTGTTCGCACGTTCGCCCCCGTCTGGAGCCAAGCGGCATGAGCCTTCTTCAGCGCAAGGTCCGTGGCTTTCGCCTGATCGACGTGATCGCCTTCAGCCTGCTCGTGCTGCTGGTGATGAGCGTCTATCTGGCCAAGACCATGGCCAGCCGCGAGCGGGCCGAGATCGGCCGGGTCGAGCGCCAGATCGCCGCCGAGACCTCGCGCATCCGCCTGCTGGAGGCCGAGGTCGCCCATCTGGAGCAGCCGGCCCGCATCGAGCACCTTTCGACCACCTATCTCGAAATGGGTCCGGTCGAGGCGGAGCGCGAAGCCACGCCGGACACCCTGTTCCAGGTGGCTCGGCCGGAGGCGCGTCCATGACCGCCCAGGGGGTCGTCCAGCGCCGCTTTCCCTTCGGCTTCAGGTGGTTCGGCCAGGCCTTCTGGCGGCTGGAGCACGCCTTCGAGCGCGCCCGCGCCTCGGGCAAGGTCGAGGACGACACTCGCATCCGCATCTTCGCGGTCATGCTCGCCTTCGGCCTGGGCTTCTGCGCCCTGGCGGTCGGCGCGACCCATGCGGCCCTGTTCTCCCAGGCCAGCCGGGGCGGCGGGGGCGGCTGGGTGTCGGAGCAGGCGCGCGCCGACGTGGTCGACCGCCAGGGGCGGCTGCTGGCCGCCGACCTGCTGCACTACGGCCTCTACATCGATCCGGCCGAGGTCTGGGACGCCGACGCCACCCGCCAAGCCCTGGCCAAGGCCCTGCCGGAGGTGGACGTGGAGCGGCTGGACCGCGCCCTGAAGGGCGAGCGCCGCGTCTTCCTGGCCGGCGGCATGACGCCGGTCGAGAAGGCGGCCATCCATCGGCTGGGCCTGCCCGGCGTCTCCTTCGAGCCGGAGCAGAAGCGCGTCTATCCGCTGGAGACCACCGCCGCGCACCTGATCGGTTTCGCCGACACCGGGGGCAAGGGCCTGGCCGGAGCCGAGCTGGCGCTCAACGACGACATCAAGGCGCTGGCCGGCGGCAAGGGCGAGGTGGCGCTGTCCATCGACCTGCGCGTCCAGGCCGCCCTGGAGGACGAGGTGCGCAAGGCCGCGCTCGCCTACGGGCCCAAGGGCGCCGTCGGCGTCGTCGCCAATGTCCACACCGGGGAGATCCTGGGTCTGGCCAGCTATCCGGACTTCGATCCCAACGATCCGGGCGCGGCGACGCCGGAGGCGCGGCTGAACCGCGCCGCCTCGACGGTCTACGAGATGGGCTCGACCTTCAAGGCCTTCACCGTCGCCATCGGCCTCGACACCGGCGTGGCGACCATGGCCTCGACCTTCGACGCGCGCGAGCCCTACAAGCTCGGCTACCGGACCATCCACGACTATCACGCCTCGCGGAAGATCCTGACGCTGGTCGAGGTGTTCCAGCACTCCTCCAACATCGGCACGGCCAAGCTCGCGGTCGGCGTCGGGCCGCAGCGGCTGAGCCACTATTTCGAAGCGCTGGGCCTGACCGAAAAGGCGCCCATCGAGCTGGCGGAGTCCGCCTCACCCCTGACGCCCAAGGTGTGGAACGAGGACGCGGTGGCCTCGACCTCCTTTGGCCACGGCATGAATGTCACGCCCCTGGCCCTGACTCGCGCCATGCTGCCCCTCCTGAACGGAGGAAAGCTGTTGCCCCTGACCATCCGCAAGCTGGAGCCGGGCCAGGCGCCCGCCGGCCGGCGCGTCCTGTCGGAATCCACCTCGGCCCAGATGCTGCAGATCATGCGCGCCAACGTCACCGGCGGCTCCGGCGGCAAGGCCGACGTGCCGGGCCTCAGCGTCGGCGGCAAGACCGGCACGGGCGAGAAGTACGATCCGGCCATCCGCGCCTACAACGGCAAGCGCCAGGTCTCCTCCTTCGCCGCCGTCTTCCCGAGCGACGGCCCGCTGGAGAACGACCGCTACTTCGTGCTGGTCCTGCTGGACGAGCCGCACGGCACGCCGGAGACCTTCGGCTATTCCACCGGCGGCTGGGTCGCCGCGCCGGCGGTGGGGAACACCATCGCCCGCATCGCGCCCTTCCTCGGCGTCCAGCGCCATATCGGCCCGCTGGCCGACCAGCCCAGGCTGGCCTCGGCCGACGCCCTCGACGGAGGCGGCCGCTGATGGGCAAGCGTCTTTCCGACCTCCTGCGCCGCGACGTGGCGGGCGACGTCGAGATCGCCGGCGTCACCGCCGACAGCCGCAAGGCGAAGCCGGGCTTCCTGTTCGCCGCCCTGCCGGGCGCCCAGGCCGACGGCGCGGCCTTCGCCGCCCAGGCCGCCGAGGCGGGCGCGGCGGCCGTGATCGCTGGCCAACCGATCGCGGGGCTCTCCATCCCGGTCATCGAAGCCGCCGACGCCCGCCGCGCCTATGCGCTCGCCGCCGCCGCCTTCTGGGGCGCCCAGCCGGCGACCTGCGTCGCGGTCACCGGCACCACCGGCAAGACCTCGGTCGCCGCCTTCTGCCGCCAGATCTTCAACAGCGCCGGCCGCCGGGCCGCCAGCATGGGCACGCTCGGCCTGCGCGCCACGGGGCCCGGTCTCGACGAACAGCTTACGCCCCCCGGCCTGACCACCCCGGACGCCGGCGACGTCGCCGAACTGCTGGCGAAGCTGGTCGAGCTGGAGGTCACCCATCTGGCGCTGGAGGCCTCCTCCCACGGGATCGACCAGCGGCGTCTGGACGGGGTGACCCTGAAGGCCGCAGGCTTCCTGAACCTGACCCAGGACCACCTGGACTATCACGGCACGATGGCGGCCTACCGGGCGGCCAAGCTGCGCCTGTTCGAGAGCCTGCTGCCGCGCGGCGCCACGGCGGTGCTGAACGCCGACTCCGACGCCTTCCCGGCCTTCGCCGCCGCTGCGGTCCAGGCGGGACAGGGGATCGTCACGGTCGGCGAGGCCGGCGAGACCCTGCGGCTGGTGCGCCGCGAGCTGCAGCCGGACGGCCAGCGCCTGAGCCTTGCCTATGACGGCCGCATCTGGGACCTGCGTCTGCCGCTCGCCGGCGCCTTCCAGGCCTCCAACGCCCTGGTGGCCGCGGGCCTGTGCCTGGCGGCCGGCGAGAGCATCGAGACGGTGATGGCCGCCATGGAGCGGCTCCAGGGCGCGCCGGGGCGTCTGCAGCGCGTCGGCGCCGGTCCGCGCGGCGGCGAGGCCTATGTCGACTACGCCCACACGCCCGATGGCCTGGAGACGGTGCTCAAGGCCCTGCGTCCCCACACGCGGGGCCGGCTGATCGTCGTCTTCGGCGCCGGCGGCGACCGTGACGCCGCCAAGCGGCCCCTGATGGGCCGGGCGGCGGCGGAGCTGGCCGATATCGCCATCGTCACCGACGACAATCCGCGCAGCGAGGACCCCGCCGCGATCCGCGCCCAGGTCCGCGAAGGCGCGCCCGCCGCCCAGGACATCGGCGACCGGCGCGAAGCGATCGCCGCGGCCGTGGCGCAGCTGCGCGAGGGCGACGTGCTCGTCGTGGCCGGCAAGGGCCACGAGCAGACCCAGACAATCGGCGGCGTGGCGCACCACTTCGACGACGTGGCCGAGACGGCCCAGGCGCTGGAGGCGGTCGGTGTCTGAACCCCTCTGGACCGCTCAGGAGATCGCCCGGGCGACGGGCGGGCGCGTCGACGGCGGCGACTTCGCCGTGGCCGGCGTCTCCATCGACAGCCGCAGCGTCGCGCCCGGCGACCTCTTCATCGCCCTGGCCGGCGCCCGCGACGGGCACGAGTTCGTCGCCCAGGCCCTGGAGAAGGGCGCCGCCGCCGCGCTCGTCTCGCGGCCGGTCGGCGGCCCGGCCGTCGTCGTCGACGACACCTTCAGGGCGCTGGAAGCCCTGGGCGTCGCCGCCCGCGAGCGGGCGCCGCAGGTTCGCCGCGGGGCGGTGACCGGATCGGTCGGCAAGACCAGCGTCACCCAGGCCGTCCGCGCGGGCCTGACGCTGGCCGGGCCGGCCCACAGCTCGGTCAAGTCCTACAACAATCATATCGGCGTGCCCCTGACGCTGGCGCGCATGCCGCGCGACACCGCCCGCGCCGTCTTCGAGATCGGCATGAACCACGCCGACGAGATCACGCCCCTGTCGCAGATGGTGCGTCCGCACGCGGCGGTGATCACCACCGTCGGGCCGGTCCATGTGGAGAACTTCCCGGACGGGGAGGAAGGCGTCGCGCGCGCCAAGGCCGAGATCTTCGACGGTCTCCTTCCCGGCGGGACGGCGATCCTGAACGCCGACAACGTCTGGTTCGACCTGCTGGCCGACGCGGCGGGCGCCGTCGGGGCGAACGTCCTGACCTTCGGCACGGGGGAAGGGGCCGACGCGCGCCTGACCGCCTTCAATCCCGGCCCCGGCGAGGCGATCGTCCGGGCGCGCCTGCACGGCCGCGACCTGGACTTTCCCATCCTGCAGACCGGCGTCCACTGGGGCCTCAACAGCATGGCCGTGCTGCTGATGCTGGAGGCGCTGGAGGTCAGTCTCGACGACGCCGTCACCGCCCTGGGCGCCTTCGAGCCCCTGGCCGGCCGGGGGGCCGAGCGGCAGGTGCCGCTGAACGGCGGCGCCTTCACCCTGATCGACGAGAGCTACAACGCCAATCCGGTCTCCATGGCCGCGGCCATCGCCAGTCTCGGGGCCCGCAGGCCCCAAGGGCGGCGGATCGTCGCGCTGACCGACATGCTGGAGCTGGGGACCGAGGCGGCCGCCTATCACGCCCGGCTGGCCGACCCGCTGGAGCGGGCCGAGGTCGACCTCGTCTTCTGCGCCGGGCCGCTCATGAAATCCCTCTGGGACGCCCTTCCTTCGACTCGTCGAGGGGGGTACGCCTCCTCTGCGGTCGAGCTGGGACCGCAGATCGTCCGGGCCGTAGAGCCCGGCGACGTGGTGATGGTGAAGGGCTCGAACGGCTCCAAAGCCGGTGCGGTCGCCGCCGCCCTGGCCGAGGTCGGCCGTGCGCAAGGGGGGCGGGGCTGATGTTCTATTGGCTCTATACGCAGCTGGCGGCGGAGGGGCATGTCCCCCTGCTCAACCTGCTGAAATATCTCACCTTCCGCACCGGCATGGCGCTGTTCACCGCACAGCTGGTGGTGATCGCCATGGGCTCGCGCTTCATCCGCTGGATGCAGGCCAAGCAGGGCAAGGGCCAGCCGATCCGCGCCGAAGGCATCGAGCGCCACATCGTCGAGAAGGCCGGCACGCCGACCATGGGCGGGGTGATGATCCTGGCCGGGCTGATCGTCGGCACCCTGCTGTGGGCCGACCTGTCGAACGTCTATGTCTGGGTGGTCCTGTTCGTGACCGCCAGCTACGGCGTCCTCGGCTTCACCGACGACTACGCCAAGGTCACCAAGCAGACCACCGCCGGGGTCTCCAGCCGGCTGCGCCTGGCGCTCGAGATCGCCGTGGCCCTGGCCGCGGTCACCGTGCTCGTCCTCTATGGCGGCCGCACGGCGGAATCGCCGGACCTGCCGACGGCGCTGGCCTTCCCGATCTTCAAGGCCCTGCTGCTCGACCTGGGCTGGTTCTATCTGGCCTTCGGCGCCTTCGTGATCGTCGGCGCGGCCAATGCGGTGAACTTCACCGACGGCCTGGACGGCCTGGCCACCGTGCCGGTGATGATCGCCGCCGCGGCCTGCGGCCTGATCGCCTACCTGGTGGGCAACTATCTGTTCGCCAACTACCTGCAGCTCCACTTCGTGCCCGGGGTGGGCGAGGTGGCGGTCTTCTGCGGGGCCATGATCGGGGCGGGCCTCGGCTTCCTCTGGTACAACGCGCCCCCGGCCAAGATCTTCATGGGCGACACCGGCTCCCTCGCGCTCGGCGGCGCGCTCGGCGCCGTGGCCGTGGCCACCAAGCACGAGATCGTCCTGGCCATCGTCGGCGGCCTGTTCGTGCTCGAAACCCTGTCGGTGATGATCCAGGTGGTGTCGTTCAAGCTCACCGGACGCCGCGTCTTCCGCATGGCGCCCATCCACCACCACTTCGAAAAGCTCGGCTGGTCAGAGTCCACCGTCGTGATCCGCTTCTGGATCGTGGCCGTGGTGCTCGCCCTGATCGGCCTGGCGACCCTGAAGCTGCGGTAGGGAGGCTGGTGCTCGTCCAATGATCCCGGTCCGCGGCTTCGAAGGCAAGACGGTGGCGGTGTTCGGCCTGGCCCGTACAGGCCTTGCGGCCGCGCGCGCCCTGCTGGCCGGCGGGGCCCGGGTCGCGCTGTGGGACGAGCGTCCCGCCGCCCGCGAGGCCGCCGCGGCCGAGGGCATCGACCTCGTCGACCTG
>CAYQPL010000035.1:12169-15036 GCA_964419395.1 uncultured Phenylobacterium sp. | reverse complement strand
CGGTCCCGCACTGGACCGTCGAGCGCGCCAAGGCCGCCGGAGTCGAGATCATCGGCGACATCGAACTCTTCGCGCGCGCCGTGAACGCCGCGCCCGAGCACAAGCGGCCCAAGGTCGTCGCCATCACCGGCACCAACGGCAAGTCGACGACGACGGCCCTGATCGGCCACATCTGCGCCCACGCCGGCCGCGACACCCGCATCGGCGGCAACATCGGCTATGGCGTGCTCGGCCTCGACGATATGCACGGCGGCGCGGTCTATGTGCTGGAGGTCTCCTCCTACCAGCTGGACCTGACCCACAGCCTCAAGCCCGACGTCTCCATCCTGCTCAACATCACGCCCGACCACCTCGACCGCCACGGCGGCATGGACGGCTATGTGGCGGCCAAGCGGCGGGTCCTGCTGAACCAGGGCAAGGGCGACGTCGCCGTCATCGGCGTCGACGATCCCTACTGCCAGCGCATCTGCACCGAGATCACGGCGGCCAACCGCCGGACGATCATGCCGATCTCCTCGTCCAAGGCCATCGGCCGCGGCGTCTATGTGCTGCAGGGCCTGCTCTACGACGCCACGGGCGAGCGGGCCGTCGAGATCGCCGACCTGCTGCGCGCCCGCTCGCTGCCCGGGCGGCACAACTGGCAGAATGCGGCGGCCGCCTACGCCGCCGCCCGCGGCCTGGGGCTCTCACCGGAGGAGGCCGCCGAGGGGCTGATGACCTTCCCCGGTCTCGCCCACCGCATGGAGACGGTCGGCCAGGTCGGCCGCGTGAGGTTCGTCAACGATTCCAAGGCCACCAACGCCGACGCTGCGCGCCAGGCGATGTCGAGCTATCCGAAGTTCTACTGGATCGGTGGCGGCCAGGCGAAGGCCGGGGGCATCGAGAGCCTGAGCGACCTCTTCCCGCGGATCGAAAAGGCCTATCTTATCGGCGAGGCCGCGCCCGTCTTCGCCGACGTGCTGAAGGGCAAGGCGGCCGTGGCCGAGTGCGGCACGCTGGAGCGCGCGGTGCAGCGCGCCTATGCCGACGCCGCCGCCTCGGGTCAGGACGCCGTCGTGCTCCTGTCGCCGGCCTGCGCCTCCTTCGACCAGTTCGCCGACTTCGAGGCCCGCGGCGAGGCGTTCCGCGCCGCCGTGCAGGGGATCGAGGCCCCTGTCCAGAAGGGCGCGCGGGCATGAGCGCCCCCGATCACCTGATCAAGCCGAGCCAGGCCCACGCCTTCGCGCGCAGCGACCGCTCGCCGCTGGGCGTCTGGTGGTGGACCACCGACCGCTGGCTGCTGGGGGCGGTGGCCGTCCTGATCGGCCTGGGCATCCTCCTGTCCTTCGCCGCCAGCCCGGCGGCGGCGGCGCGGATGAATGTCGGCGACCCATTCCATTTCGCCATCCGCCAGTGCGTCTTCGCCGTGGCCGGCGCGGGCGTGCTGCTGATCGTCTCGATGCTCGACGTGCGCGGCATCCGAAGGCTGGCCTTCTTCACCTACCTGGCGGCCATCGCCATCATGATCGCCCTGCCGTTCATGGGGCACAGCGCCAAGGGCGCCACGCGCTGGGTGGAGTTCGCCGGCTTCACCCTGCAGCCGTCGGAATTCATGAAGCCGGCCCTGATCGTGCTGGTCGCCTGGATGTTCTCAGAGGGGCAGAAGGGGGAGGGCGTGCCCGGCGTCTCCATCGCCTTCGCCCTCTACCTGACCTCGGTCACCCTGCTGCTGATCCAGCCGGACGTGGGCCAGACGGTGCTGATCACCGTCGCCTTCGGGGCCGCCTTCTGGATGGCCGGCGTGCCGCTGTCCTGGGTGATGCTGCTGGGCGGCGTGGCCATGGCCGGCCTCTTCTCCACCTATTTCCTCTTCTCGCACGTGGCCGACCGGGTGAACCGCTTCCTGCGCCCCGAGGCCGCCGACACCCATCAGGTCGACCGGGCGGCCGAGGCCATCGCCGCCGGCGGCCTGTTCGGCCGCGGTCCGGGCGAGGGCGTGATGAAACGCCACGTCCCCGATCTGCACACCGACTTCATCTATTCGGTGGCCGCCGAGGAGTACGGCCTGGTCTTCAGCCTGATCGTCGTCAGCCTGTTCGCCCTGATCGTCACCCGCGGGCTCTACAAGGCGATGAAGCTGTCCAATCCCTTCGAGCAGGTGGCCGCCGCCGGGCTCTTCGTCATGGTCGGCCAGCAGGCGATCATCAATATCGCGGTGAACCTCAACATGATCCCCACCAAGGGCATGACCTTGCCGTTCATCTCCTATGGCGGCTCGTCCCTGATGGCCTCGGGCCTGACCGTGGGCATGGCCCTGGCGCTGACCCGCCGTCGTCCGGGCGCCTATGCCCCGGCCGAAGGGCTCGCCAAGGCCGGCGCCTTCGCCTAAACGCAGACCCATGCGCAAGCTCGCCGTGGTCGCCGCCGGGGGAACCGGAGGCCATCTCTTTCCCGCCCAGGCTCTGGCCGAGACGCTGATCGCGCGCGGCTGGCGCATCGTGCTCGCCTCGGACGAACGCGTCGCCGCCTTCGCCGAGAGCTTCCCGGCCGAGGAGCGGATCGGCCTGTCGGCCAAGACCTTCAAGTCCGGCGACCCCATCGGCATGGCCGCCGCAGGACTCGCCATCGTCCAGGGCGTGATGCAGGCGCGCGCGGCCTTCAAGCGGCTCGACCCGGCCGTCATCGTCGGCATCGGCGGCTATCCCTCCGTGCCCGGCCAGCAGGCCGGGGTCCCGCCAGGCCGCCCGACGGGGCGCCTCCATCCGCGTCTCGGTCTGGCTAGAGTCCAGCCTACCCAGGGGGCACGATTCCTGACCCCTCTGCACCCTGCATTCGCCGTGCATAGGCTCGCACTTCTTGGCTCGGCTGGCCGCCCGCCGCGTCGGAGC
>CAYQPL010000035.1:0-12159 GCA_964419395.1 uncultured Phenylobacterium sp. | reverse complement strand
CTTCGAGCGGCTGGACCCGGCGGTCATCGTCGGCTTCGGCGGCTATCCGTCCGTGCCCGGCCTGCTCGCCGGCATCACCCAGGGCCGCCCGACGGTGATCCACGAGCAGAACGCCGTCATGGGCCGGGCCACCCGCCGCCTGGCCAGCCACGTCCGCGCCGTCGCCTGCGCCTTCCCGTCCCTGCAGAAGGCGCCGCCCAAGGTGGCGCAGAACGCCGTGGTGGTCGGCAATCCGGTCCGCCAGGACATCCGCGACCTGGCCGACAAGCCCTATCTGCCGCCGGAGGAGGGGGGCACGCTGCGCCTGCTGGTCACCGGCGGCAGCCAGGGGGCGCGCCTGCTTTCGGAGCTCACCCCCGAAGCCATCCGCAAGCTGCCCGAGGGCCTGCGCACCCGGCTGCGCGTGCAGCAGCAGACGCGCAAGGAATCCATGGACGGCGCCCGCCGCATCTATGCCGACGCCATGGTGGAGGCCGAGATCGCGCCCTTCTTCCGCGACATGGCCACCCGCCTGCGCCAGGCGCATCTGGTGGTGGGCCGAGCCGGCGCCGGGACGGTCTGCGAGTTCGCCATCGCCGGGCGGCCCTCCATCCTCGTGCCGCTGGCCATCGCGCTGGACGACGACCAGGGCCAGAACGCCCAGGTGATGGTCGACGCCGGCGGCGCGGTCATGGCCCGCGAGCACCAGCTGACCGTGGATTCCATGGCCAACGCCCTGGAGAAGCTGCTCACCAACCCCGAGCGCCTGGCCCGCATGTCGGCCGGCGCCCGCTCCATCGCCAAGCCGGACGCCGCCGAGCGCCTGGCCGACCTCGTCGAACAGACCGCCGCCCAGGGCCGCTAGCGCCCGCGGCCCACCGAAGGCCCACCTCCCTTGACCATGAACCGCCGCCGCCCCGTCCCCTTCGAGCTCGGTCCCGTGCACTTCATCGGCATCGGCGGCATCGGAATGAGCGGCATCGCCGAGATCATGCTGCGCATCGGCTATACGGTGCAGGGCTCCGACGCCAAGGCCAGCGCCAACACCGAGCGGCTGGAGAAGCTGGGCGCCAAGATCTTCGTTGGCCATGAGGGCGCCCAGGTCGAGGGCGCCTCGGCGGTCGTCTATTCGACCGCGGTCAAGCCGGACAATCCGGAGATGCAGGCCGCCCGCGACCGGCGCCTGCCGCTGGTTCGCCGGGCCGAGATGCTGGCCGAGCTGATGCGGCTGCAGTTCTCGGTCGCCGTCGGCGGCACCCACGGCAAGACGACGACGACCTCGATGATCGCCGCCCTGCTGGATGCCGGCGGGCTCGATCCCACGGTGGTCAACGGCGGCATCATCAACGCCTACGGCACCAACGCCAAGGTGGGCGAGGGCGACTGGATCGTCGTGGAGGCCGACGAGAGCGACGGCACCTTCCTGAAGCTGAAGTCCACCGTCGCCGTGGTCACCAATATCGACCCCGAGCACCTCGACCACTACGGCGACTTCGAGGCGGTGAAGAAGGCCTTCCAGGACTTCATCGAGAACATCCCCTTCTACGGCTTCGCCGCGGTCTGCACCGACCATCCTGAGGTGCTGGCGCTCGCCGCGCGGGTGGAGAACCGCCGCCTCGTCACCTACGGGACGAACCCGCAGGCCGAGGTGCGGGCCGAGAAGGTTTCGATGGGGCCCGACGGCGCGCACTTCGACGTGGTCATCCATCCGCTGGAGGGCGACGAGATCCGCCTGTCGGACCTGCACCTGCCCATGGCCGGCATGCACAATGTCCTCAACGCGCTCGCCGCCATCGCCGTCGCCCGCGAGCTGTCGGTGGACCCCGAGGCGATCCGGGCGGGGCTGAAGGGCTTCGGCGGCGTGAAGCGGCGCTTCACCACCACCGGCGTCTCGGGCGGCGTACGGATCATCGACGACTACGGCCACCATCCGGTGGAGATCGGCTCGGTGCTGAAGGCCGCCCGCGCGGTGACCAACGCCCGGGTGATCGCCGTGGTGCAGCCGCACCGCTATTCGCGGCTGAAGGACCTGTTCGACGACTTCTGCGCCTGCTTCACCGACGCCGACGTGGTGATCGTGGCCGACGTCTACGCCGCGGGCGAGGCGCCGCTGGAGGGCGCCAGCCGCGACGCCCTGGTGGACGGCCTGCGCCGCTACGGCCACCGCCGCGCGCTCGCCCTGCCCAGCCCCGAGGCCCTGCCCGAGATGGTGCTGAAGGAGGCCCGCGAGGGCGACCTGGTGGTGCTGCTGGGCGCCGGCGACATCACCGCCTGGGCCTACGCCCTGCCGGAACAGCTCGACGCCCTGCGCGCGAAGGCGAAATGAGCTGGCGCGACGCCCTGCCGGAGGTGCGCGGGCGGCTGCTGCGCGACGAACCGCTGGCCCCCTTCACCTGGTTCCGGGTGGGCGGGGCGGCCGACATCCTCTTCCTGCCGGCCGACGCCGAGGATCTGGCCGCCTTCCTGAAAGCGCTGCCGGCCGAGGTTCCGGTCACCGTGCTGGGCGTCGGCTCCAACGTCATCGTCCGTGACGGCGGGGTGGAAGGCGTGGTCGTGCGCTTGGCGGGCCGGGCCTTCGGTCAGATCGCCGTCGAGGGGACGCGCGTCACCGCCGGCGCCGCGGCGCTCGACGCCGCCGTCGCCCGCGCCGCGGCCAAGGCCGGCGTGGCGGGCCTGGAATTCTACGCCGGCATTCCGGGCTCCATCGGCGGGGCCCTGACCATGAACGCCGGCTGCTACGGCTCGGAGACCAAGGACATCCTGGTCTCCGCCTGGGGGATCGACCGGACCGGCGCGCGCCGCGACTTCGCCCTGGCCGACTTCGGCTACTCCTATCGCCACAGCCAGGCCCCGGCCGACATCATCTGGATCGAGGCGACCTATGAGGGCCGCGCCGACGCGCCTGAGGCCATCCAGGCGCGGATGGACGAGATCACCGCCCGGCGCGAACAGAGCCAGCCGATCCGCGAAAAGACCGGCGGCTCGACCTTCAAGAACCCCGAGGGCCATTCCTCCTGGAAGCTGGTCGACGAGGCCGGCTGGCGCGGCAAGCCCTACGGCGGGGCCATGTTCTCGCCCCTACACGCCAACTTCATGATCAACACTGGCGAGGCCACCGCCGCCGACCTGGAAGGCCTGGGCGAGGCCGTCCGCGCCGACGTGAAGGCCAAGACCGGCGTCGAGCTGAATTGGGAGATCAAGCGGATCGGCCGGGCGGGATGAGGTAAATCGTCGAACTCCGGTCCGCTGGATTGCCTTAGCTTACGATGTAAGCTAACACTGTTCAAATTGACGGTGTGAGCATCGGAGCGACAGGGGATGACGCGATCGAGCCTGTTGTCGAGCGGCGCGGCCATTGCTCTCGCTTTTCTCGTGTCGGCCGGTGTCGGCGCGACCTAAGACGAGGCTGTAGCGCCGCCGCCGGCCGTCGAATCCGCCCCGGCGCGAGCCGCCGGCGGCGACCTCGCCATCACCGCCACCGGAGCTCTCGAACGCCAGCGCGAGGCGCAGCTCGCCTTCCGGGTGCCCGGCGTCATCACCCAGCTCTCGGTGGAGGAGGGCGACCTCGTCCGCAAGGGCCAGGTGATCGCCCGCATCGATCCGACAGCGGTCGAGGCCGGACGTCAGCAGGCGCTGGCCAGCCGCGACCAAGCGCGGCGCAACTACGAACGCGACAAGGCCCTGTTCGACCAGGGCTTCGTCAGCCGGCAGCGGCTGGACGACCGCAAGAGCGCCCTGGAGGCGGCCGAGGCCGCCTATGCCGCCGCCGCCTTCGACCGCCGCTGGGCGACGCTGACCGCGCCCTCCGATGGCGTGGTCCTATCGCGGCCGTCAGCGCCGGGGCAGGTGGTCCAGCCCGGGCAGGCGGTGGTGGTCGTCGCCGACGCCGCCAGTCCGCTCGTCCTGCGCGCGCCGGTGCCCGATCAGGACGCCGCGCGGTTGCGCACCGGCGCTGCGGCCACTGTCCGCGGGGGCGTGCGCGAGCTGCTGGGCCGGGTTACCCTGTTTGGCGGCCTGGCTGGCCGCGCCACCGGCACGGTGGACGTCGACATCGAGATCCCGCCCGGTCCCGGGCTCCGAAGCGGCCAGGTGGCCAGCGCCGAGATCGCCGCGCCGGCGGCGGGCGGGACCGGCTTCGCCCGCGTGCCGGCCGAGGCCATCCAGGAGGCGCAGAACGGCCACGCCTTCGTCCTGCGCCTGGATAACGGCGTGGCCCGCCGCACGCGAGTCGCCTTCGGCGGCTTCGAAGGCGACGACGCCCTGGTCCGCGGGCTGCCGGCGAACGCGCGGGTCATCACCGCGGGCGGCGGCTTCGTGGGCGACGGCGACAAGGTCCAGGTGGTCGATCCGCAGGCCCTGATCGCCCAGGCCCGGAGCGCCGGCTCGTGAGCTTCGATCCCGCCGGCTTCGCCGTCGGCCGCTGGCAGTTCACCCTGGTCGCCTTCGCCCTGCTGACGGTGCTGGGGCTGAACGCCTTCGCCAGCATCCCGCGTTCGGAGGACCCGCACTTCCCGATCCCGATCATGGTCGTGCGCGCCGTCCTGCCGGGCGCCGAGCCGACCGAGATGGAGCAGCTGGTCGCCGACCCCCTGGAGGACGCGCTGGACGGCCTGGACGACGTGGACGAGATCCGCTCGACCAGCCAGGACGGCGCCGCGGTGGTGCAGGTCAGCTTCGACTGGAGCGTCGATCCCGACCGCAAGTACGACGAGGTGGTGCGCGAGGTAAACGCCATCCGCCCGCGCCTGCCCGAGGGGTTGGCCTTGCTGGAGGTCCGCCGGGCGCGCACGACCGAGGTCGCCGTCGTGCAGGTGGCCCTGGCCAGCGAGCACCTGCCGATGCGGCGGCTGGAGAAGGTGGCCGAGCGGCTGCGCGAGCGGCTGGCCCGCACGCCGGGCGTCCGTCAGGCCGAGTACTGGGGCGCGCCGCCGTCCGAGGTGCAGGTGGCGCTCGACCTGCCGAGGCTGTCGGCCCTGCAACTGCCGGCCACCGCCGTCGCCGATGCGCTCTCCGCGGCCGGGGCGGAGGCGCCGATCGGGGCGGTCCATGCCGGTGACCGGCGCTTCAACGTGAAGTCCGGCGGGGCCTTCCGCGACCTGGAGGCGATCCGGCAGACGCCCGTCCGCTCGGTGGACGGCCGCGTGGTGCGGGTGCAGGACGTGGCGCAGGTGAGCTGGGCCCAGGCCGAGGCCACCCACTTGACCCGCTTCAACGGCCAGCGCGCGCTCTTCGTGACGGTCAAGCAGAAGGACGGCGCCGACGTCGCCAGGGTGACCCGGAACGTCAATGCCGCCCTTGCCGAGTTCGAACGCACCCTGCCGCCGGGCGTGAAGCTGGAGCGGGCATTCCAGCAGTCGGACAACGTCAAGCACCGGCTGAACCGCCTGTTCCGCGATTTCGGCCTGGCGTTGACGCTCGTGCTCATCACCCTGCTGCCGCTCGGCTTCCGCGCCGGCGTCGTGGTGATGATGTCGATCCCGCTGTCCCTGCTGATGGGGCTGGCGGTCATGCAGGGCTTCGGCTTCACCCTGAACCAGCTGGCCATCGCGGGTTTCGTCCTCAGTCTCGGCCTCCTGGTGGACGACTCCATCGTGGTCACTGAGAACATCGCGCGCCGCCTGCGGGAGGGCGAGGACCGCACCGCTGCGGCGGTGAACGGCACCCGCCAGATCTCGCTCGCCGTGCTGGGCTGCACGGCGACCCTGATGCTGGCCTTCCTCCCGCTGATGGCCCTGCCGGAGGGGTCGGGCGCCTATATACGCTCGCTGCCGGTGGCGGTGCTGACCACGGTCGGCGCCTCGCTGATCGTATCGCTGACCATCGTGCCCTTTCTGGCCAGCCGCATCCTGTCGCGGCGCGAGGACCCGGAGGGCAACGCCCTGCTGCGGGCGATCAATGGGGGCATCCACCGCTTCTACACGCCGATCCTGCACCGGGCCCTGGCGCGGCCGTGGATCGCGCTGGCCATCATCCTGGGCGTCTGCGCGACCACCATCCCGATGCTGGGCGCCATCGGCTCCAGCCTCTTCCCCCCGGCCGAGACCCCGCAGTTCATCGTGCGGATCGAGACCCAGCAGGGCACGGCGCTCGCCAAGACCGACGAGGCCCTGCGCTTCGTCGAGCGCCGGCTGGCCCAGGAGGACAGGATCGTCTGGCGCGCCGCCAATCTCGGCCGCGGCAATCCGCAGATCTTCTACAACGTCAACCAGGCCGAGCCGCAGCCCAACTACGCCGAGGTCTACGCCTCGCTGGAGGCCTGGGAGCCGGGCGAGAGCGAGGCCCTGCTGGACGAACTCCGCCGCGACTTCGACCGCTATCCCGGCGCCCGCATCCGGGTGATCGTGTTCGAGAACGGGCCGCCCATCGAGGCGCCGATCGCCGTGCGTCTGCAGGGCCAGAACCTGGAGGTGCTGAAGGCCCTCGCGATCCAGGCCGAGGCGGTGCTGAAGGCCACGCCCGGCGCCCGCGACGTGGTCAATCCCATCCGGCTCGACCGCACCGACCTCGATCTCGGCCTGGACGAGGCCAAGGCCGCGGCGCTGGGGGTCCCGGCGGGGGCGGGGCGACGGATCGCGCGCTTGGCGCTGTCGGGCGAGCCCGTCGCCCGCTACCGCGACCCGGACGGGGACGACTACGCCGTGAATGTCCGCCTGCCCATGGCGGGCCGGAACGAGCTGGCCGCGCTCAAGGACATCTATCTGCCGACCACCACCGGCTTGGCCGTGCCGCTGGGCGTGGTCGCCGAGCCGGAACTGACTTCAAGCCCCGCCCGCATCGACCGCATCGACCGGTTGCGCTCGGTGACGGTGAGCGCCTACGTCTCCACCGGCTTCCTCACCTCTGCGGTGACGCAGGACGTGGTGGCGCGGCTCGACCGCCAGCTGAACCTGCCGCCGGGCTATACGCTCAGCCTCGGCGGCCAGGCCGAGGCGCAGTCGGAGAGCTTCGCCGGGCTGGGCGCAGCCATCATGATCGCCGTCTTCGGCATCCTCGCCGTGCTGGTCCTGGAGTTCGGCAAGTTCAAGACCGCCCTGGTGGTGGCCGGCATCATCCCGCTCGGCCTGTTCGGGGCGGTGACCGCGCTCTGGCTGACCGGCAACTCGATGAGCTTCACCGCCACCATCGGCATGATCGCCCTGATCGGCATCGAGATCAAAAACTCGATCCTGCTGGTGGACTTCACCGAGCAGCTGCGCCGCGGCGGCATGGCCCTGCGGCCGGCCATCGAGCGGGCCGGCGAGGTGCGCTTCCTCCCCGTCCTGCTGACCTCGGTGACGGCCATCGCCGGCTTGACGCCGCTGGCCCTGGAGGGGTCGGGCCTCTATTCGCCGCTGGCCATCGCCATCATCGGCGGGCTGGTCACCTCCACCGTGCTCTCGCGGGTGGCGACGCCGGTCATGTACTGGCTGCTCTCGCGCGGCGAGAAGGTGGTCGAGCCGGCCGGCGAGCCCGCGCCCGCGGCGGCCTCGCCGGCGGTCTGATCGGGTGAGGGCGCTTGACGGCGGCTCTCGCGCCGCCGAAGGGAGGCGCTCTCCCCACTGCAAGTCCTGAGACGCCCATGGCATTTTCCATCGCCGGTCAACACGTCGCCGTCCTGCTGGGCGGCCTCTCGCCCGAACGGGAGGTCAGCCTGGTGTCGGGCGAGGCCTGCGCCAAGGCGCTGGAGCGGCTGGGGGCGAGGGTGACGCGGCTGGACGCCGGCCGCGACGTGGCCCAGCGGCTGGCCGAGCTTGCGCCCGACGTCTGCTTCAACGCCCTGCATGGTGAGTGGGGCGAGGACGGCTGCATCCAGGGCGTCCTGGAGACGCTCGGCCTGCGCTACACCCATTCGGGCGTGCTGGCCTCGGCGCTCGCCATGGACAAGGCCAAGGCCAAGGCCGTGCTGGCCGCCGCCGGCGTCGCGGTGCCGGGCGGCGGGCTCTTCAATCGCCACGCGGCGGCGGCCGACCACGTCATGCCCCCGCCCTATGTCATCAAGCCCAATGCGCAGGGCTCTTCGGTCGGGGTGTTCATGGTCTTCGAGGGCGCGAACCGCCCGCCGCAGGACCTCGTCGCGCCGTCCTGGACCTTCGGCGAGGAGGTGCTGATCGAGCCCTATGTCCGCGGCAAGGAGCTGGCCTGCGGCGTCATGGACGGCAAGGCCATGACGGTGACCGAGATCGTGCCCAGAACGGGCTTCTACGACTACGAGGCCAAGTACGGCGACGGGGGTTCGGACCACGTGGTCCCGGCCGATCTGCCAGCCCATGTCTTTGAAAAGGCTATGGAGTTGAGCGAGCTGGCGCATGCCGCGCTAGGTTGTCGCGGGGTGACCCGGTCGGACCTTCGTTATGACGACATTAACGACATTCTGGTCCTCTTGGAGGTCAATACCCAGCCCGGGATGACCCCGACCTCGCTCGTACCGGAGCAGGCGGCCAAGCTCGGGGTGGATTTCGACCATCTTGTGCTCTGGATCGTGGAGGACGCTTATGCCCGCGGCGTTGCGGGGGGGATCGCAGTCTAAGGCGAAGCCCCGGCCTAAAGCGGCCTCCAGTCCCCGAAAGTCCCGCGGCGGCGCCAAGACGCAGGCCGGCTACGCGCCCGCCAAGCTCGGCGCGGCGCGTGGCGTCGGCCTGTCTCCGGCCTATGCGCTCGGCGCGGCCGGCGCGGTGCTGGTCCTCACCCTGGCGGTGGCCCTGGCCACCGGCGACCGGGCCGAGCGGCTCGGGCAGGGGACCGAGAGCGTGCTCGGCCGCCAGTTCGCGGCCCTGGGCTTCAAGCTGCGCGCCGTCCACGTCCAGGGGGCCTCGCCCGCCGCCACCCGCGACATCCTGGCCGCGGCCGGCGTCTATCGCGACCAGCCGCTGCTGGGGCTCGATCTCGAAGGCCTGCGTCAGCGGGTGGAGGCCGTCGGCTGGGTCAAGGACGCCCGGGTGGTGCGCCTGCTGCCCGACACCCTGGTCATCGCCGTGACCGAGCGCCGGCGGCTCGCCGTCTGGCAGCACGACGGGCGCAGTTTCGTCGTCGACGAGCGGGGCGAGGTGATCCCGGAGGCCCAGCCTATGGACTTCGCCGACCTGCCGCTGGTGGTGGGCGAGGGCGCCAACCGGAACGCCTCGGCGATCCTGCCGCGCGTGGCGGCCCGTCCGCGTCTGCTGGCGCGGGTGGAGGCGCTGGTGCGCGTCGACGACCGTCGCTGGGACCTGCGCCTGAAGGACGGGTCCCTGGTCCAACTGCCTGCGGTCGACGAAGAAGCGGCCCTCATCCAGCTCGAGCAGCTCGACCAGCGCTCGCGCATCCTGGAACTCGGTTTCGAACGGATCGACCTGCGCGATCCGACGATGGTGGCGGTGCGGCCGCGCGACCATGGCCAGCCCGGCCAGATGGTCGCCGGCGGCGCCTAGGTGTCAGAAGGAAGAACAAGCGTGCCGTTCGGGGCCAAGACCGTCGACCGGAAGGACAATCGCGAGAGCCTGAAGGCCGCCCTGGGGCGCCAGCCCCTGGTGGCGGCCGTCGACCTGGGCGCCTCGAAGGTCTCGTGCTTCATCATGAAGCCGGACGGCGTCCGCCGGGCCGACCGCACGCTGACCGCGGCGGGCGTCGGCTATGTCCAGTCGCGCGGCATCCGCGGCGGCTCCATCGTCAATCTGGACGAGGCCTCCGACGCCATCGCCCAGGCCGTGGAGCGGGCCGAGAACGTCGCCGGCGTCAACGTTCAGGGCGTGACCGTCGCCGTGGCCGGCGGCCAGCTGGCCAGCCACCGCATCGCCGGCCGCGTCTCCCTCGGCGCCAAGCCGATCGCCGACCACGACCTGGTGCGCGCCATCCACGCGGCCCTGGCCCAGGTGAAGATTCCCGACCGCCGTGCGGCGCACATCCTGCCCATCGCCTGGCGGGTGGACGGCCAGAGCGGCGTGCGCGATCCGCGCGCCATGTTCGGCCGCAGCCTGGCCGTGGAGCTGCTGGTCGTCTCGATCAGCGAGACGGCCTTCCAGACGCTCGGGGCCTGTGTGGAGCGGGCGCACCTGCAGTTCGAAGGCGTCGTCGCCGCGCCCTTCGTCTCGGCCCTCGCCGCCCTGGAGGAGGACGAGATGGACCTCGGCGCGGTCTGCATCGACATGGGCGGCGGCTCGACCTCGGCGGCGGTGTTCAACGCCGGCAGCCTCGTCCATGTGGAGACCCTGCCGGTGGGCGGCCAGCATGTGACCGCCGACATCGCCCGGGGGCTGTCGACCTCCCTGGCCGGCGCCGAGCGGATCAAGACCCTGCACGGCAGCGCGATCGCCTCGGCCAACGAGGATCGCGAGATGATCGAGGCGCCGCCCCGCGGCGACGATCCGGGCGCGGGTCCGGTGATTGCGCCGCGGTCCCTGCTGAAGGGCATCATCGCGCCGCGCGTCGAGGAGACGCTGGAACTGCTTCGCGACCGCCTCAAGGCCTCCGGCGCGCCGGTGGAGCCGGGCGCCGGCGTCGTCCTGACCGGCGGCGCGAGCCAGCTGGCCGGCGTGCGCGAGGTGGCGGTGCGGGTGTTCGACCGGCCGGTGCGCCTGGGCCGGCCGCGGCGGGTGCCGCACCTGGCCGACGCGGCGTCGGGTCCCGCCTTCTGCGCCGCCGCCGGCGTCCTGCACCGCGCCGCCTTCGGGCCGCGCGAGGCGGTCTCGGCCAAGGCTGCGACAGGCGCGCGAATGCGGCGTGAAACCTTGGATCCCCGGGCCAATCCGGTGGCCAAGGCGGCCGCCTGGCTGCGCGAAAACCTGTAAGGTCAAGTCTAGCTTGCGGCCGCCAAGTTGAGCCGCGGCCGGTAAAGCTTGGCCAGTCCCTGCGGCCAGCCTGCGCAGGCCTGAGTCAGGGTGACGCAGGGGCCTTGCCGCAAAGTCGCCACAAGCCTTGCGCCACAACAAAATATACACGTTGCACGGATCGACGGACCCCCGACTCAATGTAAGCGGTTTACGTTCGATTAAGGATGGTGGTCGCTTAGTTAACCGCATCCCAATCGAAGCGCGCTGCGGGCGGGTCGCGTGCGCTTCATATAGAGATTTGCGGAGGACGCAGGGTCCTATGGCTATTGCATTGACGGCGCCGCGCGAGACGGAACTGAAGCCGCGTATCGTTGTGTTCGGCGTCGGCGGCGCGGGCGGCAACGCGGTCAACAACATGATCGAGGCCCATCTCGAGGGCGTCGAGTTCGTGGTGGCCAACACCGACGCCCAGCAGCTCGCCTTCTCCAAGACCGACCGGCGCATCCAGCTCGGCGCGACGGTCACCCAGGGGCTGGGCGCCGGCGCCCATCCCGAAGTCGGCATGAGCGCGGCCGAGGAATCGATTCCCGAGATCGGCGAACATCTCGACGGCGCCCACATGGTGTTCATCACCGCCGGCATGGGCGGCGGCACCGGCACCGGCGCGGCCCCGATCATCGCCAAGTGCGCCCGCGAGCGCGGCATCCTGACGGTCGGCGTGGTGACCAAGCCCTTCCACTTCGAGGGCCGCCACCGCATGCGCCTGGCCGACTCCGGCATCGCCGAGCTGCAGCGCTATGTCGACACCCTGATCGTCATCCCCAACCAGAACCTGTTCCGCGTGGCCAACGAGCGGACGACCTTCGCCGAGGCCTTCGGCATGGCCGACCAGGTCCTGCATTCGGGCGTGCGGTCGATCACCGACCTGATGGTCCTGCCGGGCCTGATCAACCTCGACTTCGCCGACGTCCGCACGGTCATGACCGAGATGGGCAAGGCGATGATGGGCACGGGCGAGGCCTCGGGCGACGACCGCGCCCTGATGGCGGCCCAGAACGCCATCCAGAACCCGCTGCTGGACGAGGTGTCGCTGAAGGGCGCCAAGGCCGTGCTGGTCAACGTCACCGGCGGCCTGGACATGACGCTGCTGGAGGTCGACGAGGCGGCCAACGCCATCTCCGAGCAGGTGGACAGCGAAGCCAACATCATCTTCGGCGCGGCCTTCGACCCGTCGCTGGAGGGCATGATCCGCGTCTCGGTGGTGGCCACCGGCATGGACGGCGCCTCCATCGCGGCCATCGAGCCCAAGGCCGAGGTGCGTCGCCCGGCGGCCCCTGCGCCGCAGCCTGCGCCGGCGCCGGTCCGTCAGCCCGAGCCCGCGCGTCCGGCCGCCCAGCAGCCGAGCTTCGAGCGCCCGGCGGCCTACCGGCCCCCGGAGCCGGCGGCCCCCCGCGCC
>CAYQPL010000034.1:13900-24660 GCA_964419395.1 uncultured Phenylobacterium sp. | reverse complement strand
GCGCTGCGCGAGGCGCGGATCGCGGCGCTGAAGGCCGAGCCGGCCGGAGGGCGGGGCGGCTTGTGGGGGGCGGAGAGTCCGCAGACCCCCTCCGGCCCTCCGGGCCACCTCCCCCTGAGGGGGAGGATCTGCTCGGCGGTCTTGGCCGCCTCAGTGCGAAGATGCTCCCCCTTTGGGGGAGCTGTCGCGAAGCGACTGAGGGGGGCGGCGCCCCGCCGCCTCAGTCCGCCGCGCGGCTGGAGCGCTCGGCTTCGCGGGTCTTCTGTTCTTCCCAGTAGGCGGGGCCGTCGTCGGGCTTGAACATGGTCCGGGGCGCGCCCTCCGCCGTCGCCACGGCGAAGACGTTGCCGGCGGGGTCGTAGAAGAGGGTGTCGCCGTTGCCGCGCTTCAGGGTTTCGGTCCCCGCGGGAGGATCGCTGACGAAGGCGTGGGCCTTCTTCACGAAGTCGTCCAGGCTGGTCGCGCCGAAGGCCTCGCCGTTGCGCGCATAGGCCCGCTCGGCGTTCTCCTGGGCGGAGTAGCGGCTGGTCTCCGACCACATCGGCGTCCCGTCCACGGTCGGGACGGGCGGCCGCTCGGCGCTCGTGCTCGGGACCGTGGCCACCGCGTCGCTGGAGGCCGCGCCCGCATCGGCGGCCTGGGGCTGCACCGCCGAAGGCCCGTTGTCGCAGGCCGCCAGAATGAGAAGGCCCGCACCCAGGACGAGCCAGGAACCGTACCGCACCATCACGTTCGTCTCTCCCGGACTTGGGCTCAAAGCTTCAGCGGAACGAAGAAAGAACATCTCCGGCGGTTTGTCCAGCGCCTATATGAGGCTATAGCGGACGCGAAGCGGCGGAAGGGGCGAGCGCCTTGGACGGAAAGCGGGTTCTCCTGATCGTGGGCGGCGGCATCGCGGCCTACAAGGCGCTGGAGCTGACGCGCCTGCTGCGCAAGGCCGGCGTCGGCGTGCGGCCGATCCTGACGGCCGCCGGCGCGCAGTTCGTCACCCCCCTGTCCCTGGCCGCGCTCGCCGAGGACAAGGTCTATGCCGAGCTCTTCTCCCTCACCGACGAGGCGGAGATGGGCCATATCGAGCTGTCGCGCTCGGCCGATCTGGTGGTCGTGGCGCCCGCCACCGCCGACCTGATGGCCAAGGCCGCCCACGGCCTGGCCGGAGACCTGGCCGCGACCACCCTGCTGGCCACCGACAAGCCCGTCCTGATGGCCCCGGCCATGAACGTGCGCATGTGGGAACATCCCGCGACGAAACGGAACCTGGCGACCCTGAAGGCCGACGGCGTCGCCTTCGTGGGGCCGGACGAGGGCGCCATGGCCTGCGGCGAGTTCGGCTTCGGCCGCATGGCCGAGCCGCAGGCGATCTTCGAGGCGGTCATGGCGATGCTCGCCGGCCCCGCCGCGCGGCCCCTGGCCGGCAAGCGCGCCGTCGTCACCGCCGGCCCCACCGCCGAGCCCATCGATCCGGTGCGCTACCTCTCCAACCGCTCCAGCGGCAAGCAGGGCTATGAGATCGCCCGCGCCCTGGCCAAGCTCGGCTGCGAGGTGACGCTCGTCTCCGGCCCGACGGCGCTGGCTGCGCCGGCCGGCGTCACACGCGTCAATGTCGAGACCGCCCGCGAGATGCTGGCCGCCTGCCAGGCCGCCCTGCCGGCCGACCTCGCCGTCTGCGTCGCCGCGGTCGCCGACTGGCGGCCGGCGCAACAGGGGGCGGTGAAGATCAAGAAGACCGGCGAGGGGCCGCCGCCCATCGCGCTGGTGGAAAACCCCGACATCCTGGCGACCCTGTCGAAGGCGGGCGCCCACCGCCCGCGCCTCGTCATCGGCTTCGCCGCCGAGACCAACGATGTCGAGGCCTACGCCCAGGCCAAGCTGGCCAGGAAGGGCTGCGACTGGATCGTCGCCAACGACGTCAGCGTGGCGGGCACCATGGGCGGCGACGACAACGCCGTTTCCATCGTGACCAAGGCCGGAGTCGAGCGCTGGGACCGCACGGCCAAGTCGGAGGTGGCCTCAAAGCTGGCTGAGCGGATGGCCCAGGAACTGACGGAGCTTTCGTGACCCCCAAGATCAAGATCACCCGCCTGGCCCACAACGCCGACCTGCCCCTGCCGGCCTATGAGAGCGCGCTCGCCGCCGGCATGGACCTGCGCGCGGCGGTGGCCGAGGACGCGCCGGTCGTCCTGCGGCCCATGGAGCGGGCCATGGTCCCGACGGGGCTCGCCTTCGCCCTGCCGCCGGGCTTCGAGGGCCAGGTGCGGCCGCGCTCGGGCCTGGCCGCCAAGGCCGGCATCACCTGCCTGAACTCCCCCGGCACGGTGGACGCCGACTATCGCGGCGAGGTGAAGGTGATCCTGATCAATCTGGGGGAAGAGGACTTCACCATCCGCCGCGGCGACCGCATCGCCCAGCTGGTCGTCGCCCCGGTGATCCAGGCGGCCTGGGAGGAGGTCGAAAGCCTCGACGAAACCGCCCGCGGCGCCGGCGGCTTCGGCTCGACCGGCGCGAGCTGAGGGCCCCCTCAGTCACCTTCGGTGACAGCTCCCCCAGAGGGGGAGCATCTTCGTAAAGCGCCCTGCGGCGACTCCGGCGCAAATCCTCCCCCTCTGGCGAGGTGGCCCGGAGGGCCGGAGGGGGCTTCCCCCCCTAAGCCTTCAGCTCCGGGGCCACGAACCCCCGCACGTTCTCGTCTATGGCCTGGGCGAGGCTGAGCAGGCGGGCGTCGCCGCCGTGGGGGCCGATCAGCTGGACGCCCACCGGCAGGCCGTCGGCCGCGGTTCCCGCCGGCACGGTGGTCACCGGCAGCAGGCAGGCGGTGGCCAGCGCGATCCAGCCGAGCATGGTCACGTAGGGCGCGGTCTCCCCGGTCGAGAGGGCGAGCCTGCGGGCGGTGAAGCCCTTGTGGTCGTGCGGGAAGGCGGTGACCGGCGCCACGGGGGCGAGAATGGCGTCGAAGCCGCCGACCGCAGCGTCCATCTCCCGGCGCAGGCGCGCGCGCACGGCGTCGGCGGCCAGCCACTCGCGATGGCGGGCGGTGTAGGCGAGCGTCATCGTCGCCCAGGAGAAGGGGTCGGCCCCGCCGGCCCGGGCCATCTTCGCCGGGCCGCGCAGCAACTCCAGGCGGCGCAGCTCGCCCTCCGGCATGTCGGCGCCGATGATCGCGCCCAGCAGGACCATATAGGCGTCGAGCAGGGTCTCCACATCCACCGGCGGCGAGATCACCTCCACCGCAGCGCCGGCGGCCGACAGCTCGGCGGCGACGGCCTCGATGACGGTCCGCACCTGCGGATCGAGCGGCAGGCCGGGCGCATCCAGCCACAGGCCGATCTTCACCTTGGCGAGGTCGGCCGGCGGCGCCTTGGGCGAGACCCCGCCGTCGCAGATCACCGAGAGCAGCAGGCGCAGGTCGCGCGCCGAGCGGGCCATGGGGCCGACGACGTTCAGGTCCGGCTCCTGCCAGGAGCCCGGCTTCGGCGGCACGTGGCCGTGCTGGGGCACGAGGCCCCAGGTGGGCTTGTGCGAGAAGACGCCGCAGAAGTGGGCCGGCACGCGCAGGGAGCCGCCGATGTCGGAGCCGATCTCCAGCGGCGTCACCCGGGCGGCCAGGGCCGCGGCCGCCCCGCCGGAAGAGCCGCCGGGCGTGCGGCTCGGATCCCAGGGATTGTTGGTCGTCCCATAGAGCTTGTTGAAGCTCTGCCAGTCGCCGGCCATGACCGGCACATTGGTCTTGCCCCAGATGACCGCGCCGGCCCGGCGGGCGTGGCCGACCACGGTGGCGTCCTCGGCCTTGCGGCGGCGGAAGGCCTCCAGCCCGGCCGAGGCCGGCATGCCGATGACGTCGAGCGTGTCCTTGACGGTCATGGGCAGGCCGGCGAGCGGCCCGAGGTGGACCTCGTTGGCCCGGTGGTCGTCGATCGCCTTGGCCCGCTCCAGGGCCCGCTCCAGATCGGCGGCGACGACGGCGTTGAGGCTCTTGTGCGTCTGCTCGTGGCGGGCCAGCGCCGTCTTCAGGAGCTCCACGGCGCTCACCCGCCGGGCGGCCAGCAGGCTGAGCTGCCCGCTGGCGTCGAGGTCGAGCAGGTCGAGGTCGGGGCTCATCGCGCCGTCCTCAGGCCCAGGACGTCGACCATGTCGTAGGCGCCCGGCGGCTGGCGCACGGCCCACAGCGCCGCCGCCACCGCCCCGCGGGCGAAGAGGCCGCGGTCGCGGGCCGAGTGGGAGAGGGTCAGGATCTCGTCCTCGGCGGCGAACAGGACCGAATGCTCGCCGATGATCCCGCCGCCCCGCTGGACGGAAAAGCCGATCTCGCCCGCCGGCCGCGCGCCCGTGATCCCGTCGCGCACCCGCTGCGCCACCGCGGCCAGGTCGACGCCGCGGCCGCGGGCGGCGGCCTCGCCGAGCATCAGCGCGGTGCCCGAGGGCGCGTCGACCTTGCGGCGGTGGTGGGCCTCGACGACCTCGATGTCGTAGTCGGCGGCGGGCAGCGCCCGGGCCGCCTGTTCGACCAGGCCCAGCAGCATGTTGACGCCCAGCGAGAAGTTGCCGGCCCGCACGATGGGGATGGCGCGCGCCGCTTCATCGATCGCCGCGATCTGGGCCTCGTCGAAGCCCGTGGAGCCGATCACCAGGGCCAGGTCGCCCCGCGCCGCGCAGGCCCGCGCCAGGTCGACCGAGGCCGCCGGCGTGGAGAAGTCGATGACGGCCTGGGCGGCGGCCAGGGCCTGGTCGCGCTCGACCACCCCCTCGCCCTCGGCGCCCGGCCGGTCGAAGCGGGCGAAGACCTCGCAGTCCTCGCGGGCCTCCACGGCGGCGGCGACGGCCCGGCCCATGCGCCCGAGCGCGCCGGCCACGGCGATGCGGATGGGGGCGGTCAGGGCGGTCTCTCCCGGTCTTGGTCTCTGTCGACGATCCTGGAATGTCGCGCGCCGCCGCCAGCGGTCAAGCACAAGGCGGTCCTCACCCGGCGGGGCCCGATCCGGCCCGCCGCCCCCCTGTGGCGCCAAAGCCGCGCTTTCCGGCGGCGGACGATCTGGGCGGATCGCGCCTTGTGAGCCCCCTCACGACCCGTTATTGCGAGGCATTCGCATTCAAATAGGGCGGACGGCGAGCCGCTTCATCCCGCGCCGGAGGGACCATCATGAACTTCAAACTGAGCCTGCTCGCAGGCGTCGCGCTGCTGGCCCACGCCGGCGCAGCCCACGCCCAGGCCGACACCACCGTCGAAGGCGTGGTGGTCACCGGCCGCTATACGGTCGACGAACAGATCGACACCGCCACGGGCCTCGGCCTGTCGATCCGCGAGACGCCGCAGTCGGTGACGGTGATCACCCAGCAGCGCATCCAGGACCAGAACCTGTCGACCATCGCCGACGTGGTGCGCAACACCGCCGGCGTCTCGATGATCGAGGTCGACGACGTGCGCAACGTGTTCAATGCCCGCGGTTTCGAGATCAAGAACTACCAGATCGACGGCGTGCCCCTGTCCTGGAGCCTGGCCGGCGATTCCGGCGAGACCATCGTCGACATGTCGATCTATGAGCGGGTGGAGATCGTGCGCGGCGCCACGGGCCTGCTGACCGGCGCCGGCGATCCCTCGGCCTCCATCAACCTGGTGCGCAAGCACGCCGACGCCCGCCGGTTCGAAGGCGCCCTGTCGGCCGCGCTGGGCAGCTGGGACAAGCGCCAGGTCGAGGCCGACGTGTCCGGCGCGGTCAAGGGCGGGGCGATCCGCGGCCGGCTGATCGCCAAGTACGAGAACCGCGACTCCTATTTCGACCGGCAGAACACCGAGAAGCACGTCGTCTACGGCGTGGCCGAGGCCGATCTGACCGACTCCACCCTGCTGCGCGTCGGCGCCAGCCTTCAGGACACCGCGCCGAACGCGCCGTTCTGGGGCGCGCTGCCGACCTTCTACACCGACGGCGGCCGCACCGACCTGCCGGTGTCGACCAACACCTCGGCGAACTGGGCCTACTGGGACACCACCAACACCAACTATTTCGCCAATCTGGCGCACACCTTCGCCAACGGCTGGAACGTCTCGTTCAACTACAACCGCCTGATCAACGAGCAGGATTCCCAGCTGCTCTACCTGTACGGCTCGATCGACCGCGCCACCGGCGCGGGCGCCTTCACCTGGCCCTACAAGAGCGTCGGCGAGACCACCCAGGACAGCTTCGACGTCCAGCTGCACGGCGACTTTCCGCTGTTCGGCCGCCGCCACGAATTCACCGTCGGCGCGCTGCACAGCAAGCAGGATTCCGACGTCGTCTACTATGTCGCCGGCGGCCCCAACGCCTTCCTGCCGGCGACCAGCATCTACAGCTGGGACGGCGACTTCCCGAAGCCGGACTTCGCCGCGGCGCCGACGCCCTACACCGACAACGAGACCGAGCAGACCGGCGTCTTCGCGGTCACCCGCCTGAACCTCACCGACTCGCTGAAGGTGGTCGGCGGCGTGCGGCGCTCCAGCTGGGAGCGCAGCGGGATCAACGGCGGCGCGCCGGACAATTACGAGGCCGACGACGTCACCATTCCCTATGTGGGCGTGCTCTACGACCTGACCCCGGCCCACCGCCTCTACGGCAGCTACACCGAGATCTTCCAGCCGCAGAACCGGCGCGACATCAACGCCCAGGTGCTCGAGCCGATCACCGGCAAGGCCTATGAGATCGGCCTGAAGAGCGCCTATCTGAATGACGCCCTGCAGTCGACGGTGGCCGTCTTCAAGATCCAGCAGGACGGCGGCGGCCAGCCCACCGGCCAGATGGTGCCGGGCTCCAACCCGCCGGAGGAGGCCTACGCGCCGGCCGACGGCGCCGAGAGCACCGGCTTCGAGCTCGAGCTCATCGGCCGCGTGACGCCCAACTGGGACTTGAGCGCCAGCTACGCCCAGTTCGAGGTCGAGGACGCGACGGGCGCGGAGGTCAACACCGACCAGCCGCGCAAGAGCTTCGCCCTCTTCACCACCTACCGGTTCGACGGCCCGCTGGAAGGCCTGAGCCTCGGCGGCGGGGTGACCTGGCGCGACACCATCTATTCCCTGGCCGCCAACCCGGTGAGCGGCGCGCAGGAGCGGATCGAGCAGGACGCCTTCGCCCTGGTCAACCTGATGGCCCGCTACGACCTGACCGAGGCCGTCACCGTGCAGGTCAATCTCGATAACCTGTTCGACGAGACCTATTACAGCCAGATCAGCTACTTCAGCCAGTACCGCTATGGCGCGCCGCGCAACGTCACGGCGTCGCTGACCTACCGGTTCTAAGGGCTCCGACAGAGGGCGGGCCGCCTCGGCGAGGCGGCCCTCAGCCCCTGCGGACCCGCCGGCCGAAGGGCCAGTCCGTCACCCCGCCGGCGAACAGGGCCCACCAGACGATCACCGGCTGAAAGGCCAGCCGCGGCCCATGATAGGGCCACCAGGCCCCGGCCCCCTGCGCCGCTGCGGCGTCCAGGGCGTGCTTGATGTTGGCCGGAAAGACGCACACCGCATAGAGGGCGAGCCCCACCGCCGCCGCCCGCCGCAGCCGCGGAACGCCGGCCAGCGCGACCGCGCCCGCGATCTCCGCCACCCCCGTCGCCGCGATCACCGCTTGCGGCCAAGGCACCCAGCCCGGCGTGATCCCGAGGAACGGCCCCGGGTAGGCGAGGTGCAGGACGCCGGCGGCGAAGTAGGCGGCTGCGAGGATGAGGCGGAGGGTGAGGCGGGCGGCTTGGAGGGTCATCACGCTTGGGGACGCCCGTGGCCGGCGGCGCTCAAGCGGCCTTCAGTCGTTCGATTTCCTGTTCGAACTCAAAGCAGAGCTGGTGGGCCTCGTCTTCCGGCAGCCAGTTGGCCATCTGCGGGAATACGGTCCGCCACATACGCGCGTCGCGCTCTGCCCAGGGCATGGCCTCCACCCCCTGCAACTGTGACAGCAAGTCCTGCAGTCGTTTCCGGATCACGGCGGGATCCGGCGCGTAGCTGCGAACCGGAGGTTGCATTCGCCCCTCGCCCACGCCAAACAAGCTGAGCTGTCCGGTTTCCTCGAGGCCTTGGCGGCCTTGGGACGAGTCGGTCATCTAAACGCGCACCCTCGGGGCATTCGATACTTGCGGTCCAATAGCTTGCTGATTCGCACGCCCTTGCGGAAGAGTGATCGACCCACCCGTCCACAGACGAGTCGACGCAGCGGCGCATAACCTTGGCAGAGCAAGACAAACTAGCCGACGTGGGCGCAGCTTTCGGCGCGGCGGCCAAGGCGACCCTGAACAACCCCGCCATCGCAGGTGAACCGGAGGATCAGCTCCGCACCCCGCTCGTGGCCCTGGTCAAGGCGCTGGCCGAAATGACCGGTCTGGCCGGCCACACAACCGAGCTGGTGGGCGAGACGCGGCTGTCGGACCTGATGATCCGCCCCGACTTCGCCGTCACGCGCAAGGGCGCCCTGATCGGTTTCATCGAGGTCAAGGCCCCGGACAAGGGCGCCGACCCGACGAAGTTCAAGACCAAGCACGACAAGGCGCAGTGGGAGAAGCTCAAGGCGCTGCCCAACCTCATCTACACCAACGGCTCGGCCTTCAGCCTGTGGCAGGACGGCAAGCTCGCCATGCCCATCGTGCGGCTGGACGGCGACATCGAGACCTCAGGCAAGGACCTGAAGGCGCCGCCGGAGCTCTTGGCGCTCTTCACCGCATTCTACGGCTGGAATCCGATTCCGCCGCGCACCCCGCGGCAGCTGGCGGAGACGACGGCGCGGCTCTGCCGCCTGCTGCGCGACGAGGTGGCCGAGCAGCTTGAACGCAAGGCGCCCGGCCTCACCGACCTGAGGGAGGACTGGCGTAAGCTGCTCTTCCCCGACGCAACAGATGCGGAGTTCGCTGACGGGTACGCCCAGGCCGTCACCTTCGGCCTGCTGATGGCCAAGGCGCGGCACATCTCGCTCGCCGACGGCATCGACGAGGCGGCCAAGACGCTGCGCAAGTCCGACTCTCTCATCGGCTCGGCGCTGCGGCTGCTGACCGACGAGGTGGACGAGCAGCACACCCTCGACACCTCGCTGAAAACCCTGACGGCTGTGCTGGAGGTCGTCGAATGGGACAAGCTGAGCAAGGGCGAGCCAGAGGCCTGGCTCTATTTCTACGAACTCTTCCTCCAGCAGTACGACCCCAGCCTGCGCCGGCGGACCGGCTCCTACTACACGCCGCCGGAAGTGGTGACCGCCATGGTCCGCATGGTGGACGAGGCCCTGCAGTCGCCGAAACGCTTCGGCCTGGCCGAGGGCCTCGCCTCGTCGGAGGTCAGCCTGGTCGATCCGGCGGTGGGGACTGGCACCTTCCTGCTGGGCGTGCTGCAACGTATCCGCCAGACGGTGGAAGGGCGCGAGGGCGCCGGCGCCGTGCCGGCCGCCATCACCGCCGCGCTCAGCCGGCTGATCGGGTTTGAGCTTCAGTTCGGCCCCTTCGCGGTGGCCGAGCTTCGGGTGCTGGCCGAACTCATCGAACTGGTCACTCAGGGGCGCGAGAAGGACGAGGCCTCCGAGGAGCTGGAGAAGGCCCTGTCGGCCGACCTGCGCCTCTACATCACCGACACGCTGGCCGACCCGGACGAGGAGACGGCCTGGATTCCCGCCAGCATGGCCGGCGTCGCCGAAAGCCGCCGCGCCGCCAACCGGGTCAAGCGCCACGAGCCAATCACCGTCGTTCTCGGCAATCCGCCCTACAAGGAAAAGGCCAAGGGCCAGGGCGGCTGGGTCGAGGATCGCGGCGGGCTGCTGCGCTCGCCGCTCGATGACTGGCAGCCGCCGGCATCCTGGGGCGTGGGCGCCCACGCCAAGCACCTGCGCAACCTCTATGTCTATTTCTGGCGCTGGGCGGCGTGGAAGGTGTTCGGCGGCGACGCCTATCGAAGCGGCAAGGAAGCCGAGACCCCGCCGGACTGGACGCGGCGCCAGGGCGTGGTCTGCTTCATCACCGTGGCCGGCTTTCTGAACGGGCCGGGCTTCCAGAAGATGCGCGCCGACCTGCGCCGGGACGCCGACGAGATCTGGGTCATCGACTGCTCGCCCGAGGGCCACCAACCGCCGGTGTCGAGCCGCATCTTCCAGGGCGTGCAGCAGCCGGTCTGCATCGTCATGGCCTCGCGCAAGGCTGCGGCGGACAAGGCCACCCCGGCCCGCGTCCGCTTCCGCGCCCTGCCCGAAGGCGACCGGGCGGAGAAGTTCGAGGCGCTCGCGAACATCGGTCTGGACGACGACGGCTGGGTGGAGGCGCCGAGCGACTTGCGCGAACCCTTCCTGCCGGAGGGCGAGGCCGACTGGGTCGGCTATCCGGCGCTGGAAGACCTGTTCCTCTACAATGGCTCCGGCGTGATGACCGGGCGCACCTGGGTCATCGCGCCAGACGCCCCGTCGCTGAAGAATCGTTGGAAACGGCTGGTTAACGAGAAAGGCTCGGTCGAGAAGGAGGCGCTATTCCATCCGCATATGGGCGGAGATCGAGCTGCCGACAAAGTCGTCAAGACGCCGATAGCCGGTTATGCGCACCCGCCCGTTGCGGTCACAGAAGATAGCGGACCAGGTGCAAACCCTATTCGCTACGCCTACCGCTCTTTCGATCGGCAGTGGATTCTGCCAGACAATAGACTGATCAATCGCGCCAATCCAAAACTATGGGAAGTGCTCTCCGACCAGCAGCTCTTTCTCACAGCGCCACACGATCAATCTGCGACGGCAGGACCCGCCGCGTCATTCACGGCTCTTGTTCCCGACCTTCACCACTACAACGGT
>CAYQPL010000034.1:1137-13890 GCA_964419395.1 uncultured Phenylobacterium sp. | reverse complement strand
TGCGATCAGGCTCGAGGGCGGCTCCGGCGGCGCCTGCGGGGCCTCCTCCTCCGCTTGGAATTCCTCCGCTGCCCCGCCCGGAGGGGAAGAGGCGGTGTTTGGGGGGACCCCCCGCTGTTTAACCGGCGCGGCCCGGGGATGCGGCGGCCGCGCCTTTCCCCTCTGGGCCGACGCGGCGGCGACCCAGCCCAACATCTCGCCGGCCTTGCTGGCCGAACTCTCCGGCGCCTATGGGCGTGAGGTCGCACCGGAAGAGGCGCTGGCCTATATCGCCGCCGTCGCCGCCCATCCCGGCTATGTGGCGCGGTTCGCGAAGAACCTGAAGCAGCCGGGCCTGCGTATTCCCCTCACCGCCGACCGCGCCCTGTTCGATGCGGCCGTGGCGCTGGGCCGCGAAGTGGTGTGGCTGCACACCTTCGGCGAGCGCTTCGCGGAGGGCCGGCCGCCCGGCGCGCCGAGGGTGGAGCCGGCCAGCGCCGAGCCCACCATTCCGGCCGAGGGAACCCTTCCGAGCTCTCTGGACGACATGCCCCACGAGTTGACCTATGAGCCGGAGACCCGCCGCCTGCGGATCGGGACCGGCTTCGTGGCCAACGTCGCGCCGGAGGTCTGGGCCTACGAGGTCAGCGGCAAGCGCGTCCTGACCCAGTGGTGGAGCTATCGACGCAAGGACCGCTCCAAACCGCCCATGGGCGATAAGCGCCCGCCGTCGGACCTGGTGAAGATCCAGCCCGACAAGTGGCTGCCGGAATACACCACTGAGTTCCTCTACGTCCTGCGCGTGCTGACGCGGCTGGTGGCCCTGGAGCCGGCCCAGGACGAGCTGCTGCGCCGCATCGTCGAGGGGCCGACGCTGAGCAGCGACATGTTGCGCGCCTCCGGCGCTCTTGGAGACGGGTCCAGCGACGAGGGCGCAGAAGCCGCAGAAGTGGAAGACGCCTAAGCTTCATACCCCAACACCCGCAATTCCTACCCGCCCGCACGGTTCTTGCGGTTGTGGGGCGGGGTTCGGGTCGGTAGGTTGCGCGCCTTCCACCTGTCCGCCTGTCTGCAAGGACCGCCGCGCCTATGAGCGACGCCGAAAAACGCACCTTCACCGACGAGGAGGCCCTGAGCTTCCACCGTCTGCCCCAGCCCGGAAAGATCGCCATCGCGCCGACCAAGCCGATGGCCACCCAGCGCGACCTGTCGCTGGCCTATTCGCCGGGCGTGGCCGTACCGGTGCTGGCCATCGCCGAGGACGCCGACAAGGCCTACGACTACACGTCCAAGGGCAATCTGGTGGCCGTGATCTCCAACGGCACGGCGATCCTGGGCCTCGGCAATCTGGGGGCGCTGGCGTCCAAGCCGGTGATGGAGGGCAAGAGCGTCCTCTTCAAGCGCTTCGCCGATGTCGACTCCATCGACGTCGAGGTGGCCGCCACCGATCCCGACGAGATCATCACCGTCGTCAAGAACATCGGCCTGACCTATGGCGGCATCAATCTGGAGGACATCAAGTCCCCGGAATGCTTCCGCATCGAGACCGAGCTGCAGGAGCTGCTCGACATCCCGGTCTTCCATGACGACCAGCACGGCACGGCCATCATCTCGGCCGCGGGCCTGCTGAACGCCTGCAAGATCACCGGGCGCAAGATCGAGGATGTGAAGCTCGTCCTCTGCGGCGCCGGCGCGGCGGGCATCGCCACCCTGGAGCTGGTCAAGGCCATGGGCGTGCGGGCCGAGAACTGCATCGCCGTCGACAATACCGGCGTCATCTGGCGCGGCCGCTCCGAGGGCATGAACCAGTGGAAGTCGGCCCACGCCGTCGACACCGACGCCCGGACGCTGGCCGAGGCCCTGGTCGGCGCAGACGTCTTCATCGGCCTGTCGGTGAAGGGGGCGGTGACGGCCGACATGGTCAAGGCCATGGCGCCCCAGCCGATCATCTTCGCCATGGCCAATCCGGACCCGGAGATCACGCCCGAAGAGGTCCACGCCGTGCGCGACGACGCCATCGTCGCCACCGGCCGCAGCGACTATCCCAACCAGGTCAACAACGTCCTGGGCTTCCCCTACATCTTCCGCGGCGCGCTGGACGTGCGCGCCCGGCGGGTGAACATGGAGATGAAGATCGCCTGCGCCCAGGCCCTGGCCAAGCTGGCGCGCGAGGACGTGCCCGACGAGGTGGCCGCCGCCTATCACGGCATGCAGCTGAAGTTCGGGCCGGAATACATCATCCCGACCCCCTTCGACCCGCGGCTGATCTGGTACGTCCCGCCCTTCGTGGCCCAGGCGGCCATGGACACCGGCGTGGCGCGCAAGCCGATCGAGGACATGGACGCCTACCGCGCCGAGCTCGCCCAGCGGCTCGACCCGACGGCGGCCTTCCTCCAGAAGCTGCAGGGCGCGGTCCTTGGCCGGCCCAAGAAGCGGGTGGTCTTCGCCGAGGGCGAGGAGCCCAGCGTGATCCGCGCGGCCTACGCCTTCCAGGGCGCGGGCCTGGGCGACGCCATCCTGGTGGGCCGCGACGAGCTGGTGGCCGAGAACATGCGCGCCGTCGGCCTCGACCCGGCCGAAGCCGGGCTGAAGGTGATCAACGCCCGGACCTCCGACCACAATCCGGAGTTCGCCAACTATCTCTACGACCGGCTGCAGCGTCAGGGCTATCTGATGCGCGACGTGCAGCGCCTGGTGAACCAGGACCGCAACTCCTTCGCCGCCTGCATGGTGGCGCTGGGCTATGCCGACGCCATGGTCACCGGCGTGACCCGCTCCTACGACCAGGCGCTGGACGAGGTGCTGCGGGTCATCGACCCGGCGCCCGGCGGCCGGGTGATGGGCATGTCGGTCCTGCTGGGCAAGGGCCACACCCTGTTCATCGCCGACACCAACGTCACCGAGATGCCCGAGGCCGAGGACCTGGTGGAGATCGCGCTGGAGGCGGCGCAGGCGGTCAAGGCCCTGGGCTACACCCCGCGCGTGGCCTTCATGTCCTATTCCACCTTCGGCAATCCCATGGGGATCCGCTCGGAGAAGGTGCGCGAAGCCGTCGCCATGCTCGACGAGATGGACCTCGACTTCGAATACGAGGGCGAGATGCCGCCGGCCCTGGCGCTCGAGCCGGAACGCCGCGGCAACTTCCCCTTCATGCGCCTGACCGGCCCGGCCAATGTGCTGATCATGCCGGCCATCCATTCGGCGGCCATCTCGACCCAGCTGGTCCAGGCCTTCGGCCAGGCGACGGTGATCGGCCCGATCCTGCTCGGCCTGGAGAAGAGCGTGCAGATCTGCCCGCTCTCGGCCTCGGTTTCGCGGATCCTGCACACCGCGACGCTGGCGGCCTACGACCAGCCCCAGCAGGAGGCCGCCCTCTGATGCGTCTGGACCGTCTCCAGATCGTCTAAGGGATCGTGCGCTCTCCGGGCGGCGGACGATCCGTCGTCCGCTCCGCCCCGGGGAGGACCTGCGCCATGAGCGCGAACACGCCGACCGCGCTGAGCCTGGGCATCGACTTCGGCACCACCAACACGGTGGTGGCGCTGGCCGCGCCGGGCGAGGCCGCCCGCCTCGTCCGCTTCCCCGCGCCCGAGCGCGAGGTCACCGCCTTCCGCTCGGCGCTCTCCTTCTACGCCCCGCCGGAGGCGCCGGCCGAGCGCACGGTGGAGGCCGGGCCCTGGGCCATCGAGGCCTATGCGGAAGACCCGCTGGAGACGCGGTTCATCCAGTCGTTCAAGACCTTCGCCGCCCAGTCCAGCTTCACCGAGACCCAGATCCTCAACCGGCGCTACGCCTTCGAGGACCTGCTGGCGGCCTTCCTCTTCAAGCTGCGCGAGCACGGCGGCGCCGAGCTGGCTGATCTGCCCAAGCGGGTGGTGGTGGGCCGGCCGGTGACCTTCGTCGGCGCCGCGCCCGACGAGCACCTGGCCCTGTCGCGCTACGAGGCGGCCTTCGCCCGGCTGGGCTTCTCCGAAATCCTCTATGTCTACGAGCCGGTGGGCGCGGCCTTCTTCTTCGCCCGCCAGCTGAAGGAAGACGCCACCGTGCTGGTGGGCGACTTCGGCGGCGGCACCAGCGACTTCTCGATCATCCGCTTCACGCGCGCGGGCGGGGCCTTCCGCGCCGAGCCGCTGGGCCGCTCCGGCGTCGGCGTGGCGGGCGACGCCTTCGACTACCGGATCATCGACCATCTGGTCTCTCCGGCGCTCGGCAAGGGGTCGTCCTCCCGCTCCTTCGGCAAGATCCTGCCCATTCCCAACCGCTACTATTCGGCCTTCGCCCGCTGGGACCAGCTCGCCCTGCTGCGCGCCTCGCGCGACATGCGCGAGATCCGCAAGCTCGCCCGCGAGGCCGTCGAGCCGGAAAAGATCGAGCGCCTGATCGAGATCCTCGACGACAACCACGGCTACCGCCTCTACCGCGCTGTCTCCGACCTGAAGGAGACGCTGTCGTCGGAGACTTCCGCCACCTTCCGCTTCGAGGCCGGCGACGTGTCGCTCGTCCGCGAGGTGGCGCGGGCTGAGTTCGAGGACTGGATCGCCCCGGAGCTCGGCCTGATCGAAGGCGCCGTGGACGAGGCCCTGGTGGCCGCTGGCCTTGGTCCGGAGGGGATCGACCGCGTCTTCCTGACCGGCGGCTCGTCCCTGGTGCCGGCGGTGCGCGCCGTCTTCGCCCGCCGCTTCCCGGCCGAGAAGATCGAGACCGGCGCGGAGCTGGAATCCATCGCCTCGGGTCTCGCGCTCATGGGGGAGGAGCCCGACCTCGCCCGCTGGGGCCAGAGGGCGAAGCTCGCCTGAGGCCTATTCCGCCAGGAAGGCCTCGACCGCCTCCATGAACACCTCGAGCTTGTCGTGGTGGACCCAGTGGCCGGCGCCCTCGACGTTCACCAGGCGGGCGTTGGCGAAGTTCTCGATGCGGCCGTCTTCCACCGGGTCCGAGGCCCAGGACTCCATCCCGCGGAAGAGCAGGACGGGGCAGGTGATGTTGCGCCACAGCTGGTGCTGGTCGGCATGGCTCAGGCCTCCGATGCCGCCGCCCCGGATGAAGTTGTCGAACTTCCAGGAGTAGGTCCCGTCCTCGTTCTGCAGGGCGCCGTAGACGGTGAGGTGGCGCGCCTGCTCGGCCGACAGGTGCGGGTTCTCCTCGGCCATGCGGGCGACGGCGTCCTCGAGGCTGGCGTAGCGGCGCGGGTTGCGGCCGGAATTCTCCCGCCGGTCGCCGATCCAGCTGCGCAGCCGCGCATCGATGGAGCGCTTGGCCTGCTCGGCCATGACCGCCGGCGAGGGCCCCAGGCCTTCGATGGCGACGATCTTTTCCACCTTTTCCGGATAGGTCCCGCAGTAGTTCAGGGCGATGCCGGCGCCGAGCGAATGGGCGATGATGGTCACCGGCCGGTCGCTGCGCTGGTGGATCAGCTGGGCCAGGTCGTAGATGTAGGCGCCCATGTCGTAGCCGCCGCCCACGGCCCAGGCGCTGTCGCCATGGCCGCGCAGGTCGGGCGCGATGACGTGGTAGCGGTCGCGCAGGCGCTGGGCGACCCAGTCCCAGTTGCGGCAGTGGTCGCGGCCCCCATGCACCAGCACCAGCGGCGGCGCGCCCTCATTGCCCCAGTCGACATAATGGAGGCGCAGCCGCTGCGAGAAGAAGAAGTGCGATGTGGGGCCGTCCATGGCGCTCTCCGGTCGAGGGGGGTCACCCCTGTGGCTCAAGCCGCCGTGACCCGCAAGGCCGAGAGCACCTCGTCGGCGGCCCGCAGGCCGCTCTCCCAGGCCCCGTGGGCGGTGGAGAAGGCGGTCCTCGAGGTCGCCTCGCCGGCGAAGAAGAGGCGGTCGTCCACCGGCGCGGCCAGGGCCTGACGCGCCGGCGCGCAGCCGGGCAGGGCGTGGGAATAGGCGCCGTGCGCCCAGGGGTCGGAGGCCCAGCCGGTCTCGGCGATGACCTTGAGCTGGCGGCGCAGGTCCGTGCCGAAGCGGCCGGCCAGCTCCTCGATGGCGAAGGCCGCCGCCGCCCCGGGGCCCTCGGCCTCCAGGGCGCGGGCATGGGCGCCGCCGAAATAGGCCTCGATCACCGGCCGGCCCAGGGGGCGCAGATAGTAGCTGCCGGTGTCGGCCGTGTCGGTGCGGCCCCACAGGTGCTGCTCCCGCCCGAAGGCCTCGGGCGCGGCCGGGCTCAGGAAGACCTTGTTGGCCAGGCCCAGGGGCAGGCCGGTGGCCGCGTCGGCCTTTTCGGGCAGGCCCGGCGTCAGGCGGATGGATTCCCGGGCGATCAGGTCGCTGGAGGCGGTGATCACCACCGCCCGCGCGCTGACCGGTCCGCGGGCGGTCTCCAGCATCAGCGGCGTGCGGCTGTGATCGATGGAGAGCACGGCGCAGTGCGGCACGATGAGGGAGCGGTCGGCGAGCGCGCAGATGGCCGCGCCGTAGCCCTCCGGCGCGCGCCAGTTGACCCCGGTGTCCTCATAGGCGCCGTAGTCCTGCACCGAGACCTGGGCCAGGGGCGCGCCGTTGTAATAGGCCGAGAAGGCCTCGATCATCGGCGCCCAGCGTCCGGCGCCGGCCAGGTGGGCGCTGGCGCGGCTTTCGCGCCCCGAGGCGGCGGCCTGGGCCAGCCGCTCCTCGAAGGCCGCCATCGCCGCCTGGAAGCCTTCGGCCTCCTCCGGCGACAGGCTGAGATTGGCGCCCGGCCGGGCCCAGGCCGGCGTGCTGTGGTCCACGGGGATGTCGGCGCGTTCGAACAGGCCAGCCAGGGGATTGCGGTCGGCGCTGTGCAGCCAGCCGCAGCCGAGGTCGATCGGCAGGTCGGTGCGGGCCAGCAGGGTGTGCGCCCGGCCGCCGATGCGGCCCTGGCCCTCCAGCACCACCACCGAGAGGGGGGCGCGCGACAGGCGTGCGGCCGCGGCGATCCCCGCAGCCCCTGCGCCCACCACGACGACGTCGAACTGATCCTGCATGCGTCAACTACGCCCGGCCCCCGGGAGGGGTTCAACCCCCGGCGGCGGCGGGCCTTACGGCTCCGCCTTGCGCAGGCTGGCCGAGTCCAGGTCGAGCGCGTCCGCCGGGATCACCACGAGGTCCGGCTCGCGCGTCCGCAGCCCCTCGGCGAAGACCGAGAAGTCGCCGGCGATGATCACCGCCGCCTCGGTCGGCGCCAGGTGGGTGGCGGCGAACTGGCGCACCTCCTCGGGCGTCACGGCCTCCACCTTGGCGGTGTAGACGGTGATCTCGTCCAGCGGCACGCCCTGCAGGGCCAGGTCGCCGAGCACCCCGCCCAGGCCGCCCGCCGTGCCGAGGGCGCGGCCGAAGGCGCCGACGAGGACGGACTTGCGCGCCTTCAGCTCCTCGGCCGGCGCCGGCGTGGTCCCGAGCCGGTCCAGTTCGGCGGCGATCAGGTCCATGACCTCCGGCGCGGACTCGTTCTTGGTCTGCGCCCCCGCCTGGAAGGCGCCGGTGGTGCGCCGCGCCGACAGGGAGGAGCTGGCGCCGTAGGACAGGCCCCGCTTGATGCGGATCTCCTGGTTCAGGCGGGCCGAATAGCTGCCCCCAAGCACGGTGTTGGCCACGATGCCCGGATAGTAGGCCTCGCTGCCCCGGGCGATGGCCGGCTTGGCGAGGCGGACGGCGGCCTGGCCGGTCCCCGGCAGGTCGATGACCACCACCTTGCGCGCGGCCTGCGGCTTGATCTCCGGCTGCGGCGGCAGGGGCGCGGCCGGGGCGACCCAGTCGCCGAAGGCCTGGCGGGTCAGGGCGAAGCCCGCCTCGGGCGAGATGTAGCCGGTCAGGACGAGGATGGCGTTGTAGGGCCGGAAATAGGTCCCGTGCAGGGCCTTCAGCCCCTCCGGCGTCAGCTTGGGCAGGGAGGCCGGCGTGCCGTCGGCGGCGTGGCCGAAGGGTGTGCCGGCGAAGATCACCGGGCCGGCCGTCATGGCCGACAGCTGGCCCGGATCCTCATAGGCCACGGCCAGGCCGTCCAGGGCCTGGGCGGTCTGGCGCGCCAGCTCCTCAGGCGCGAAGGCCGGGTTGCGGACCACGTCGGAGAGGATGGCGAAGGCGGGGCCGACCTTGTCGGACATCACCGTCACGCCGACCGAGGCGCTTTCCAGGCCGGCCGAGGCCGACAGCGTCGCGCCCAGCGCCTCGATCTCCTGGGCGATCTGGGGCGCCGTGCGGGTCGTCGTGCCCTCCGGCAGCATGTTCGCCGTCATCGACATGGCGCCGGCCTGACCGTCCGGGTCGGCCCAGGCGCCGGCCCGGACGATGAGCGCGCCGGCAACCAGCGGCAGGTCGCTGGAGCGGGCGACGATGACCCGCAGGCCGTTGGGCAGGACCGTCTCGGCCGGCTTGGGCAGGGTCGGGCTGATCGCCTCGGCCACCGGCGGCGGCGCCTGGCGTTCGCCTTCCGGCGCCAGGGTGATCACCTCGCCGGCGTAGCGGACGCTCTCCACCGCGGGCGGGGCCGTCTCGGCCTCGGTCTCGCCCTCGGGACGAGCGTCCTCGGAGCGGTAGGCGATGGTCATGCGCCGCTGCGGGTCGAGGTATTTCTGCGCCACGCGCTGGACGTCGGCGGCGGTGACCGCCTGCAGGGCGGCCAGGTTCGCATTGGCGGCGGCGGGATCGCCCTCGGTCGCCCAGGCGTACCCCAGGGCGAAGGCGCGGCCGTCGACGGTCTCGCGCTCGCGCAGCTCGGCGGCGATCAGCTCGTTCTTGGCCTCGTTCAGCTCGGCCTCGGAGGGCGGCGCGTCGCGCAGACGGGCGACCTCCGCCAGCAGGGCCCGCTCGCCGGTCTCCACGTCCTGACCGCTCGACATGATGGCCGCCAGCGCGATCATCCCCGGCTGCTGGGGCAGGTCGGCGGTGGACATGACCTCGACGGCGACCTGCTGGTCATAGACGAGCGCGTTGTAGAGCCTCGACGACTTGCCGCTGGAGAGGATGGCGTCGAGCACCTTCAGGGCCGGGGCGTCGGGGCTGTCGGCAGCCGCGCCCAGCCACGTGATGGCCACCGCCGGCAGGGGCACGTTGGGGCCGTAGCCCTGATAGACGCCGGGGCCGGTGCGGGGCGGCTCGGTCGCGGTGACGCGCTTCAGCGGCGCGTCGGGCTTCCGGATGCCGGCGAAGTACTTGTCCACCCAGGCGTCGAACTTGGCGGGCTCGAAATTGCCGACCACCACCAGGACGGCGTTGTCGGGGCGGTAATAGGCCTCGTGGAAGGCGCGCACGTCGTCGATGGTGGCCGCGTCCAGCTCGGCGATGGAGCCGATGCCCGGGCGCTTGTAGGGGTGGGCCTGATAGGTCGCCTGGGGCAGCATCAGGGCGAAGAGGCGGCCATAGGGGCTGGCCAGCACGCGCTGGCGGAGCTCCTCCTTCACCACGTCGCGTTCGGAGGCGAAGATCTCCTCGTCCACCACCAGCGAGCCCATGCGCTCGGCCTCGGCCCACAGCAGGCGCTCCAGGTGGTTGGCCGGGACCACTTCGTAGTAGTTGGTGAAATCGTCCCAGGTGGAGGCGTTGTTGAAGCCGCCGACATCCTCGGTCATGCGGTCCAGGGTCTCGGACGGCATGTTCCGCGTGGTCTTGAACATCATGTGTTCGAAGAGGTGGGCGAAGCCCGAGCGGCCGTCCGGATCGTCCTTGGACCCGACGCCGTACCAGACCTGCACGGTCACATTGGGCGTCGTCCTGTCGACCGAGGAGAGCACCCGCAGGCCGTTGCCCAGCACCCGCTCGCGATAGTCGATCGGCGGGGCCTCGGCGGCGTGAACCGCCATGGGGCCGGCCAGCACGGCCGCGGCGAGGACGAGGCGGGTCAACGTTGCGAACATGGACGGCTCCCGGAAGACGCGAAGGCGCTAGCCATAGCATCCTTGTCGGCGAGCGGAAGCTTACGGCTTGGTCAGGATGGCCGAGACGCGGCAACCCCTTCCGGCCCTCCGGGCCACCTTCCCCTGAAGAAGGGAGAGGATCTGCTCAGCGGCCTCGAAGCTCAGTGCGAAGATGCTCCCCTACTGGGGGAGCTGTCGCGAAGCGACTGAGGCGGCCCGCCCCGCTAAACCCGGATATCCAGCAGCGAGCCCGGCCGCAGGATCTTCGTCGGCGGCTCGGCGGGGGTTTCGGCGCGGACGGTCTGGACCCGCGCGGCCTCGCGGACCGGCTCGGGCGTCGCGGCGGCCTTGGCCGGCGCCTGGGCCTGCCCCATGGCCGCCTGGAAGAAGGCGCGCTGGGCCGCCGTCCGCGCCGTGCTGGCCGGGGCGGGTGTCTGGGGCGGCGGGGTCTGCGGGCGGATGGGGTTCAAGGGGCGACTCTGGCGAACAGGGGCGAAATGAGCGGTTTCCGCCCCAGAATTGGCCCTCAGCCGCTGAATTTATGGTTAACGAGGTCTGAAGGGCTCTAGAGCCGCTGGAACATCACCAGGGCGTCCACCTCGCCGTGGACCGGATGGTCGAAGGCGCCGGGCAGGCGGCCGACGATCTCGAACCCCATGCCCTGCCACAGGCGCACGGCGCGTTCGTTGGTCGAGACCACGAAGTTGAACTGCATGGCGCGGAAGCCGCGGGTCCGCGCGTGGGCCAGAGCATGGGCGCACATGGCCCGCGCCACGCCCCGGCCGGCGGCGGCGGTCGCGGTCATGAAGCCGCAATTGGCCACATGCGCCCCGCCGCCCGGCTGATTGGCGCGCAGATAATAGGTGCCCAGGATCGCGCCGTCGGCCTCGGCCACGAAGGCCTCCCGGCCCGAGCCCAGCCAGTAGGCGACGGCCGCGTCCCGGGCCAAGTCGCGGGGCAGGGCGTAGGTTTCGCCCGCGCGGATCGTCGGCTCCAGGATCGCCCACACCGCATCGGCGTCGGCGGGCGTGGCGGGGCGGATGGCGAGGTCGGCGCTCATGCCGGGGTGAGCTAGGGCGCCGGGTGCCTGTTCGCCAGACCTGAGCCATGCGGATTGGCGAAGACCTCCTCCACCGCCAGGCCGAAGAGGGCGGCGATGCGGAAGGCGAGGTCGAGGGAGGGGTCGTGCTTCTCGGTCTCCAGCGCATTGACCGCCTGGCGCGAGACGCCCAGCCGCTCGCCCAGCTGGCCTTGCGTCCACCCCCGTTCGGCCCGCAGCTCGCGCAGTCGGTTGCGCAAGGCCCCTAGACCCGGCTCGTGCGGACGAAGGGCGAGACGAGCCCGTAGAGCGCCCAGAAGAGCGGGAAGACCAGCCAGCCCGGCGCATGCGGCGCATTGGCATAGCTCTCGCCGAAGCCCCAGGCGCTGAAGAGGGCGATGGCGCCGCCCGACGCCAGGATGAAGCGCTTGGCCTCCACCGCGCGGACGAACTCGTCTGAGTCGCGCATCAGGGCCAGCAGCGCCCAGAGCTGGCCCGCCACCGGCGCGGCCACCGCCAGGGCCAGCACCCAGGCCGCCGCGGGCCCGATGTCGTCGAAGGCCCCGAAGATGGCGGCGATGTTCACCGCCACATAGCCGCCCCCGAAGGCGGCGATCCGGCGCACGTACCGGCGTTGACTGGCGTCCATGGGGTCCTCCGCGATGTCAGGTCAACCTGACACGGAAGGCGTGTCAGGTCAACCTGACATCTAGCTCCGCGCGAGCGCTCTTCGAGGCTGTTCCGCCAGCCTTGCGGCCAAATCCGGTAGCGGGGGCCAACTCAGGTCTGATGCTAGCTGAAAGACAAAGCCGCCGTGCGCGTCAATCTCAGCCACGGTTTCTTTAATTGCTGAAGTAGTCTCAGTGACAACGGACCGGCCGGCCCACGAGAGCGGTTGCTTGGCCTGCGTTCGGTACACCCGTGGCGTCTGATCAACCCGCCAGAGCTCGCCCTCCGATGACCTCAGCCACATGCTGTGGACGTAACGATTTCGACGAGGACGCAGGGTCTGGTCGATATAGTCGAGTTCATCATGGATGAGCTCCGCCCACCCGCTGGGCAGCTCTCGTGCGACTGCCCCTAAACGAATGGCGCTAATCTGCGCCCGAAAGTCGAAGGCTTGAATCACCGCATTCGAGACATCGTCGTTGGGTGCTTGGAGAAGCGCGCCACACAGATCCACGATCTCCAACTCAAGTCGTGCCCACGCGTTGCAGAGCCGACCGACCCACTGAGCGCATTCAACCAACAGCGGCTCGTCAAACTCAGGGTTGAACATGTCGGTCATAGAGTCCGCCTGCAGCTTGCTAACGGCTGACGGTCTCACAACCTACTCCACCCGCGCCAGCAACGCCTCCGCGTCCTCCACCGTCAGCGGCCCCGTATGCTTGGCCAGGATCACGCCGTCCGCGCCGACGAGGTAGGTCTCCGGGACGCCGGTGACGCCGAACTCGATACCGGCGGCGCCGTCGCGGTCGACGAGGCGGGCGGCGAAGGGGTCGCCCAGGCGCGTCAGGAAGGCCTGCGTCTGGGTAGGCGACGCCGACGATCTTCACGCCGCGACCTTTAAGCGCCATCAGGGTCGGGTGCTCCACCTCGCAGGGTGCGCACCAGGAGGCGAAGAAGTTGACCAGCGCGACCTCGCCGCCCAGGGCCTGGCGCACCGGCGTGGGGGTTCCTTCGGCGAGCGTCGGCAGGGTGACCTCGGGCACGGGCTGGCCCACGAGGGCGTCGGGCTGGACCTGCGGATTGCGGTTCAGGGAATAGAGGCCGAAGAGCAGGCCCATGGCCACGAGGGCGATGAGCGGCAGGAGGGCGAGCCAGCGGCTCATGCGGTCTCCTCCCGCGCCGCCTCGGACAAGGGGGGGGAAACCCCCGAGCCATTTTAAGGGATAAAGGGCGACGCGGAGAGGGGGGG
>CAYQPL010000034.1:0-1127 GCA_964419395.1 uncultured Phenylobacterium sp. | reverse complement strand
CATCCAGGGACTCAGAATGGGTGCTCTTCTTATTTCTGAAGCTGGCGGCGCACGTGTGGGGCCGGTTCAAGCCGAGCGCCAAGATGGTTATTGCTGGGAATACGGCGGGGTCCGCGGCGGCTTCCGCCGCCTCGCTTTTTTCGGTGATCTGGCGCAACGCTTCGGTGCGGGCGCGCCAGTGGCGGGCGTGGTTCAGCGAGCTTCCCACCATCAGGGCGAAGACCAGCGCGGTGATGGCGAAGGCGGGCCAGACGAAGGCCGCATAGGCGCCGGCGTCGAGATCGAGCATGGGGTCAGGCCCTCGCGGCGCGCAGCGCCAGCGCCTCGGCCCGGCGGCGCCACACCTCGCCGCGGATGCGGACGAGCCAGAGCGAGCCGAAGGCGGCCATGTAGGCCAGGCCCATGAGCAGCAACGGCCAGAGGAAGACCGGCGCCACCGTCGGCCCGTCGGCGCGGAAGACCGAGGCGCCCTGGTGCAGGCTGTTCCACCAGTCCACCGAGAACTTCACGATCGGCAGATTGACCAGGCCGACGAGCGCCAGGATGGCGCCGGCGCGGGCCGCCTTGGCCTCGTCGTCCATGGCCGCGCGCAGGGCGATATAGGCCACGTAGAAGAGGAAGAGGACGAGCACCGAGGTCATGCGTGCGTCCCACACCCACCAGGCGCCCCACATGGGCCGGCCCCAGAGCGATCCGGTGGCCAGGGCCAGGAGGGTGAAGCCCGCCCCCAGCGGGGCGGCGGCCTGGGCCGCGGCGTCGGCCAGGGCATGGCGGAAGACGAGCGCCAGGAAGCTCGCGCCGCCCAGGCAGGCGTAGCAGAAGAGGCTCATCCAGGCGGCGGGCACATGGATGAACATGATCCGCACCGTGTCGCCCTGCTGGTAGTCCTCCGGCGCGGTGAAGCCGAGATAAAGACCGGCGAGCGCCAGGCCGAGGGCGAGCGCCCCGAACATCGGCGCGGCCCAGCGCGAAAAGGCCATGAACCGCTCAGGATTGGACAGAAAGGCCGGCGCCGGGATCATGCGCCGCAATTAGCCCGCGGCGACGGCGGGGAGCAAGATACGCAGAGGCCGCAGCGGGGGGGGGGGGGGGGGGGGGGGGGGGGGGGGGGGGGGGGGGGGGGGGGG
>CAYQPL010000033.1:2093-24726 GCA_964419395.1 uncultured Phenylobacterium sp. | reverse complement strand
GCGGCACGTTCGACGGGCCTCCTTGCAGCGCTCGAGCTCGACGCGCAGGAGCGCGCCCTGTGGGCCCGGTTCCGGGCGGCGGCGCCGGAGTTGTCGAGTCCCTATTTCGACCTGCGCTACGTCCAGGCGGCCGCCGAGGTGGCCCCCGCGGCCCGCATCGCGGGCATCCGCCGGGCGGGCCGGATCCAGGCCTTCCTGCCCTATCAGCGGCGCGGCGGGGCGATCCAGCCGCTCGCCGCCCCGCTCACCGACTATCACGGCCTGATCGCGCGGCCGGGCGAGCAGGTCGACCTCAAGGCGGTGCTGCCGCACCTCAAGGCGCGGCGGTTCCGGTTCGGAGGCCTCGTGCCGCGGCACGCGCCGGTCGGCGAGGGCCTGGGCGAGGCGCGTCCGGCGATGATCGCCGACCTGTCGCGGGGCTTCGACGCCTATCTCGAACAGCGGCGCGCCGCCGGGCAGGGCGGCTTCCTCAAGGACAAGCGCCGCCGCATGCGCAAGCTGGCGGAAGAGGTGGGGCCGCTCTCCTTCACCCTGTCCCCCGATCCGATCGCCCTGGAGGCGATCATCCACGAAAAGCGCGAGCAGATGCGGCGCACCGGCCAGCACGACGTCTTCGCGACCGCCTGGACCCGCAACCTGCTGCGCCGCCTGGCGCGCTCGGGCGAGGCCGACTTCGGACTCCGCGTGGCCGTCCTCCGCGCCGGCGATCGCATCGTCGCCGCCGAGGCCGGACTGCTGTCAGGGCGCGCCTATCACCTGTGGTTCCCGGTCTATGATCCGGAATTCGCACGCTATTCCCCCGGCGCCCTGATGACCCTGGAGACCCTGCGCGTCCTGGCCGAGCGGGGGGTGGTCCAGGCCGACTTCGGCCCCGGGGCCGAGGACTACAAGCACGCCTTCGCCGATCCCCGCGGCCAGGTCCTGGAGGGCGACGTGCTCGCCGATCCGCTGGTCGAGGCGATGCGGACGGTGCTCAGCCGCGCCGTCGCCCGCACGCCCCGCCTGCATGACCGCCTGAGCGACCTCTATCGCCGTCTCGACCGCCGTCTCGACCGCATCGCCGCCTGCGAGCCGGGCTTGAACGGCCAGATCACCGCCGCCGGCCGATCCCTCGGCCGCATCGGCCGCCGGCACCCCCGCATCGGGGCGGGGCTGGGCGTGGGCCTTTCGCTTGCCGGGGTCAGCGCCGGCCTGCTGCTGCTGGATTGAAGGAAACGACCATGACGACCACCGGTCCCGACCGCCTGATCCCCGCCTGGAGCGCCGAGCAGAAGCGCGACTTCCGCAAGGCGCCGATCACCTTCGCCCATCGCCTGGCCCAGACCGGCCTGTTCGAGGACGCGCCGCTGGCCGAGCTGCTCGACCGCTATCCGGCCGACCTCTACGACATCAACCTCTTCGACTATGACGAGGAAGGCCAGGCCACCATGCGCACCGGCGTGCGCGGCCGCCTGCCGGGCGAGAAGGTGCTGGAGGGCATCAAGGAGGGGCGCGTCTGGGTTCAGCTGCGTCGAGTCGAACAGCACTATGAAGCGCTGGCGCCGGTGATCCACGCAGCCTTCCGAGAGATCTCACGCGAAGCACAAGGCTTCCGGCCCGTACAGCTCAACGGCCAGCTGATCCTGTCGGCGCCCCAGGCCAAGGTGCCGTTCCACGCCGATGCGCCGGGCGTCTGCCTGTTCCATTTGCGTGGCCGCAAGCGGATCTGGATCTACCCCGTGGACGAGGTCCACATGCCCCAGACGGGCATGGAGGACATCATGCTCAAGCAGCAGACCGAGGATCTGCCCTACCACCGCGGCATGGACGCCGCGGCCCAGGTCTTCGACCTCGCGCCCGGCATGGCGGCCACCTGGCCCCTGCACGCGCCGCACCGGATCGAGAATCAGGAGGGCTTCAACGTCTCTCTGTCGGTCGACTACCAGACCTGGGGGACGCGGATCACCAACGGCGCGCACTACGCCAACGGCATCTTCCGCCGCAAAGGCGTGCCGGTGGCGGCCATGGCCCGCACGCCGATGCCGGCGCGCACGGCCCTGTGGGCGGCGTCGCTGGCGCTGAAGCGCGCGGGCCTGGTCGAGGACAAGATCGCCAATCTCGACCGCAGCTTCGAGCTGGACGGCGTCAAGACCTAGGCGGATCGCCCAGCGGGCCGTCGGGCCCGTCCTGCTGGTCGCGCTGGGACCTGGCCGGTTCGGGCGCGCCCTCGTGCGGCTCGCCGGTCGTGGGATCGGTCTGCGTCTTGTCCGACTGGGCGGAATCCTTTTCGCCGGGCGGCACATAGGCCGAGCGCGGCGGGACGCCCGACCGCTGCTGGTCGTCGCGGTTGCGGTCGTCGCCGGGCTCGCTCGCGCGGGGCGCTTCGTCGGACATGGGAATCGGCCTCCTGGGCGGTTGGGCTTCGACACCCGGAAACGCCGCGCCGGGGCCTTCGATCCCTCCTTGCCCGCCGCGGCGCCCCCTGCTAAACGACCCGGCTCCGGCGATGAGCCGCGCGCGCCGGCGGGCCCACCGCCTTCCGGCGCGTTGTTCATTGACCGGAATCAGGTCCTTAGCTCTCCCAGGCGAGGGGCCGGCCGCGTAGGAGTGTAGCTCAGCTGGTAGAGCATCGGTCTCCAAAACCGAGGGCCGGGGGTTCGAGTCCCTCCACTCCTGCCACTATCTTTGTTCGTGAAGCCGCAAATCGCGCGGGCGGGGCTTCCGCCGCCCGGTAGTAGAAAGTCGCTATCCTCGATGGCCAGGAAACCGAGCGGAACGCCGCAAGCGATGAGGAGCCGCGCCGCCAAGACGGCCGCCGCCATGTCCTCCGGCTCGTCGCTCGCCGACTCCGCGCCGAAGAATACGACCAGCCCCTGGCAGCTCGCCCGGGAAGTGCGCGCCGAAGCGCGCAAGATCATCTGGCCGAGCCGCAAGGAGACCTGGATCACCTCGGTGATGGTCGGGATCATGGTCGTGCTGGCGGCGAGCTTCTTCTTCGCCGTCGACTCCATTCTCGGCTGGGGCATGGGGCTGCTGCTCCAGCTCGCCAACGCGGGGTAGGATAACAAGATGAGCAACGAAACCGCCGCGCAACCCACCGCGCCGTCGAACCACAAGTGGTACATCGTCCACGCCTACTCGAACTTCGAGAAGAAGGTGAAGGAGTCGATCCTCGAGCAGGCCAAGACCCAGGGCCTTGAGGATCAGTTCTCCGAGGTGCTGGTGCCGACCGAGGACGTGGTGGAGATCCGCCGCGGCCGGAAGATCAACACCGAGCGCAAGTTCTTCCCCGGCTACGTGCTGGTGAAGATGAACCTGACCGACGAGGCCTACCACCTCATCAAGAACACGCCGAAGGTGACCGGCTTCCTGGGCTCGGGCGCCAAGCCCATGCCGGTGTCCGAGAAGGAAGTCGCCCGCATCATCGGCGCCATCGAAGAGGGCGTGGAGCGGCCGAAGCCGACCATCACCTTCGAGATCGGCGAACAGGTGCGCGTCACCGACGGCCCCTTCGCCAGCTTCAACGGCTCGGTGGAACAGGTCGACGAGGAACGCGCCCGCCTGCGGGTCACCGTCTCCATCTTCGGCCGCGCCACCCCGGTCGAGCTCGAATACAACCAGGTCGAAAAGACCAGCTGATCGCGGTCGTCTGCGCCGCGTCGGCTGATGCGGGGGCAGGCGTTTGAACCACGAAGAGCACAAAGGACACGAAGGCCTCGATGCGCGCATCGAGGCTGTCGGCCGTGAGGTCGTGGATGCCGGCCTGAAGGTCCATCGTGAGCTGGGCGCGGGCTTCGCGCCTCCATGAAGCGCAGATCATCACGTATCTGCGGCTCTCGAAGCTGCGGCTTGGCTACCTCCTCAACTTCAACGTTCCACTCTTCCGGCAAGGCGTCCGCCGGTCCGTGCTCTGAGCCTTGGTGCTCTTTGTGCTCTTCGTGGTTCAACTAATCTGACTGCGCCTGCGCTTGCGGGCGAGAACGCTCGCTGATAGAAGCGCGCCCTTCGCCGGGCGGTCCGTGGATCGCGCGGCCCAAATCCGTGGGAGGAGCGCCAACTCCGGACCACGGCTCAACCGGCCGGGCCTCCGGCCAAAGAGGAGAAGATGGCCAAGAAGATTCTGGGCTACATCAAGCTGCAGGTGCCCGCGGGCTCCGCGACGCCTTCGCCGCCCATCGGGCCGGCGCTCGGTCAGCGCGGCGTCAACATCATGGGCTTCTGCAAGGAGTTCAACGCCCGCACCGAGAAGGAAGTGACGGGCACGCCCCTGCCGACGGTGATCACCGTCTATCAGGACAAGAGCTTCACCTTCGTCACCAAGACCCCGCCGGCGACCCACTACATCAAGGAAGCCGTCGGCATTAAGTCCGGCGCCAAGCTCACCGGCCGCGAGACCGTGGGCAAGATCACCCGCACCCAGCTGCGCGAGATCGCCGAAAAGAAGATGAAGGACCTCAACGCCGTCGACGTCGAGGCCGCCGCCCGCATCATCGAGGGCTCCGCCCGCTCGATGGGCCTTGAGATCGTGGAGGCCTGATCACCATGGCCAAGCAACCCAAGCGCATCCAGGCCTGGACCGGCGACCGCATGGCCGCCCACCCGGTGGAGGAAGCCATCCGCCTGGTGAAGGAAAACGCCAAGGCCAAGTTCGACGAGTCGATCGAGATCGCCGTCAATCTGGGCGTCGACCCGCGTCACGCCGACCAGCAGGTCCGCGGCGTGGTGAACCTGCCCTCGGGCACCGGCCGCGACGTCCGCGTCGCCGTCATCGCCAAGGACGCCAAGGCCGAGGAGGCCAAGGCCGCCGGGGCCGACATCGTCGGCGCCGAGGAGCTGGTCGAGCGCATCCAGGGCGGCTTCATGGAATTCGACCGCGTGATCGCCACGCCCGACATGATGGCCCTGGTCGGCCGTCTGGGTAAGGTGCTGGGCCCGCGCGGCCTGATGCCGAACCCGCGCGTCGGCACGGTGACCCCGAACGTCGGTCAGGCCGTGAAGGACGCCAAGGGCGGCGCCATCGAGTTCCGCACCGAGAAGACCGGCATCATCCACGCCGGCATCGGCAAGGCGAGCTTCTCCGAGGACGCCATCCTGGCCAATGTGAAGGCGCTGGTCGACGCGCTGAACAAGGCCAAGCCCTCGGGCGCCAAGGGCACCTATGTGAAGCGGATCAGCCTGTCCTCGACCATGGGTCCCGGCTTCAAGATCGATACGGGCTCCGTCGGCGCCTGAGGCGCCAGACCGGCCTGAAAGTGCGAAGGGAGCTGCGGCGACGCAGCTCCCTTTTTCTTTGGCGTCGGCGCCGGCCGCCTACTCGCCCGGGACCGGCGAGGGCTGCAGCGCAGGCTCGGCGCGGCGGCGGCCGATCAGGGTCGAGCCGCCCAGGGCCAGGGCCGTGGCCGCCAGGCTGAGGCTGACCGGCCAGGCGGCGGGACCGAGGGCCTCGGCGCCGAACCGCGCCGCATGAACGGCCAGGACCCCCAGGATAGCGGCGGCGGCGGCCAGCCGCAGGCCGCGCGAAAGGCTGCGGGCGTCGGGCGCGAAGGGAGCCGCGGCCAGCAGAAGCGCGGCCAGTCCCCAGAAGACCGGCTCCGCCGGGATCTCCCAGCCGAGCATGCCGGCCGCCGCGACCGCCAGGGCGAGCCCCGGCCCCCAGACGGTGGCGATCCACAGGCGCTCGGCCCGGGGCGCCGGCCGGCCCTGGGCCCGGCGGCGCACCAGCCAGATGTTGACGCCGCTGGCCACGACGACGCAGAGCGCCAGCCCCAGTGCGCCATAGGCCAGCCGGATCGGCAGACCGCCGAAGGAGCCGAAGTGCAGCGGGTACATGGCCCAGGCCGCCTGCTGGCCCAGGCCGCCGTCGGCCGCGCCCAGCTTCGACTGCAGGCGCGCGGCGCTGTCGAACCGCCAGGTTTCGGCATAGATCAGCTGGCCCGGAATATCGGCGCTGACATCGACCACCTGGCCCCGCGTCCCCGGCGCCTCGATGCTGAGATAGCTGGGCGTGGCGGCAGGCTCGAGAGCCGCGATCTGAGCCACGGCGGCGTCCAGGCGCGGCGGCGGCGCGGCGGCGGCGTCGGCCACGGGCGGGGCCCCGAACAGCGGCGCCAGAAGGCTGTCGCGCGCTTCGCCCGGCGCCGCCGCCCCGGCCAGCAGAAGGAGGACGCCGATCAGGCCGAAATAGGCCCCGGTCAGGGAGACGGCGAGGTGAAAGGGGGCGCCCCAGACGCTCAGCCGGTTGTGCAGGTCCGCCTGGGACAGGCGCGGGGAGGAGGTCCAGCGCAGGGCGAAGGCGTCGCGGAAGATGCGCGGGTGGGCCGCCAGACCCGACAGGATCAGCCCGACCATGGCCGCGCCGACCAGGCCGACGACGATGATCCCGAAGGTGTGCGGCAGGCTGAGATAGTAGTGCAGGTGCTCCAGGAAGTGGGTCCATTCGTGGGCGATCCCGCCCCACAGGGCCCCATCGGCGGTGGCGAACCACGCCTGTTCGCCGGCGTAGACGGCGCTGCGGGGGGCGTCGGCGGTCGGCAGGGTGATGAAGATCCGCTCGACCGGCGCGTTGGCCGCAGCCATCACCTCGCCATAGAGCCGGTCCAGCGCCCCGGGCGTCATGGCGGTGAACTCCGGGACGTCGGGCTGCTCCCAACGTTCGAAGTCGCTCATGAAGACGGCCAGGACGCCCGTCAGCGAGAGCAGATAGGCCAGCCCTCCGACGACGAGGCCCAGGGCGGAATGGCCCGAAAGGACGGTGCGGACGAGGTTCGGCGGAACCTTCGGCCAGAGCGTGGCGGCCATGTCTCAGGGGCTCCTTCAGGGCAGCAGGTAGAGGAGGGCGCCCAGGGCGGCCACGGCGCCGGCGACGGCCATCGAGCGCGTCAGGCGCGGATCGGCGCAGGCCCAGGCCATGCCGAGGCCCCAGACCAGCGGCGTGATCAGCGCCGCCGACATCAATTGGTCGCCGGGACCGCCCGGGCCGCTTCGCACCAGGCCCAGCCCCAGAAGGAGGCTCGCGGCCCCGAAGACGGGCAGGGCGAGGGCGACCACGGCCGCGGTCCGCCAGGGCGTACTCGCGGCGCTGAGCCCCGGATCGACGCCGGCGCCGGCGGCGCTGACCCGCTGCGGCTTGCGCCGGCGGTCGGGCGGTAGCCGCCACTCGGTGCGAAGTCCGATGGCGGCGAGGGCGAGAAGCCCGGCGACCGTCATCCAAACCGCGACCCCGCTCTCGCCGGACGCCGCGCGGACGAACGGGACGGCGGCGACCAGAAGCAGGGCCCAGCCTCCGACCAGCCAGGGCGCATGCGGCTTGCCTCTGCGCCGCCACGCCTCCCGCAGGCTGAGGACGCCGAGCAGGCTGAGGACGAGGCCGGCGGCGAGCCAGGCGGCGCCGTTGGGCTCCATATTTGTCCTCCAGCGAATGCGAGCCGTTTTCAATCGCAACTGTTAGGGGCGGCGGGCGCGGGGGTCAATCGCGTCGCCGCGATCGGGCGTTGAACCGGCGGGCCGGCTGGTGTATGAGCCGCGCCTTCTAAGGTTTCGCCGGTCCGCAAGGGGCGGCGAGGACGGAGGGCGCCATACGCCTTCCGATCCTGTCCGAGAACTGCGGGGTCCAGGGGCCGCCTGGACCATAAGCGTGGAAGAGCCCTTCCACACTCGCGGGGAGACGGGAAGATGACCGCCGTCTTGAGCTCTTTCCGCATGCGGGACGGGCGCGTCGGCTGCGACTTCTCTCAATGGACAGGCTGTCGGTCCGCCATGGGTTCGCCCGGGGCGTGGCCGTCGTTACGGCGTCCGGAATGGTCCGGCCGCCGCACCTGAGTAGGAGACCGCAATGGACCGCGCTCAAAAGCAGGAATCGATCGAGGCGCTCAAGGGCGTCTTCGCCGAGTCCGGCGCCGTGGTCGTGACCCACAACCTGGGTCTGACCGTTGCGGAAATGACTGATCTCCGGGGCCGCCTGCGCGAGCAGGGCGCCCAGCTGAAGGTGGTGAAGAACACCCTGGCCCAGAAGGCTCTGGACGGTTCGGTCGGCGAGGCGGGCGACGCCCTCTTCACCGGTCCGGTCGCCATCGCCTTCAGCTCGGATCCGGTTTCCGCCGCCAAGGTCGCCACCCAGTACGCCAAGGACAACGACAAGTTCGTGGTCATCGGCGGCCTGATGGGCACGCAGGTTCTGGACAAGGCCGGGGTGAGCGCGCTCGCCACGCTTCCGTCCCTGGACCAGCTGCGCGGCAAGATCATCGGCCTCGTCCAGGCTCCGGCGACCAAGGTCGCGGGCGTCCTGCAGGCGCCGGCCGGTCAGCTGGCTCGCGTCATGGGCGCTTACGCCGCCAAAGACGCCGCCTGATCGTCATTTTCCCGACATCCCAACACCGCTTAAGGAACCATACCCATGGCCAATCTCGAAAAGATCGTTGAAGACCTGTCCGCCCTGACCGTCCTGGAAGCCGCCGAGCTCTCCAAGATGCTCGAAGAAAAGTGGGGCGTCTCGGCCGCCGCGCCGGTCGCCATGGCCGCCGCTCCGGCCGCCGGCGGCGGCGAAGCCGCTGCGGCTGCTGAAGAGCAGACCGAGTTCACCGTCGTTCTGGCCGCCGGTGGCGACAAGAAGATCAACGTGATCAAGGAAGTCCGCGGCGTCCGTCCGGACCTCGGCCTGAAGGAAGCCAAGGACCTCGTCGAAGGCGCTCCGCAGAACATCAAGGAAAACATCTCCAAGCAGGAAGCCGAAGAGATCAAGAAGAAGCTCGAGGAAGCCGGCGCCACCGTCCAGATCAAGTAAGCCGGAGCGCGACAGCGTCGCGCTTCATCTCTTGGAACCGTCCCTCCATAAGGAAGGGCGGGGACGGCGCAGGATCTGCGTATCTTCGCGGGCCCGGGGGAGACCTCCGGGCCCGTTTCCGTTCATGAGGGCGACACGCCCATCCCCTAGACCGTCGGACCGAGGACCTGAGGAGACCGCGTGTCCGAAAAGCCCACCACCTATCCGCAGCAGCCGGTGCTGCTGATGGCCGAGCCCAACATCTTCGTGACCGACTTCGCCCGCGCCCACGGCTACTACACCGAGGCCCTGGGCTTCCGGACGGGCTTCACCTATGGCGATCCGCCCTTTTATGGCCAGGTGGTGAGGGATGCGGCGCTTATCTGCCTGCGCGAGGTCAGCCGCCCGGTGCTCGACCATGGCGCGGGGGGCGATCTCCTCTCGGCCAATGTGATCGTCAGCAATGCGCGCCTGCTGTTCGAGGAGTTACAGGCCCGTGGAGCGCTTATCCACCAGCCCCTGAAGCGCGAGCCCTGGCACGGCCAGGGGCAGGGGAACTTCATCGTCGCAGACCCGGACGGCAACCTGATCCAGTTCGGCGGGCGCACCGACTGACGCCTGGAACCGCGACAGGATTCCGCCTGTTGGCCTGCCGTACTAATTATGGCCCAATCCCATCCCCCGTGACACGCCCGGTACCCGCGAAGGGTGGGGCGGCGGTCGCGGCGACCGCCGCCCCACTTTTTCTGTGCAAAAGGTCTTCCCAAAGGGTTGCAAAAGGCCTATCTGGCGAGCTTCGCGAAATTCCGATTCAGCTAAGACGCGAGTCTTCGCGCGTTCGACTCCGAGGCATGGTCCGTCGCCCTCCGACCATGCGAGGGAGCGTCCCCGACGCAAAGGGGACTTTCCAGCGTCCGGCTCCCGCAAGGGAGTTCCGAGGGCGGACGCAGGATGACAATCGACGCGCGGGGACCGTCCCTTCGCGCGTCCGCAAGGGACAACAATGGCGCAATCCTTCACCGGCAAGAAGCGGATCCGGAAATCGTTCGGCCGCATCCCCGAAGCTGTCCAGATGCCGAACCTCATCGAGGTCCAGCGCTCCTCCTACGAGCAGTTCCTCCAGCGCGAAGTGCGTCCCGGCGACCGCCGCGACGAGGGCGTCGAGGCGGTCTTCAAGTCGGTCTTCCCGATCAAGGACTTCAACGAACGCGCCGTCCTCGAATACGTTTCCTACGAGTTCGAAGACCCGAAGTACGACGTCGAGGAATGCGTCCAGCGCGACATGACCTTCGCCGCGCCGCTGAAGGTCAAGCTGCGCCTCATCGTGTTCGAAACCGATGAGGAGACCGGCGCCCGTTCGGTCAAGGACATCAAGGAGCAGGACGTCTATATGGGCGACATCCCGCTCATGACGGAGAAGGGCACCTTCATCGTCAACGGGACCCAGCGCGTCATCGTCTCCCAGATGCACCGCTCGCCGGGCGTCTTCTTCGACCACGACAAGGGCAAGACCCACTCCTCGGGCAAGCTGCTCTTCGCCGCGCGCGTCATTCCCTATCGCGGCTCCTGGCTCGACTTCGAGTTCGACGCCAAGGACATCGTCTATGTCCGCATCGACCGTCGCCGCAAGCTGCCGGCCTCGACCTTCCTCATGGCGCTCGGCATGGACGGTGAGGAGATCCTCTCCACCTTCTACGACACCGTGCCCTTCGAGAAGCGCGACGGCGGCTGGGCCACGCCCTACAAGGCCGAACGCTGGCGCGGCGCCAAGCCGGACTTCCCGCTGATCGATGCCGACACCGGCGAGGAAGTGGCCCCGGCCGGCCAGAAGATCTCCGCCCGCAACGCCCGCAAGTTCGCCGACGGCGGTCTGAAGACCCTGCTGCTGGCGCCCGAGGCCCTGTTCGGCCGCTACCTGGCGAGCGACCTATTTTATTTGGAGACCGGCGAGATCTACTCCGAGACCGGCGACGAGATCGACCAGGCCCTGCTGACCGCCCTGGAAGAGCAGGGCTTCACCAAGTTCGACGTCCTCGACGTCGACGACGTGACGGTCGGCGCCTACATGCGCAACACCCTACGCATCGACAAGAACACCACGCGCGAAGACGCGCTGTTCGACATCTACCGCGTGATGCGTCCGGGCGAGCCGCCGACGGCCGAGGCCGCGGAGGCGATGTTCAACAGCCTGTTCTTCGATTCCGAACGCTACGACCTGTCCTCGGTCGGCCGCGTGAAGATGAACATGCGTCTGGAGCTGGACTGCCCCGACGACGTGCGCGTCCTGCGCAAGGACGACGTGCTGGCGGTGCTCAAGACCCTGGTGGGCCTGCGCGACGGCCGCGGCGAGATCGATGACATCGACAACCTCGGCAACCGCCGGGTCCGCTCGGTGGGCGAACTGCTGGAGAACCAGTACCGAGTCGGCCTGCTGCGCATGGAGCGCGCCATTAAGGAGCGCATGTCGAGCGTCGATATCGACACGGTCATGCCCCATGACCTGATCAATGCGAAGCCGGCCGCCGCGGCCGTGCGGGAGTTCTTCGGCTCCTCGCAGCTGTCGCAGTTCATGGACCAGACCAACCCGCTCTCGGAGATCACCCACAAGCGCCGCCTCTCGGCCCTTGGCCCGGGCGGTCTGACCCGCGAGCGCGCCGGCTTCGAGGTGCGCGACGTGCACCCGACCCACTACGGCCGGATCTGCCCCATCGAGACGCCGGAAGGGCCGAACATCGGCCTGATCAACTCGCTCGCCACCCATGCGGTGGTGAACAAGTACGGCTTCATCGAAAGCCCGTACCGGCGGATCAAGGACGGCAAGACCACCGAGGAGGTGGTCTACATGTCGGCCATGGAAGAGGCGAAGCACGTCATCGCCCAGGCCAACATCAAGCTGGAGAACGGCGAGATCGTCGAGGACCTGGTCCCGGGCCGCGTCAACGGCGAGCCGACCCTGCTGGCCAAGGACACCGTCGACCTGATGGACGTCTCGCCCAAGCAGGTCGTCTCGGTCGCCGCTTCCCTCATCCCGTTCCTGGAGAACGACGACGCCAACCGCGCCCTGATGGGCTCGAACATGCAGAAGCAGGCCGTGCCGCTCGTCCGTACGGACGCGCCGCTGGTCGGCACCGGCATGGAGAGCGTCGTGGCCGTGGACTCCGGCGCCGTCGTCGTGGCCCGCCGCTCCGGCGTCATCGAGCAGATCGACGGCACCCGGATCGTCATCCGCGCCACGGAAGAGACCGACCCCACCAAGCCGGGCGTCGACATCTACCGCCTGCAGAAGTTCCAGCGCTCCAACACCTCGACCTGCATCAACCAGCGTCCGCTGGTGCGCGTGGGCGACCGGGTGAAGGCCGGCGACGTGATCGCCGACGGTCCCTCGACGGAGCTGGGCGAACTGGCCCTGGGCCGCAACGCCCTCGTCGCCTTCATGCCCTGGAACGGCTACAACTTCGAAGACTCGATCCTGATCTCCGAGCGGATCGTGCGCGATGACGTCTTCACCTCGATCCACATCGAGGAGTTCGAGGTCATGGCCCGCGACACCAAGCTGGGCCCGGAAGAGATCACCCGCGACATCCCCAACGTCGGCGAGGAAGCCCTGCGCAACCTCGACGAGGCGGGCATCGTGGCGATTGGCGCCGAGATTCAGCCGGGCGACATCCTGGTCGGCAAGGTCACGCCGAAGGGCGAGAGCCCGATGACGCCGGAGGAAAAGCTCCTGCGCGCCATCTTCGGCGAAAAGGCCTCCGACGTCCGCGACACCTCCCTGCGCCTGCCGCCGGGCGTGTCGGGCACGGTCGTCGAGGTCCGCGTGTTCAACCGCCACGGCGTCGACAAGGACGAGCGCGCCATGGCCATCGAGCGCGCCGAGATCGACCGCCTGGGCAAGGACCGCGACGACGAGTTCGCCATCCTGAACCGCAACATGACCGCCCGCCTGCGCGAGATGCTGGTGGGCAAGGTCGCCGTCTCGGGTCCCAAGGGCCTGGGCCGCGGCGAGATCACCGCCGACAAGCTGGGTGAGATCGCGCCCGGCCTGTGGTGGCAGATCGCGCTGGAGGACGAGAAGGCCATGGGCGAACTGGAGGCGATGCGCCGCCAGTTCGACGAGGCCCGCAAGCGCCTCGACCGCCGCTTCGAGGACAAGGTCGACAAGCTGCAGCGCGGCGACGAACTGCCCCCGGGCGTCATGAAGATGGTCAAGGTCTTCGTGGCCGTGAAGCGCAAGCTTCAGCCCGGCGACAAGATGGCCGGCCGTCACGGCAACAAGGGCGTCATCTCCAAGATCCTGCCGATCGAGGACATGCCCCACCTGGAAGACGGCACGCCCGTCGACCTCGTGCTGAACCCGCTGGGCGTGCCCTCGCGGATGAACGTCGGCCAGATCTTCGAAACCCACCTGGGCTGGGCCTCGTCGGGCCTCGGCCGCCAGATCTCGAACATGCTCGAGGCCTGGCAGAACGGCGGCCAGCGTGCGGCCCTCGTGGAGTGGCTGGAGGACATCTACGGCAAGGACCAGGAGCTCCCCGAGAGCGACGAGGACCTGATCGAGCTGGCCCGCAACCTCTCCAAGGGCGTTCCCTTCGCCACCCCCGTCTTCGACGGCGCGCGCATCGGGGACATCGAGGATCTGCTGGAGAAGGCCGGTCTCGACCGTTCGGGCCAGGTGACGCTGTACGACGGCCAGACGGGCGACAAGTTCAAGCGTCCGGTCACGGTCGGCTACATCTACATGCTGAAGCTGCACCACCTGGTGGACGACAAGATCCACGCCCGCTCCATCGGCCCGTACTCCCTCGTCACCCAGCAGCCGCTGGGCGGCAAGGCGCAGTTCGGCGGCCAGCGCTTCGGCGAGATGGAGGTGTGGGCGCTGGAGGCCTACGGCGCGGCCTACACCCTGCAAGAAATGCTGACGGTGAAGTCCGACGACGTGGCCGGCCGGACCAAGGTCTACGAGTCCATCGTCCGCGGCGACGACACCTTCGAAGCCGGCATCCCCGAGAGCTTCAACGTGCTCGTCAAGGAGATGCGCTCGCTCGGCCTGAACGTGGAGCTGGAGAACAGCTGAGCCGACGCTTCAGCTGCGCACATGACCCGTGCGAGGGGAGGGGCCGTCAGCTCCTCCCCATCGCCTTCGAAATGACTGACGAACTGGATATCCGATGAACCAGGAAGTCCTGAATATCTTCAATCCGGTCCAGGCCGCTCCGACCTTCGACCAGATCCGTATCGCTCTGGCCTCGCCCGAAAAGATCCGTTCGTGGTCCTTCGGCGAGATCAAGAAGCCCGAGACGATCAACTACCGCACGTTCAAGCCCGAGCGCGACGGCCTGTTCTGCGCGCGCATCTTCGGTCCGACCAAGGACTACGAGTGCCTGTGCGGCAAGTACAAGCGGATGAAGTACAAGGGCATCATCTGCGAGAAGTGCGGCGTGGAGGTCACCCTGGCCCGCGTCCGCCGCGAGCGGATGGGCCACATCGAGCTGGCCAGCCCCGTCGCCCACATCTGGTTCCTGAAGTCCCTGCCGAGCCGCATCTCGATGATGCTCGACATGGCGCTGAAGGACGTGGAGCGCGTGCTCTACTTCGAGAACTACATCGTCACCGAGCCGGGCCTGACGCCGCTGAAGCTGCACCAGCTTCTGTCGGAAGACGACTACATGCGCTTCCAGGAGGAGTTCGGCGACGACAGCTTCACCGCCGAGATCGGCGCCGAGGCGGTCCAGAACCTGCTCAAGGGCATCGACCTGACCAAGGAGGCCGAGAAGCTCCGCGAGGAGCTGCTCACCACGACCTCGGAAATGAAGCTCAAGAAGACGTCCAAGCGTCTGAAGCTGATCGAGAGCTTCCTCGAAAGCGGCAACAAGCCCGAGTGGATGGTGCTGTCGGTCGTGCCGGTGATCCCGCCGGAACTGCGCCCGCTGGTTCCCCTGGACGGCGGCCGCTTCGCGACGTCTGACCTGAACGACCTCTATCGCCGGGTCATCAACCGGAACAACCGCCTGAAGCGCCTGATCGAGCTGCGCGCGCCCGACATCATCATCCGCAACGAGAAGCGGATGCTGCAGGAGTCGGTCGACGCCCTGTTCGACAACGGCCGCCGCGGCCGCGTCATCACCGGCGCCAACAAGCGTCCCCTGAAGTCGCTCGCCGACATGCTGAAGGGCAAGCAGGGCCGGTTCCGCCAGAACCTGCTGGGCAAGCGCGTCGACTATTCCGGCCGTTCGGTCATCGTGGTCGGTCCGGAGCTGAAGCTGCACCAGTGCGGCCTGCCCAAGAAGATGGCGCTCGAGCTCTTCAAGCCGTTCATCTATGCGCGGCTGGACGCCAAGGGCCTGTCGGGCACCGTCAAGCAGTCCAAGCGCATGGTCGAGCGTGAGCAGCCGGCGGTGTGGGACATCCTCGACGAGGTGATCCGCGAACACCCGGTGCTGCTGAACCGCGCGCCCACCTTGCACCGCCTGGGCATCCAGGCCTTCGAGCCCAAGCTGATCGAAGGCAAGGCCATCCAGCTGCACCCGCTGGTCTGCACCGCCTTCAACGCCGACTTCGACGGCGACCAGATGGCCGTCCACGTGCCCCTCTCGCTGGAAGCCCAGCTGGAAGCGCGCGTGCTGATGATGTCGCCCAACAACATCCTGTCCCCGGCGAACGGGCGGCCGATCATCGTGCCGTCGCAGGATATCGTGCTCGGCCTCTACTACCTGTCGCTGGTCAAGGACGGCGAGCCGGGCGAGGGCAAGGTGTTCGCCGATCTCGGCGAGATCGAAGCGGCCCTGAACTCGGGCGTCGTGACGCTGCACTCCAAGATCAAGGCGCGTCACACCGAGATGAATTCGGAAGGCGAGGTCGTCACCCGCGTGATCGACACCACGCCGGGCCGGATGAAGATCGCCGCCCTGTTCCCGAAGAACCCGGCGATCAGCCACAAGCTGCTCGAGAAGAACCTGACCAAGAAGGAAATCGGCAACCTGATCGACACCGTCTACCGCCACTGCGGTCAGAAGGCGACGGTCATCTTCGCCGACCAGATCATGGGCCTGGGCTTCCGCGAGGCGGCCAAGGCCGGCATCTCCTTCGGCAAGGACGATATCGTCATCCCCGAGCGGAAGAAGCCGATCGTCGAAGAGACGCGCAAGCTGGTCGAGGAATATGAGCAGCAGTACGCCGACGGCCTGATCACCAAGGGTGAGAAGTACAACAAGGTCGTCGACGCCTGGGCCAAGGCCACCGACCGCGTCGCCGACGAGATGATGCGCGAGATCTCCCAGGCGGTGAAGGACTCCGACGGTCGCGAAGCCGAGATCAACTCGGTCTTCATGATGTCGAACTCCGGCGCCCGGGGCTCGCAGGCGCAGATGAAGCAGCTGGGCGGCATGCGCGGCCTCATGGCCAAGCCGTCGGGCGAGATCATCGAGACGCCGATCATCTCGAACTTCAAGGAAGGCCTGACCGTCCAGGAGTACTTCAACTCCACCCACGGCGCCCGTAAGGGCCTGGCCGACACCGCGCTGAAGACCGCCAACTCGGGTTACCTGACCCGCCGTCTGGTGGACGTGGCGCAGGACTGCATCATCACCGAGGAAGACTGCGGCACCACGCGGGGCATCACGCTCAGCGCCGTGGTCGAGGGCGGCGACGTGCTGGTTTCGCTCGGCCTGCGCATCCTGGGCCGGTCCACGGCCGAGGACGTGAAGGACCCGTCGAGCGGCGAGGTCATCGTGCCGGCCGACACCTATCTCGACGAGACCCTCATCGAGGTGATCGAGAGCGCCGGCGTCCAGACGGTGAAGGTCCGCTCGGTCCTGACCTGCGAGACCAAGAACGGCGTCTGCGCCACCTGCTACGGCCGTGACCTGGCCCGCGGCACCCCGGTGAACATCGGCGAGGCGGTCGGCGTCATCGCCGCCCAGTCCATCGGCGAGCCGGGCACCCAGCTGACCATGCGGACCTTCCACATCGGCGGCACCGCCCAGGTGGCCGAGCAGTCCTTCTTCGAAAGCGCCAACGAAGGCGTGGTGAAGATCGGCGGCGGCAACGTGGTCCAGGCCGGCGACGGCGACTTCGTGGTGATGAACCGGAACCTGCAGGTGACCGTCCAGGTCGACGGCAAGGACCGCGAATCCTACAAGCCGCCCTACGGCGCCCGCCTGAAGGTCAAGGACGGCGACACGGTCAAGCGCGGCCAGCGCCTGGCCGAATGGGACCCCTACACCACCCCGATCCTCACCGAGGTGGGCGGTCGCGTCCGCTTCGAGGACCTGGTGGAGAACGTCTCGGTCCGCGAGGAAGCCGACGAGGCCACCGGCATCTCCAACCGCGTGGTCACCGACTGGCGCGCCTCGACCAAGGGTTCGGACCTGCGTCCGGCCATGGGCGTGATCGACGCCGACGGCGCCTACAAGCGCATCTCCAACGGCGGCGAGGCCCGCTACCTGCTGCCCGTGGGCGCCATTCTCTCCGTCGGCGACGGCGACGAGGTGAAGCCTGGCGAGGTGCTGGCCCGTATGCCGACCGAAGGCGCCAAGACGCGCGACATCACCGGCGGTCTGCCGCGGGTGGCCGAGCTGTTCGAGGCGCGTCGTCCCAAGGACTGCGCGGTCATCGCCGAGATGGATGGCCGGGTCGAGTTCGGGCGCGACTACAAGAACAAGCGTCGGATCAAGATCACCCCGGAAGACGGCGGCGAGGCGGTCGAGTTCCTCATCCCCAAGGGCAAGCATATCGCGGTCCACGACGGCGATATCATCCGCAAGGGCGAGTACATCATCGACGGCAACCCCGATCCGCACGACATCCTGCGGATCCAGGGCATCGAGGCGCTGGCGGAGTTCCTGGTCAACGAGATCCAGGAGGTCTACCGACTGCAGGGCGTGCCGATCAACGACAAGCACATCGAGACGATCGTCCGTCAGATGCTGCAGAAGGTCGAGATCCTCGAACCCGGCGACACCGGCCTGCTCAAGGGCGATCATCTCGACAAGATCGAGGTGGACGAGGAGAGCGCCAAGGCCGAGGCCCGCGGCGGCCGCCCGGCGATCACCCAGCCGGTCCTGCTGGGCATCACCAAGGCCTCGCTGCAGACCCGCAGCTTCATCTCCGCGGCCTCCTTCCAGGAGACCACCCGCGTGCTCACCGAGGCTTCGGTCCAGGGCAAGCGCGACACCCTGGAAGGCCTGAAGGAGAACGTGATCGTGGGTCGCCTGATCCCGGCGGGCACGGGCTCCTACCTGCGCAACCTCCAGCGCATCGCCGCCAAGCGCGACGAAGCCCTGGCGGCCAGCCGCGAGGAGGCCATGGAGCCGCTGCCGGAAGTGATCGCCGACGCGGCCGAGGCCGAGACGGTCGACCGCTAAGGTCCGCCTCTTAAGGCAAGACGACGAACGGCCCGGGCGCGATCCCGGGCCGTTTTTCGTGCGCGGCGCCCGGTTCAAGCTTGGCTCTGGGCGCATCCCCCGGCTAACCTCACCAGGGGTTGAGGGGGAGTTCCTATGATTGTCCGGCTTGTGACGACGCTTGCGGCCTGGGCCGCCGGCGCGACGATCGCCTGCGCCGAGCCGCCGCCCGCGGCCGCCTTCGGGCGGCTTCCCGCCATCCAGGACGCGGCGATCTCGCCGGACGGTTCGCACGTCGCCATCCTCGGCGGCCCGGCCGGCGCGCGGTCGTTGAACCTCGCCCCCATCGACGGCGGTGCGGCGAAGACGACGCCGCTCGGGGACATCGAGGCGGTCGAACTCTCCTGGGCGGGCGACGCCCACGTCATCGTGCGGGTGGGCTTCTGGGAGAAGCTGGCCCAGCGGGCGGAGTATCGCTTCGAGCGCAACATCGCCTTCGACCTCGAAGGCAAGCCGGTCGCCAACCTGCTCTCCAACGACCACGCCAGCCGGTACGCGACGTCTCAGCGCATCGTGCGGGTCGTCCATGGCGACACGCCGATGGTCTACCTCATGGGCCTGCAGGCCGCCCCCGATCGTTCGAACGTCGACACCCGCTTGGTCCAGCGCGGCGACGGGCAGGCGTTCAAGTGGTCGCTGTGGCGCGCCGACCCCGCAACCGGTCAGGGCCGCCTGGTGGAGCCCGGCACCTACGAGGCTTGGGGCTTTGAACCCGACTCCACGGGCGAGGCCCGGGTGCGTCTGGAAACCGACGAGAAGACCGAACTCGACCGCGTCTGGGCGCGCGCCAAGGGTGAGCGGCGTTGGAGCCAGGTCTGGAACGAGGCCGACGGCGGCGCCTACATCGGCTATTCCGACCCGGAGGACGCCATCTATCTGATCTCCGTCGGGGCGACCGGCCATCAGGTGGTTCGCCGCAGGCTCGCCGACGGTGTCGATGAGCCGGTCGGCGAAGCAACCCCTTTCCGGCCGCATCTGAGCCGCGATCCTTATACGGGGCGGGCGATCGCCATCTATGCCGGCGGCGAGAGCGCCGACGCGTATTATCTGGACGCCGAGGTGGGCGCGGTTCACAGCCTGCTGACCCGGGGCCTGCGCGGCAGGGAGGTGGCGCTGGTCAGCTGGTCGCAGGATCGCAACCGCTACGTCGTCCGGGCCGAAGCGGCTGACGCGGCGCCCGTCTGGTACCTCTTCGATCGGGCCCGCAAGGAGCTCTCGCCACTGGCGGACGCCTATCCGGAGCTCAAGGACACGCCCCTGGGCGAGACACGCTGGATCACCTACGCGGCGCGGGACGGCCTGAACATTCCCGCCTATGTGACGACCCCGCCGGGCGCGGCCGCGGGTAAGCGGCCGCTCATCGTCCTGCCGCATGGCGGACCCCACTCGCGCGACCAGAACGACTTCGACTATCTGACCCAGTTCCTGGCCAGCCGCGGCTATGTCGTCCTGCGCCCGCAATTCCGCGGCTCGCGCGGGTTCGGCCTGGCCTTCGAACGCGCCGGTTACGGCGAATGGGCCGGCAAGATGCAGACCGACCTGATCGACGGCGTGACTGCGCTCGCCAAGTCGGGTCTCATCGATCCGAGCCAGGTCTGCGTCGTGGGCGCCAGCTACGGCGGCTACGCCGCGCTGGCGAGCATCACCATGTATCCAAGCCAGTACCGCTGCGCGGCGGCGATCGCTCCCGTCAGCGATCTGCAGATGCTCCAGCTGCACGAGATCCGCGCCGGGGGCCGGGATTCGCGCAGCGTCTCGGGTCTGCGGGAGATGCTCGGCGACGCCAGCCGCGAGCAGATGGCGGCCGGCTCTCCGGTGACGCACGCCGCAGCCGCCGGCGGGCCGGTCCTGCTGCTCCACGGCGATCAGGACACCGTCGTCCAGCTGGATCATTCGGTGGTGATGAAGAACGCCCTGGAGCGGGCGGGCAAGCCGGTGGAGCTCGTCGTCTTCGAGGGCGAGAACCACTACTTCTATCGCCCGACCAGCCGGGTCCGCATGCTGCAGGCGCTCGACGCCTTCCTCTCTGAGCACCTGCCGGCGGACTGAGACGCCGGATCACCGGTGACGGCTTCCCCGGCAAGCTGCGCCATGCCATGTGGATGTGGGTCCGACGCAAGGAAGCTGACATGCGCAGACTGCTGCTGATCGCCGTCATCGCCGCCATGGGCGCCGCCCCGGCCGCGGCGCGTCCGCTGCCGGACGGCGGCGCCACGGCCGAGGAGATCGCGCAGGTGCTGCGGGACAAGGGCTACCGCGCCGAGATCACGGTCGATGGCGTCGGCGACCCGATGGTGCGCAGCGCCGCGGACGGGGCGAACTTCGGGGTCTATTTTTACGGCTGCGCCAACGGACGTTGCAGCAGCCTGCAGTTCGCCGTCGGGTTCGACGGCGACCCGCTGACCCACGAGACCATCAACCGCTGGAACGCCGAGCATCGCTTCGGCCGGGCCTATCTGGACGGCGAGATGGACCCGATCATGGAGATGGACGTCGATGTCGAGCGCGGCGCCTCGACCGAACTGATCGAGGAGGCGGTGGCGACCTGGGCGCTCCTCGTCCCCGAATTCAAGAGCTTTATCGGCCTCTGACAGACCTGGCGTCCTAGGGATCGGGCAGGGGGTTCATGACCGGACCGCCGCCGGTGGTGTCGATGCCGAGCGGCGGGGCGGTCGATTCCTTGTAGGCCCGGTAGGCGGCCTTGCGTGCAGCGGCCGCGTCGAAGGCCTGCTGTTTGCGGTCGTCCAGCGCCGGCGGGCGATAGAGCGCTTCGGCCGCGCCCTGGGCGAACCGCTCAAGGCAGGCGTCGCGTTCTTCTGCGGTCAGGCCCCAGACCTCGGGGGCGGCGCAACCGATACGGCTGCGTAGGGCGGCCCGCATCCGGGCTTCGGTTGTCTTGTCCGTGGCCTCTTCGGTCGTCGACACCACCGGCGGCGTCGCGGGCGCGGGGCTTCCCGGACGGGCGCTCAGCACGTCCCGCGGGCCGGATGAAACGGCCGCTGCGGCCGAAGCCCTCCGCGGCGCGTGCGGCGGCGACGGCCTTGAGTTCGGGGTCAGCAGCGCAACCTCGAAGACGCGCGGCTCCGGCGCGAAGGGCAGGGTGGGGCGGACGCTCAGCAGAGCCAGCCCTGCGGCGGCGTGCAGGACGAGGACGGCGACGCCGGCGGCCAGCCATCTGACCGCGGCGGGTCTGCCGCTCATCGAGCCTCTCCTGGCTGGGCGTGGCGCATGGCGCAAAGCTTGGCCGCAGGGGCGGCGAAACTGTGGCCCCATGCCGGCCAAGCCACAGATTTCGCAAACGTTGACGCGCGGGCGCGAGGCGAGTAAGAACCGCGCTCCTTTCGAGGCCGGGGATTCTTAGTCTCTGGCGCCGATGGACCGAATGTCTTGCAAAGGACGGCCGCCCGCCGGAGCGCTTCAGCGACGCGCGCCGGCGAGTTTTCGCGTTCAGAGGCCGGCCTCGAAGCCTGAGAACAAAGTACGGACCCTTCAACGGGGCGCTTCGGCCCAACGGCACACGCCCCCACAAGCCAAGGAATGGCGCAGAGAATAAATGCCTACGGTCAACCAGCTCATCCGTAAGCCGCGCAAGGACAAGCCCTCGCGGAACAAGGTGCCGGCCCTGAAGGGCTGCCCCCAGCGTCGCGGCGTCTGCACGCGCGTCTACACCACCACCCCGAAGAAGCCGAACTCGGCCCTTCGTAAGGTGGCCAAGGTCCGCCTGACCACCGGCATCGAAGCTGTGTGCTACATCCCCGGCGAGGGCCACAACCTGCAGGAACACTCCGTGGTGCTGATCCGCGGCGGCCGCGTGAAGGACCTTCCCGGCGTGCGCTATCACATCCTCCGCGGCGTGCTCGACACCCAAGGGGTGAAGGACCGCAAGCAGCGCCGTTCGCTCTACGGCGCCAAGCGTCCGAAGTAAGGATCAAAGACCATGTCCCGTCGCCGTCGCGCCGAGAAACGCCAAGTCCTGCCCGATCCGAAGTTCGGGGACCTCGTCGTCACCAAGTTCATGAACTACGTGATGTACGAAGGTAAGAAAGCCGTCGCCGAGAACATCGTCTACGGCGCCTTCGACATTCTCGAAGCCAAGCGCAAGGACCAGGGCCCCCTGGAAACCTTCCACGCCGCGCTCGAGAACGTCTCGCCGGGCATCGAGGTCCGCTCCCGCCGGGTCGGCGGCGCGACCTACCAGGTCCCCGTCGAGGTCCGCCCCGAACGCCGTCGCGCCCTGGCCATCCGCTGGCTGGTCAACGCCGCGCGCAACCGTGGCGAAAACACCATGACCGAGAAGCTAGCCGGCGAGCTTCTGGACGCCTCGTCCAACCGCGGCGCCGCGGTGAAGAAGCGTGAAGACACGCACAAGATGGCCGAGGCGAACCGCGCCTTCTCGCATTACCGCTGGTAAGGCCGGACATCCATCGCTTCCCGGCGCGGGGGGGGTGGGGGAAAACCCCCCCGCCCGGAGGTGAGGGCCCCCCCCGGGCAGAAT
>CAYQPL010000033.1:0-2083 GCA_964419395.1 uncultured Phenylobacterium sp. | reverse complement strand
GCCTACCCGCGCCTTCTCTAATTACCGCTGTTATGTCCGTACACCATCCGTTTCCCGGCGGGGGGGGTTTTTGCTAACCCGCCCGCGCCGTTCGTTCAGCACACCCCCGGACCTCTTTCAGCAAAGCCTTCCGCTATGCCCCGTACGCACCAAATCGAAGACTACCGCAACTTCGGCATCATGGCCCACATCGACGCGGGCAAGACGACGACGACCGAGCGGATCCTCTTCTACACCGGCAAGAGCCACAAGATCGGCGAAGTCCACGATGGCGCGGCCACCATGGACTGGATGGAGCAGGAGCAGGAACGCGGCATCACGATCACCTCGGCCGCGACGACCGCCTTCTGGAAGGGCAAGCGTCTCAACATCATCGACACCCCCGGCCACGTGGACTTCACCATCGAGGTCGAACGTTCGCTGCGCGTGCTCGACGGCGCGGTGGCGGTGCTGGACGGCAACGCCGGCGTGGAGCCGCAGACCGAGACGGTCTGGCGCCAGGCCGACAAGTACGAAGTTCCGCGGATCGTCTTCGTCAACAAGATGGACAAGCTCGGCGCCGACTTCGACAAGTCGGTGGAGTCCATCCGCGACCGCCTCGGCGCCAAGGCCGTTCCGATCCAGCTGCCGATCGGTTCCGAATCCGCCCTGCGCGGCATCGTCGACCTGGTCCGCATGAAGGCCGTGGTCTGGGACAATGACGGCCTGGGCGCGTCCTTCCAGGACGAGGAAATCCCCGCCGACCTGAAGGACAAGGCCGAAGAGGCCCGCTCCTACATGATCGAGAACGCGGTCGAGCTCGACGACGAGGCCATGGAGGCCTACCTGTCGGGCGAGGAGCCGTCGGAAGAGACGATCAAGAAGTGCATCCGGAAGGCCGTGCTGACCGGCGCCTTCTATCCGATCCTCTGCGGCTCGGCGTTCAAGAACAAGGGCGTGCAGCCCCTGCTCGACGCCGTCGTCGACTACCTGCCGTCGCCGCTGGACATCCCGCCGACCGAAGGCATCGACTACAAGACCGAAGAGCCGATCACCCGGAAGGCTTCGGACGAAGAACCGCTTTCCATGCTCGCCTTCAAGATCATGGACGACCCCTTCGTCGGCTCGCTGACCTTCTGCCGCATCTATTCCGGCAAGATCGAGACGGGCATGAGCCTGCTGAACTCGACGCGCGACAAGCGCGAGCGGGTCGGCCGCATGCTGCTGATGCACTCGAACAACCGCGAGGACATCAAGGAAGCCCACGCCGGCGACATCGTCGCCCTGGCCGGCCTCAAGGAAACCCGCACGGGCGACACCCTGTGCGATCCGGCCAAGTCGCCGGTGATCCTGGAGCGCATGGAATTCCCGGCCCCGGTCATCGAGATCGCCGTCGAGCCCAAGTCCAAGGCCGACCAGGAGAAGCTGGGCGTCGCCCTGGCGAAGCTGGCCGCCGAGGACCCGTCCTTCACCGTCTCCACCGACCACGAGTCGGGCCAGACGATCCTGAAGGGCATGGGCGAGCTGCACCTGGACATCAAGATCGACATCCTGAAGCGCACCTATAAGGTCGAGGCCAATATCGGCGCGCCGCAGGTGGCCTATCGCGAGAGCCTGGGCAAGCGGGCCGAGATCGACTACACGCACAAGAAGCAGACCGGCGGCACGGGCCAGTTCGCCCGCGTCAAGCTGGTGTTCGAACCGGGCGAGCCCGGCTCGGGCTTCGTCTTCGAAAGCGCGATCGTCGGCGGCGCGGTGCCGAAGGAATACATTCCCGGCGTCCAGAAGGGCATCGAGTCCGCCAAGGACAACGGCCTGCTGGCCGGCTTCCCGCTGATCGACTTCAAGGCCACCCTGATCGACGGCGCCTTCCACGACGTCGACTCCTCGGTGCTCGCCTTCGAAATCGCCTCGCGCGCCGCCTTCAAGGAGCTGCGCGAAAAGGGCGCGCCCAAGCTGCTCGAGCCGATCATGGCCGTCGAGGTCGTGACCCCGGAAGAGTATCTGGGCTCGGTCATCGGCGACCTGAACGGCCGCCGGGGTCAGATCCAGGGGCAGGACGTGCGCGGCAACGCCATCGTCGTGAACGCCTTCGTCCCGCTGG
>CAYQPL010000032.1:12086-25095 GCA_964419395.1 uncultured Phenylobacterium sp. | reverse complement strand
CAAATCCTACCCAAACCCCCGCTGGCGCACGCCCGCGGGGGTTTTCGCGTTGGCGGCTCGGCCGGCGGGGACATGGCCGCTTCCGGGGCCTTGGCGTCGCCTGAGGCGCACGGATCGGCACGGGGCTGGGCCACGGCGTTCAGACGACCCTAGCCGCCCATCCAGCGATAGCCGACGCCCGGCTCGGTCAGGATGAGGCTCGGCGCCGTCGGGTCGGGTTCGATCTTCTGGCGCAGCTGGCCGATGAAGACGCGCAGGTACTGGACGTCGCTCTCGTGAGCCGGTCCCCAGACGGCGGTGAGCAGCTGGCGGTGGGTGACGACCCTGCCGGCGCCCTGGACCAGCTGGGCGAGCAGGTCGTACTCCCGTGGGGAAAGGCGCAGGGGCGCGCCACCGCGCGTGACCAGGCGGCGGACGAGGTCGAGGGTCAGATCGCCGGCCGTGACCACCGCCTTGGCCCCGTCGCGCGTGGCGGCGTGGCGCAGTGCCACGCGCAGCCGGGCCAGCAGTTCGCCGACGCCGAAGGGCTTTTCCACATAGTCGTCGGCGCCCAGGTCCAGGGCGTCGATCTTCTCGGTCTCGCGGTCGCGGGCCGAAAGGATGAGGATCGGCCCCTCATAGAAGGCGCGCGCCTTGGCCAGGGCGGTCTTGCCGTCGAGGTCGGGCAGGCCGAGGTCGAGGACGACGGCGTCGGGCGCCTTGCGGGCGATCTCGCGCAGGCCCTCGGCGGCGGTTTCGGCGCGCACCGGCTCGTAGCCGGCGGCGTCCAGGGCCGGCCCCAGGAACCGGTGGATCTGCGGCTCGTCGTCGATGACCAGGATGCGCGGGCGCGAGGCGCTCAAGGCGGGCCCTCCGGCGTGGCGCGCGCCTTGGGCAGGCTGATCAGGATGCGGGTGCCCCGGCCGTCGTGGATCGGCGAGGCCGCGGCGATGCGGCCGTCCATGACCTCGATGAAGCCCTTCGCGATGGCCAGGCCCAGGCCCGCGCCCTTGCCGCGGTCGCTCGCCTCATCCAGCCGGCGGAACTTCTCGAACACGCGCTCCAGTTCGGCGGTGGGGATGCCGCGGCCCTCGTCCTCGATGCTGATCACCACGTTCCTGCGGTCCTCATAGGCGGCCACCTCGATGGCGCCGCCCTCGGGGCTATAGGCGACGGCGTTGTCCAGGATGTTGACCAGGGCCTGCTCCAGCAAGGTGGGATCGGCCAGGACCAGGGTCACCTGGTCGGGAAAGTCCCAGGCCACCCGTCGGCGGCCCAGCCGCCGCCGCACCCGCTCCACGGCCGCGCGCAGCACGTCGCGGGCGTCCAGCCATTCGCGGCGGGCGACGAGCGCGCCCCCCTCCAGGCGGGTCATGTCCAGGAGGTCGCCCACATAGCGGCTCAGCCGCTCGGCCTCCTCGCGGATGGAGAGCAGCAGGTCGTCGCGGACGCTCTGCGACAGGCCCGCCCCGTAGTCGATCAGCGTGGTCACCGAGCCGAGCACGGTGGAGAGCGGCGTGCGCAGGTCGTGGCTGACCGAGTTCAGCAGGGCGGCGCGAAGCCGGTCGGTGCGCCGCAGGGCCTCTGCGTCGGCTGCGGCGGCGGCGAACTCCGCCCGCTCCAGGGCCACCGCGCCCTGGTCCAGCAGGGCGGCGACGAAGCGCTCGGGCTCCACCGCGGCGACGCCGGCGCGGGCCTTCACCCCCTGCAGAGGGCGGAAGACCCGGGAGAGGTTGGGCATGGTCCCGGTGCCCGCGCCGGCGGCCTCGCCCTTCTCCCAGGCCCAGCGGGCGGCGGCCATGTCGCCGGCGGCCAGCGGCGCGGCGCCGGCCGAGGCCGCGGCCAGCGTCAGGTCCTCGCCGGCCGGCGTCAGAACCAGCGCCTCGCCGCTGGTGGCCGCGGCCAGCTGCTCGGCCAGGACCTCGGCGGCGGCCGGTGCGTCCGGGGCCGAGGAGAGGCGCCGGGTGGCGGCGAGCACGGCGGAGATGGCCGAGGCGCGACGCGCCACCAGCCGGGCCTGGTCGCGGATGCGCCCGGTGAGCCAGCCGGTGGTCAGGGCGCCAGCGAAGAAGACCGCGAAGGTCAGCACGTCGGCGGGATGGCCGATCCACACGGTCAGGCGCGGCTGCAGGAAGAAGAAGTTGTAGAGGAAGGCCGAGGCCGCCGCGGCGGCCACCGCGGGCCAGAGCCCGAAGGCGAGCCCTGCGCCCAGCACGCCGACCATGAAGACCATGGACAGGTTCACGCTCTGCACGAAGCGGTCGAGCCCGTGGGCGACCAGGAAGGCGGCGGCGACGAAGCCCAGCGCCCCCAGGTGACCGCGCCAGGCGCGGCGGGGAGCGGGCGCGGGCGGGGGGAGGGTCGGTCGCTGCGCGGCCTCCGCCCCTTCGGTGACCACGTGCAGGGCCGCCCCGGTGGTGCGGGCGAGCAGGGCCTCGGCCAGGCTCGGCCGGAAGCGTCGGCGCGCCTGGCTCTTGCCCAGGACCACCTGGGTGACGTTGTTGCGCCGGACATAGTCCAGGGCGGCGCCCACGATGTCGTCGCCGGTCAGGGTGAGCGTCGCCGCCCCCAACTGCTCGGCGAGCTTGAAGCCTTCGCGCAGGCGGTGGGCCGACGCGGCGGGCGCGGCGGCGGCGTTGGGCCGCTCCACATGGGCCACCGTCCAGGGCGCGTCCATCATCAGGTCGGAGAGCCGCCGCCCGGCCCGCACCAGGGAGCCGGCCATGGCGTCGGGGCCGATCAGGACCAGGATCCGCTCCCCCGCCGCCCAGGGCCCTTCGACCCCGGCGCGCTTCATGGCGCCCAGGAGCTGGTCGTCCACCGCCTGGGCCGCGCGGCGCAGGGCGAGCTCGCGCAGCGCGGTCAGGTTCTCCACCTTGAAGAACCGCTCGGCGGCGAGCTGGGCGGTCTGCGGCACATAGACCTTGCCCTCGGCCATGCGCTGACGCAGCTCGGCCGGGGTGATGTCGATCACCTCGATCTCGTCGGCGCCCTGCAAGGCCAGGTCCGGCGCCGTCTCGCCCTGGCGGACCCCGGTGATCTTCCAGACCACGTCGACCAGGCTCTCGAGATGCTGAATGTTCAGCGTGGTCCAGACGTCGATCCCGGCCGCGAGCAGCTCCTCGACATCCTGCCACCGCTTGGCGTGGCGGGAGCCCGGCGCGTTGGAATGGGCGTATTCGTCGACGAGCAGCAGGGCCGGGCGGCGGGCCAGGGCGCCGTCCAGGTCGAACTCCATCAGGGTCGCGCCGCGGTGCTCCAGCGGGCGGCGGGGCAGGACCTCCAGCCCCCGCAGCAGGGCCTGGGTCTCCTTGCGGCCATGGGTCTCGACCACCCCGACCACGACGTCCGCGCCCTCGGCCTTGCGGCGGCGGGCGGCGCGCAGCATCTCGTAGGTCTTGCCCACCCCCGGCGCCATGCCGAGGAAGACCTTCAGCCGGCCGCGCCCCGTCCGCGTGGCCGCGAGCAGGGCGTCGGGGTCGGGCCGGCCGGGGGCGGGGGCGCTCATCGGGGGGCAGGTTGCTCCGGCGGGAAGGCGGCGTCGAGGGCGAGGTTGGCCTTCAGCACATTGACCCGCGGCTGGCCGAGAATCCCGAAGGCGCGCCCCTCGGTCTGCGCCCGTAGGACCGTCTCGACCCGGGGGGCCGCGACGCCGCGCGCTGCGGCGATCCGCGGGACCTGAAGGGCGGCGAAGGCGGGCGAGATGTGCGGATCGAGGCCGGAGGCCGAGGCGGTCACCGCGTCGGCCGGCAGGCGCCCGACGAGGCCTTCGGCGCGCAGGGCGAGGCTCCTGTCCGTCACCGCCTTGGCGAGGTCGGGGCTCAGCGGCCCCTGGTTCGAGGCGCCCGAGCCTGCGGCGTCGTAGTTCACCGCCGAGGGGCGGCCGTGGAAGTAACGCGGCGAGACGAAGGCCTGGCCGATCAGGGCCGAGCCGACGACCTGGCCGTCGCGGCGGATCAGGCTGCCGTTCGCCTGGGCGGGGAACAGGGCCTGGGCCGCGCCGGTCACCGCCAGGGGATAGACGAGGCCGAGGAGGAGGGTGAAGAGGCCGACGCCGGCGACGGCGGGGCGGATCAGGGCGAGCATGCGGGTCTCCTTTGCGCCTCAGGCGAGGCCGAGGGCCGAAAGGGCGAGGTCGATGAGCTTGATGCCCACGAAGGGGGCGACGAGACCGCCCAGGCCGTAGAGGGCGAGATTGCGCGACAGCAGCCTGGCGGCGCCCAGAGCCCGGTAGCGCACGCCCCGCAGCGCCAGCGGGATCAGCAGCACGATGATCAGGGCGTTGAAGATCACCGCCGACAGGATGGCGCTCTGCGGACTGGAAAGCCCCATGATGTTCAGCGCCCCCAGGGCCGGGAGGGCGGTCACGAACATGGCCGGGATGATGGCGAAGTACTTGGCCACGTCGTTGGCGACGGAGAAGGTGGTCAGCGCGCCGCGGGTGATCAGCATCTGCTTTCCGACCTCGACGATCTCGATGACCTTGGTCGGGTCGGAGTCCAGGTCGACCATGTTGCCGGCTTCCCGGGCCGCCTGGGCGCCGGTCTGCATGGCCACCCCGACATCGGCCTGGGCCAGGGCGGGGGCGTCGTTGGCCCCGTCGCCGCACATGGCCACCAGCCGGCCCTTGGCCTGCTCGGCCCGGATCAGGCGCAGCTTGTCCTCCGGCGTGGCCTCGGCGAGGAAGTCGTCGACCCCGGCCTCCGAGGCGATGGCCGCGGCGGTGACGGGATTGTCGCCGGTGATCATGACCGTGCGCAGGCCCATGCGGCGCAGGTCGGCGAAGCGCGCCTTCACGCCGGGCTTCACCACGTCCTTCAGGTGGACGACCCCCACCAGGACCCCGTCCTCGCTGATCGCCAGGGGCGTGCCGCCGGCGCGGGCGATGCGGTCGACGGCGGCCATCAGCTCCGTCGGCGCCTCTTCGGCCGCGAGGCCGACGCTGCGCAGAACGGCGTCCACCGCCCCCTTCCGCCAGGATCGCCCCTCGGCCGTCAGGCCCGACTGGCGGGTCACGGCGGAGAAGGCGACGGGCTCCGCCCCCTCGGGCATGGGCAGGATCACCCCGAGTCCGCGGGCGAGTTCGACGATGGACCGGCCCTCCGGCGTCTCGTCGGCGAGGGAGGCGAGGAGCGCGGCGGCCAGGGCCCGCTCGGGCCGCACGCCGGGGGCGGGGATCACCTCGGTCGCCATGCGGGCGCCGAAGGTGATGGTGCCCGTCTTGTCGAGCAGCAGGGTGTCGACGTCGCCGGCGGCCTCCACGGCCCGGCCGGAGGTGGCGAGCACATTGACCTTCAGCAGACGGTCCATGCCGGCGATGCCCACGGCCGAGAGCAGGCCGCCGATGGTGGTCGGGATCAGGGTGACGAAGAGGGCCCCGAGCACCAGGGGCGAGAGCGCCACGCCGGAATAGGCGCCCAGACCCACCAGCGTCACCACGGCGATCAGGAAGACCAGGGTCAGCCCCGCCAGCAGCACGGCGAGGGCGACCTCGTTGGGCGTCTTGCGGCGGTTGGCGCCCTCCACCATGGCGATCATGCGGTCGAGGAAGGCGCCGCCGGGTTCGGAGGTGACGCGGACCTTGATCCAGTCGGAGACGACGGTGGCGCCCCCGGTCACGGCCGAGCGGTCGCCGCCGCTCTCGCGGATCACCGGCGCGCTCTCGCCGGTGATGGCCGCCTCGTTGACCGAGGCCACGCCCTCGACGATCTCGCCGTCGGCGGGGATGACGTCCCCGGCCTCGACCAGCACCAGCTGGCCGGCGCCCAGCTCGTGGGCCGGGGTGGGGACGATGGTCCCGGTCTGCTCGTCGACGATGAGCTTGGCCTTGGTGGTGGTCCGGCTGGCCCGCAGGCTGTCGGCGGCGGCCTTGCCCCGGCCCTCGGCGATAGCCTCGGCCAGATTGGCGAAGAGGACGGTGGCCCACAGCCAGGCGGCCACCTGGATCGCGAACGCGCCATCCTCTCCGCGTCCCGCCACGAGCAGGGCCGCCGAGGCGGTGGCGAGCAGGGCCACCCACCAGGTGGCGAAGATGACCGGATTGCCGGTCAGGCGACGGGGATCCAGCTTGACCAGGGCCTGGCGGGCCGCCCGGGCGAGGATGGCGGCGTCCAGCGCCGTGGCCAGGGACTGGCGGCGGCCGGTCCCGAGGGGAAGGTCGGTGGTGCTCATCAGAGGGGGCTCCGAGGGGCCGCATCCAGGACCTGCAGCGCCTGGAAGTGTTCGACGATCGGGCCGAGCGCGAGGGCGGGGAAGAACTGCAGGCCCCCGAGGATCAGGATGACGCCGGCCAGGAGGCCGACGAAGAGGCCGCCTTCGGTGGGCAGGGTCCCGGCCGAGGGGGCGAGCCGGGGCTTGGCCGCCAGGGCGCCGGCCACGGCCAGCATGAGGACGACGCCCGGATAGCGCCCGGCCAGCATGGCCAGGCCCAGGGTGGTGTTCCACCAGGGCGTATCGGCCGACAGGCCCGCAAAGGCCGAGCCGTTGTTGGCGCTGGCCGAGGTGTAGGCGTAGAGGATCTCCGACAGGCCGTGGGGACCGGCGTTGGCCAGGCTCTCCAGCGCCATCGGCAGGACCGCGGCGACGGCGGAGAAGCCGAGGATCAGCAGCGGCAGGACGAGAACCGCCAGCATGGCCAGCTGGACCTCCCGCGCCTCGATCTTCTTGCCGAGATATTCCGGCGTCCGGCCCACCATCAGGCCGGCCACGAAGACGGCGAGCACGGCCATCAGGACCATGAAGGCGACGCCCGTCCCGATACCGCCGGGCAGGATCTCGCCGAGCTGCATCAGGAAGAGCTGCACGCCGCCGCCCAGGGGCATGTAGCTGGCGTGCATGGAGTTGACCGAGCCGTTGGAGGCGCCGGTGGTCATGGCCGCCCAGACGGCCGAGGCGGCCGGGCCGAAGCGGACCTCCTTGCCTTCCATGTTCGCCGAAGCCTCGGCGCCGGCGGCGACCAGGGCCGGCGGGGCTTGCGTCTCGGTCCAGTAGAGGGCCGCGGCGCCGGCGCTCAGCAGGAGGAGGGCCGCCAGGGCCAGGGCGCGGACGCTGCGGCCGGCCAGCGCCGTGCGGCCGAAGGCGAAGAAGGCCGCCCAGCCGAGCAGGTTCATCGACACCGCGGCGACGAGATTGGCCAGCGGGGTGGGCCCCTCGAACGGATGAGCGGAATTCACGCCGTAGATCCCCCCGCCATTGACGCCCAGCTGCTTGATGGCCAACTGGCTGGCGGCGGCGAAGAGGGGCAGGGTCTGCTCGCCGCCCTCCAGGGTCGTGGCGCTCGCCGAGGCCGACAGGGTCTGGGGCACGCCCAGCGCCGCCAGGGCCAGGGCGACGACGAGCGAAAGCGGCAGCAGGACCCACAGCGTCGTGCGCACCAGGTCGGCCCAGACGTTGCCGACGCCGTCGCCGCGATCGGCGGCGAAGCCGCGCGCCAGGGCCGCGGCGACCGTCGCGCCGGTGGCCGCCGACAGGAAGTTCTGCACCGTCAGCCCCGCCATCTGGCTGAGGTGGGACATCGTGCTTTCGCCGCTATAGGCCTGCCAGTTGGTGTTTGTGACGAAGCTGACCGCCGTGTTGAAGGCCAGCGGCGCGGACAGTCCGTCGAACCCCTGGCCGTTGAGCGGCAGGACGCCCTGCAGCCGCAGGATCGCGTAGAGCAGCAGGAAGCCCGCGGCGTTGAAGGCAAGCAGGCCGCCGGCATAGCCGAACCAGGTCTGCGACCGCTGCGGGGCGACGCCGAGGGCGGCGTAGAAGCCCCGCTCGACGGGGCGGAGAAGGGGATCGAGCCAGGTCGGCTCCCCGTTCCAGACGCGCGAGAGGAAGACGCCTGTGGGCCAGCCCAGCACGAAGGGCAGCCCCAGGGTCAGGGCGATCTCCGCCCAGCCTTGCCAGTTCATGGAAGTTGTCCGTCAGAAGCGGTCGGGCCGCAGCAGGGCCGCCAACATGTAGCCGCCGATCAGAAGGGCGCCGGCCCCCCAGAGCACGAGTTCGGCCATGTCAGAGCCGCCGAAGCCCGGCGGCGAGGGCGCCGAAGAGGGCGAAGGCGCCCAGCGCCAGCGCCAGATAGAGGATGTCGAGCATGGACCTGCGCCCCGTCGTTGAAGAGGCGCCATCCATGGCGCCGCCCCCCGTAAGGGTGCGACACGGCTCTGCGGGGACCGACATAAGGGCGGCGTAAAGGCGGGGCTCGCTTGGCCCGCCCCCTCCGCACCGGATCGGCGGGCCTTGGCGGGCGAACCGCGGCGGGTCAGATCGCCCGCGCGCGGCCCTCCCAATAGGGGGCGCGGACACGATTGCGCTGGATCTTCCCCGCCTCGCTCCGCGGCAGGCGCGCGACGAAGTCGACGCCGCGGGGGACCTTGTACTTGGCCACGGCGCTGCGCGCGAAGGCGAGGATTTCGTCCTTCAGCTCATCGGATGGGGCGTAGCCGGGCGCCAGCTCGATGACCGCGCGGACTTCCTCGCCGTACTCGGCGTGCGGCACGCCGACGGTGCAGGAATCGGCGACGGCGGGATGCTTGATCAGCTCGTTGTCGATTTCCTGGGGATAGATGTTCACCCCGCCGACGATGATCGTCTCGGCGCTGCGGCCGGTGAGGAACAGGTAGCCGTCCTCGTCGAAATAGCCGACGTCGCCCATGGTGAAGTAGCCGTCGCGGCGGCCGGCGTCCGTCTTGGCGCTGTCCTTGAAGTATTCGAAGCCGCCCTGATCGGCGAGCCGCATGTAGATGGCGCCCGAGACCCCCGGGGGCAGCTCGTTCCCGGCGTCGTCGAGGATCTTCGCCGCGTCCGGATCCGGCCGCTTGCCCACCGTACCGGGCTTCTTCAGCCAGTCTTCCGAGGTGACCCAGAAGCCGACGCCGCCTTCCGAGCCCGCATAGTACTCGAACAGCACCGGCCCCAGCCATTCGATCATGGCCTGCTTCACCTCCGGCGGACACGGCGCGGCGCCATGGGAGATCCGCCGCAGGGAGCTCAGGTCATAGCGGCGGCGCACCTCTTCCGGCAGGCCGAGCAGGCGCTGGAACATGATCGGCACGAAATGGCTGCGGGTCACGCGATGGCGCTCGATGGCCGCCAGGACCTTCTCGTTGTCCCATTTGTCGAGCAGCACGCTGGGCACGCCGTTGATCAGGGCCTTGCGGACATCGCCCGCCAGCGGCGAGGCGTGATAGGCCGGGCCGGTGCAGAAGTGCACATCGTCGTCGCGATAGGCGGGGTCGTAGGTCGGGACCGGCGCGTTGGGCTTGTAGACGCCCTTCGGCCGTCCGGTGGTGCCGGACGAATAGAGCATGGTGTGGCCGCGGACGGGGTCGGCGATGTCCTCGCCGGCGGAGTCGGCCAGGGCCGCCTCATAGTCGAGAAAGCCGTCGAGCGGTGCGCCGATGGCCACCTTCACCGTCAGGTTCGGACATTGAGCGGCCGCCTGATCGACGCCGGCCACGGCTGCGTCGGCGAACAAGGCCTTGGCCTCGCAGTTGTCGATCACATAGGCGATCTCGTCCGGCGTCATGTGCCAGTTGACCGGCGTCATGCGCAGGCCCGCGCGCTGGCAGCCGAAGAGCACGTCGGCGAATTCCGCCCGGTTGGGGCAGACCAGGGCGACGGCGTCGCCGGGGCCGAGGCCGTGCGCGCGCATCAGGCGGGCGATGCGGTTGGCGTTGGCGTTCAGCTCGCCGAAGGTGCGGGTGGGGCCGGACATCTCGTAGATCGCCGGCCTGTCCGGCTGTCGCCGGGCCCAGAAGGCCGGCGCCATGCCCGCCATCGCCAAGGCATGCAGCTCCGCTGCGGCCGTATCGTCCAGCCGTCCCGCCATCGCGTCTCTCCCTGATCCGGCCGGGACGCTCTCGGGGCGCCTTCCGGGGACCGGACCCAAAAATGCTTCAAAGAAAGGCGGACGGACCCCGGGCTTGCCCGCGTCCGTCCGAAGGGTCACGTGCCGCACCACTATGCCACTAGTGGTGCCAATGTCACTAGTCGCCGAGCGCGCGGAGCCGCACGGCTTGCGCCGGCGCCGCCCTCGGCGCACAAAGCCGGAGATGGATTCCGCCACGGGGCAGACGAAGGGGCGGGCGCGGCTGGCGCCGGAGGTCCGGCGCGCCCAGATTCTCGACGCCGCCGAGGCGCTCCTGCAGGCTCATGGCGGGCTGCCGCTGCCACTCGACGAACTTGGCCGCGCCGCCGGAGTCAGCAAGGCGCTGATCTATGCCTACTTCCCCGATCAGCACGCCCTGGCCAACGCCGTGCTCCTGCGGCGGTTTGCGGCGCTCGCGGCCGCTGGGCTGGCGGAGGCCGCGGCCGATCCCGACCTGTCGGCGACGGCCCAGGCCTGCGCCGAAATCTATTTCGCCGACATCGCCGCCGCCGGCCCGGCGGTCCACGTCATCCTGCGCGATCCCTTCATGGCCGGCCGGCTCGATCCGGAGGTCGTGCGCCTGCGCGACCGTCTCTCGCGGCGGCTGGCGCGCACGGCGCGCAGGGTGTTGCGCCTGTCGGCGAAGGAGGCGGTGGCTGCGCTCAGCCTGATGACGACCATTCCGGAGGAGGCGGGCCGGATGGTCCGGGCTGGCGATCTCGGTCCCGAGCGCGGGCGGGAACTGACGGCGCGGCTGATCGGCGCCGCCCTGCGGTCCCTCAGGCCGGAGGCCGGCTGACGCCCTGCACGATCTCGCGGTTGCCCGCGGTGACGATGGCCAGGCTCAGACGCTCGGCCATGCGCAGCGGGATCTTGCGCTCGGCCAGCAGGCGCCCGGCCCGGAGGCAGACCGCCGTCAGCACCACCGTGGCGCCGCGCGCCAGGTCGGCCTCCACGCCATATTGACCCGTCAGCCGGTCGGTCATGCGGCGCCGCGAATAGCCGCGCTGCTGCTCCCGCTCGGCGCGCAGACCGGCCCGCACCTCGGCGCTGTTCAGCAGCCGCTGGATCAGGGCGCCGCGCTGCTCCACCTGCCGCAGATAGGCCAGGGTCGAAAGCGTCACGCGGGTCAGGTTGTCATGGCCGCGCTCGATCTCGGCCTGCCGCTCGTCGTTCATGGCCGCCAGTTCGCGGCGGGCCAGGGCGACCAGCAGGTCGGTGCGCCGGGGGAAGTGGTTGTGCGCCTGGGCTTCGGACAGACCCGCCTCCCGTGCGACCCGCTTCATGGTCGCCGCGTGCAGGCCCTCGCGGGCGAGCAGGCCGGCGGCGGTCTCCATTAGCTGCTCGCGCCTCGCCTCCGGCGACAGGCGCGTGCGGGCGCGCCGCGGTCGTCCGGCGCGCGCCGTAAGGTCGAGCCGGGTGTCGACGCCGGGCGGGGCGGGCGGCAGAGACGGACGCTCGGCGCGCTGGGTGTTCCAGTATCCGCGGCCAGGATAGGGGACGAGCAGGCGGTCGCAGATCTTGGCCAGGCCGTTACGGCTCAGGCCCCAACGCGCGGCGAGGGCGGAGAGCGGGGTGGTCCAGACGAGTTCGTAGAGCGCCTCGCGGGTCAGCGGGGGCGGCGGCTCTTCGGCGGAGACGGCGGGGATCGGCGGGGCCATCGCCTCAGGCTAAGCCAGGGGCGCGCGCCGATCCAGCCGCAGCCGATCCTGTGGCTCAGTCCGCCGCCCAGAGCGGCGAGGACGCCTTCATGAAGCGGATCATGAAGGTGACCGTGGCCACGTCTTCGCCGGTGGCGGCGTCGGCGATGTCGACGTCGTACCAGGCGTTCTCCGTCTTCGGGCTTTCGGTGAGCTTGAGCATGGTGGTCCGGCCGACATAGTCGTGATCCGCCTTCAGCGGTCCGTTCGCGATCCGGATCTCCAGCGCGCCAAAGAGGCCCACGGACTGGTTCACCTTGGCCAGCACCGTGGGGCGGCTGATATGGGCCAGCCGCACGAGGTGAGAGGGGGGGAGGACCCCCTCGTCGTAAAGGGGCAGCCGCTCGGTGATGCGGCCGAGGGACTTCTCGAGCGACTCCCGCTCGATCCGCATGGGAATGTCGGCGGTCGTGTCGCCCACCGCATAGCCCGCCAGGATCCGCAGGGCGCCGGCCTCGGCCGGGGCCTGGGCGGTCATGCGGCGGGACAGTTCGGAATTCGGGTCGCGCGCATGACCGGCCGCAGTGCCGACGCAGACCTGGGCGCCGTCGCGATTGAACATGGTCAGGCGCGAGCGCGGCTCGGCGACCTCCATGACGGCGCGAACCTCCTCGCGATCGACCGTGGCCTGGGTGAAGTGCAGCGACATGGTCCCGCCGGCGAACCAGTCGGTCCCGTAGGCCTCCACCAGCATCGGCGCGAACTGGTCCATGTGGACCGAACCCGGCACCGTGCCGCCCTTGAAGCCGAGCTTGGAGGCCACCTCGTCGTTGTGGATCGAGCCCGGAGCCTGCTGGAAGCCGTTGTGAGGCGCGCGGTAGTCGCCCTCGATCACGCGGCCCTGGATGACGTCGCCCATGGCGATCCTCCCTTGCTGCGGACGCGCTTAGAAGGCGCCCATCATCTCTTCGAAATTGCGGCTGTAGAACCGCTCGCGCGCGTCCTCTCCGATGTCGGCGAAGGTGCGCTCGAAGCGGCCGATGGGGTCGTTCGTCCCCTCCGGATGCGGATAGTCGCTGGAGAAGAGGAAGAGCTCAGGCCCGGCGTCCTTGATCAGGTAGCCGGCGTCCTCGCCGGGGAAGGGCGTGAACTTCACGTGCCTGCGCATGTATTCCGAAGGCTTCAGGGCCAGGGCCTTCAGCTGCGGATCGGTCTTGGAGAAGCTGCGATAGCCGAGATCGAGCTGGCGCAGGAAGCCGGGCACCCAGGCGGCGCCGAACTCGATGACCCCGCCGCGCAGATCGGGCACGCGATCGAAAAGGCCGTCATAGACGAGCGCGGCCAGGAACATCTGGGCCGAGAAGGGCAGCACCACAAAGTCCTGGAAGCGCAGGTTCTCGCCGCCGCCGTGCAGGTCGGGCGAGCGCGGCTTGCCGTTGTTGTTGTACTGCCGCGGCAGGACGCGGGAGCCTTGTCCGATGTGCAGCATGAAGGGCGTGCGGCTGTCGGCCAGCAGGTTCCAGAACGGATCGAGGTC
>CAYQPL010000032.1:10107-12076 GCA_964419395.1 uncultured Phenylobacterium sp. | reverse complement strand
GATTTGGCGCAGGCTGTTTGACCGACCGTATCTTGGTCCTGATGCATGCCCCTCACTTTTTTGGGGCGTACTCGGATGGTTTGAGGTGGCTGGCTATCGAAAGCGCGGCCAGCTGGTCCCAGATCGGATCGAGGTCCGGATGGCCGGGCGACCGGTCCCCGGCCGGGGTCGAGGGCACCCAGAGCGCGCCGCAGCCCAGATCGATGGCCTCACGGGCCAGGTCCACCGCCTGATCCGGATCGTCCAGCGGCACGAAACCCACCCCGATCAGTCGCTCGTCGGCGCAGAAGGCGGCCATGGCGCGGTTGTGGGCGCGGGCGCCGGCGAACTTCACCTCGGGCTCCTTGGCGTCGCGGAAGTGCGCCAGCGAGGAGGTGGCGAAGACGAGCTGTCGCGAGAAGCCGAGCTCGTCCAGGGCGCGCCTGCGCTCGGCCGCATCGAAGGCGCCGTAGGCGATCCAGCCCTTGGGACCGGCGATCAGGTTCTCGGCGGCCTGGCGGCCCGCCTCGGGGTCTTCCGCGCGCTTTCGCGCGGCGGCCACCTGGGTCTCGATCCGCTCGACGGACTTGCGCTGCTTCAGGTGCTCCAGGAGCGGGCCATCGGCATAGTTCATCAGCCAGTCGGCGGGCTCCATCACGTGGCTGTCGGCGTCGTGGAACACGCGGCCGCTCGCATAGGGCGCCATCAGGGGTCTCCTCCGCGTCGTTGTTGACGATCACACCAATACATGACGCCGCACAGCTGGCAACCGTCGTTGCGTCGCCGTTCCGATGCCGCACCACACCAGCGATGCCGAGCAGCTACGAGCGGGCCGATTGTTGACGGTCGCACCACTACGATCTAACCGAAGGAGCTCCGATGCGCCGCGAGAGCCTGGGAGGGCCGCTATGACCACCGAACTCGACGACCTCCGCGCCGAAGCGCGCGCCTGGGTCGAGGCGAACTTTCCCAAGGCGTTGGCGGGACGGGCGCCGGTCATGGGCCAGCGCGACCCTGAGGACACCGAGCCCTTCGAGACGTGGAAGCAGCGCCTCTGCGCCAAGGGCTGGGGCGTGCCGACCTGGCCGGCCGAGTATGGCGGCGGCGGCCTATCGCCGACGGAGGCTCGCGTCGTGCGCGAAGAAATCCGCCGCGCCGGCGGCTGGAACCCCATCGGCTGGTCCATGGGCGTGCGGATGTTCGGCCCGACGCTTCTGGAGTACGGGACCGAGGAACAGAAGCAGCGCCATATCCCGCCGATCGCGCGCGGCGAACGGCGCTGGTGCCAGGGCTATTCGGAGCCGGGCGCGGGTTCGGACCTCGCCTCGCTCCAGACGCGGGCGGAGGACCGGGGCGACCACTTCCTGGTGAACGGCCAGAAGATCTGGACCTCGGGCGCCCAGTACGCCGACTGGTGCTTCTGTCTGGTGCGCACCGACACGACGAAGAAGCACGAAGGCATCAGCTTCCTGATGATCGACATGCGCTCGCCCGGGATCGAGGTGCGGCCGATCCGGCTGATCTCGGGCTCCTCGCCCTTCTGCGAGACCTTCTTCACCGACGTGAGGGTCCCGAAGGAGCACCTTCTGGGCCCCCTGAACGGCGGGTGGACGGTGGGCAAGCGCCTGCTGCAGTACGAACGCCAGCGCAGCGAGGACGCGCCGGCGCGGCCGGGGGAGGGGCGGCCCCTGAACCAGGTGGCGGCCGAGGAAATCGGGCTCGATGCGTCCGGCCGCCTGGCCGACTCAGACTTGCGCCGCCGGCTGACCGAGCACCTGATGGACAGGAAGCTGCTGCGCCTGACCATGGACCGCGCGGCGGCGGAGTCGAAGGGGGCTGGCCCGAGCGCCGCCACCTCGATCCTGAAGAATGTCTCGTCGGTGGTGAACCAGACCCGCGCCGAACTGCTGCTGGAAATCTACGGCCTCGGCGGCCTGGGCTGGGAGGGCGACGGTTTCAGCCCCGACGCGCTGGCCAATACCCGCGAATG
>CAYQPL010000032.1:9404-10097 GCA_964419395.1 uncultured Phenylobacterium sp. | reverse complement strand
TGACGGACGGCACGACCTATCAGACGCGCTCGACCTACCAGAAGGAAGGCGCCACCCTGAACCTGGACATCGATCCGCTGACGCACCCGGCCTGGACCGGCGGCAACCAGCACCTGATGGACCGCGCCGGTCGCGTGGCGCGCTTCAACTCCAAATTCGGCGGCTTCATCAAGAAGTAGCCAGCGCCCCCCTTCGGGGGTGCGTCCCGGAAGCCACAGAGCGCCGTCCCCGGGGGGCGGCGCGGCCTTTGGCGGCGCCCGCGGCCGCGACGCCCGGCCGCCGTCCGGAGCCGCCTGCGGGCGGAATCAGCACGTCTCGCCGCGCCGTCCCTGGCGGAACCGCCCCGGGGCTGACGGGTTCAACGGCCCGTCGCCGCACATGCGGGCGAGCCGAAAGGAGACCCGATGGCGTTGACGATCAACGGTGAGGCGAAGGCGTTCGTCGGAGACCCCCGCACCAGCCTGCTCGACTTCCTCCGCCGCGACTGCGGCCTGACCGGGACGAAGAAGGGCTGCGATCACGGCCAGTGCGGCGCCTGCACGGTGATCGTGAACGGCGAGCGCATCAATTCGTGCCTCACCCTGGCGGTGATGCACGACGGCGACGAGGTCACCACCATCGAGGGGCTGGGCTCTCCGGACGACATGCATCCGCTCCAGGCGGCGTTCGTGAAACATGACGGCTACCAGTGCG
>CAYQPL010000032.1:8001-9394 GCA_964419395.1 uncultured Phenylobacterium sp. | reverse complement strand
TGCACGCCGGGCCAGATCTGTTCGGCCGCCGCCATGCTCGAGGAGGCGCGCGCCGGCTGGGCGAGTTTCGTCAGTGACGACCTGGAAGCGCCGCCGCGCCTGACGGCCGAGGAGGTACGAGAGCGGATGAGCGGCAATCTGTGCCGCTGCGGGGCCTATTCCAACATCGTCGACGCCATTCTCGAGGTGAGCGAGGGCCGGTCGTGAAGCCCTTCGCCTATTCCCGGGCCGAGGGGGTGGAGGATGCGGCCCGACAGCTGCGCGACGGGGCCCGCCTGATCGCCGGCGGAACAAACCTCCTCGATCTGATGAAGCTGGAGGTCGAGGCCCCGGATCGGCTCGTCGACATCAACCGCCTTCCGCTGAAGACGATGGAGGCCGAGGGCGAGGGTCTGCGGATCGGGGCCCTGGTCAGCAACAGCGCGTGCGCGGCCGATCCCCGTATCCGGCGCGACTACCCGGTGCTGGCCCGCGCCATCCTGGCCGGCGCGACCTTCCAGTTGCGGAACAAGGCCACGACAGGCGGCAACCTGTGCCAGCGCACCCGCTGCTTTTACTTCTACAATCGCGACACCGCCTGCAATAAGCGCGATCCGGGCAGCGGCTGCTCGGCTATCGGCGGCTTCAACCGGCTGCATGCCGTGCTGGGCGCCAGCGACCATTGCATCGCCACCTATCCCGGGGACATGGCCGTGGCGCTCTACGCGCTGGACGCCTCGGTGGAACTTGCGGGCGGAGACTCCGGCACCCGCGTCATTCCTGTGCGCAACTTCCACCGGCTGCCCGGCGACCGCCCGGAAAAGGACAATGTGCTCGACCCCGGCGAGGTGATCACCGCGGTGCTGCTGCCGCCGCCGGCCTGCGGACGTCAGCTCTATCGCAAGGTCCGGGACCGCGCCTCCTACGCCTTCGCCCTGGTGTCCGTGGCCGCCGTGGTGCGGATGGAGGGGACGCGCATCGCCTCGGCGAGGCTCGCCTTCGGTGGTCTCGCCCACAAGCCCTGGCATGACCCCGAGGTGGACGCGCTTCTCTCCGGTCGGACGCCGTCCGACGAGGTCTTCGAGGCGGCAGCCGATCGTCTGCTGGCCGGCGCGCAGGGCCAAGGCGCCAACGACTTCAAGATTCCCATGGCGCGGCGCACGCTCAAGGCCGTCCTGCGCGAAGCGACGGGAGGCGCGGGATGACCCGTTCACTCACGATGGACCAGCCGGACGACCGCAACCGGCTCGACGCCATGGCCCAGGGTGTCATCGGCAAGCCGCTCGACCGCCCCGAGGGGCCCGCCAAGACCACCGGCCGGGCGGTCTACGCGGCGGAGTATCAGGTCGAAGGGGCCCTTGAAGGCGTCCTGGTCACCGCAACCATCGCCAAGGGCGAGGTGACGGCCATCGAC
>CAYQPL010000032.1:7523-7991 GCA_964419395.1 uncultured Phenylobacterium sp. | reverse complement strand
GACGAGGATTCCGGCAAGGACCTGCCGGGCGTCGTCGCCGTGATCTGCGATGATCGGATGACCGCCCGCGCGGCCCAGGGCGGCGCCGGAGAGTCGCCGGTCCGGCAGGTGCGCCAGGTGAGCTACTACGGCCAGCCGATCGCCCTGGTGGTCGCCGAGACCTTCGAACAGGCGCGGCACGCCGCCAAGCATCTGCGGGTGAGCTACAGGGCGGATGCGGACGCACCGGTCCGCCCAGACGACCCGGACGCGCCTGTGGCGCCTTCCGGCGAACCGACCGAGCAGGGCGATCTCGCCGCGGCGATGACGCAGGCGGCCTATGCGATCGATGCGACCTACGCCACCGAATGCCACAACAGCGCGCCGATGGAGCCGCACGCCAGCCTCGCCCAATGGGATGGCGAGAGGCTGACGGTCCATTCGAGCCTGCAGATGATCAAGTACAACGTGAAGGAGCTCGCCGCCGCC
>CAYQPL010000032.1:0-7513 GCA_964419395.1 uncultured Phenylobacterium sp. | reverse complement strand
CGCCGTGCTGCTCAAGAACGAGGGCGGCGCGCTGCCGTTCACGAAGGCGTCGCTCGCGCGCGCGCGCGCGGCGCGCGTCGCGGCCGGCGACATCGCTCCCGCCGCCGCCGGCGGCCCGCCGAGCATCGCGGTGCTCGGCGACGCGGGCTCGATCGCGCCCTTCGTGGGCGGCGGCTTCGGTTCGAAGCTGGGCATCGCGCCCGAGATCACCGCCGCCTCGGCCGCGGCGATGCGGCTGGGCCGGCCCGTGCGGGTCGTCCTGCTGCGCCAGCAGGTCTTCCAGTGCGTCATGCGCCGGTCCGAAACGCATCAGCGCCTGCGCCTGGCCGCCGATGCGGAGGGACGGCTGATCGGCCTCGGCCACGAGGCGCGGGTGTCCAACCTGCCAGGCGAGACCTTCGCCGAGCCGGTCGTCCAGGCCAGCGAGTTCCTCTACCGCGGTGAGAACCGGATCCTGCGGGTCGACGTCGCCCGCCTCCATCGGGTCACCGCCGGCTCGGTGCGCGCGCCGGGAGAGGCGGTCGGCATGCAGGCGCTGGAGTGCGCCATGGACGAACTGGCGGAGGCGGCGGGGATCGAGCCGGTCGAGCTGCGGCTGCGCAACATTCCCGACAGGCATCCCAGCCAGGACATCCCCTACAGCTCGCGAAAGCTCGCCGAGTGTCTTCGCCTGGGCGCCGAGCGGTTCGGCTGGCGGGCCGAGGCGCGAAAGCCCTGCCGGAAGCAGGAGGGCGAGTGGTGGATCGGGGTCGGCATGGCCGCCGCGGCGCGGGTTCACAACCTCAACGAGGCCCAGGCCCGGGTGACCCTGCGGCCCGACGGGACGGCTGTCGTCGCCAGCGACATGACCGATATCGGCACCGGCACCTATGCGGTGCTCGGTCAGATCGCCGCCGAGATGCTGGGCCTCGACATCGGACGGGTGGAGGTCAGGCTTGGCGACTCGCAGTTTCCCCCCGGCTCCGGCTCGGGCGGCAGCTGGGGGGCGCCGTCCACCGGCGCGGCGGTCTTCCTCGCCTGCGAGGCGATCCGCGAGGCGGTGGCCGAACGGCTGGGCTGCGCCGAGCCCGACTTGACCCTCAAGGACGGCTTCGCCCAGGGCGACAACCGCCGCATCGCCCTGGCCGACCTGCTGCAGGGCGAGACCCTGGAAGAGATCGGCCACTTCAAGGGCGGCAAGACCTCCGAGGACTTCTCGGCGGCGATGTACGGGGCCTTCTTCGCCGAGGTGGGGGTCAACGCCTATACCGGCGAGACCCGCGTGCGGCGCTTCGACGGAGTGTTCAGCCTCGGCCGCATCCTCAATCCCAAGACCGCGACGTCGCAATGCATGGGCGGCATGGTCTGGGGCATCGGCTCCGCCCTCACCGAGGAGGAGGTGTTCGACGTCCGCGACGGCCACATCGTCAATCCGGACTTCGCCGAGTACCACATCCCGGTCAATCTCGACGTCCCCCACCTCGACGTGACGCTGGTGGAGGAGCGGGATCCGGTCGCCAGCCCGATCCAGGCCACGGGCGTCGGCGAACTCGGCATCTGCGGCGCGCCGGCGGCGATCGCCAACGCCGTCTACAACGCCTGCGGCGTCCGGGTCCGGTCGTTTCCGATCACGCCGGACAAGCTGATCGAACGCCTGCCGGAGCCGTAGGGCCTCAGGCGATCAGCCAGTCGCCGAGCGTGGCCGCCGTGACGCCCACCAAGACGATCTGACCGGCGACGGGCTGGCCGCTCCAGGCCAGGTCGATGATCGTGTCCGCGCCCTCGAAGCGCAGGCTGTAGGTCGTACCGGGATCGAGCAGCACGCGGTCGCCCTGGGCGCTGTCGAAGTCGAGCACGCGGTCGAGGCCGGCGTCGCCCGAGGAGTGGAAGATGTCGGCCCCGGCGCCCCCGGCGAGGGTGTCGTCGCCGCGGTCGCCGGAGAGCCAGTCGTTTCCGTCGCCGCCGCTCAGGGAGTCGTTGTCCTTGCCGCCGCGGACCAGGTCGGCGCCGGTTCCCCCGTGGCAGGTGTCGTTCCCCAGATTGCCGTAGACGATGTCGCCCCCGGCGTCGCCGTAGAGCAGGTCGTTGTCCTTGCCGCCGACCACCCAGTCGTCGCCGTCCTCGCCGTGCAGGGTGTCGTCGCCGACATTGCCGTGGATGTCGTCGAACTCCGCCCCGCCCCAGAGCTGGTCGTTCCCGTCCATGCCGCGCAGGTAGTCGAGCCCGCCGCCGCCCCAGATCTGGTTGTCGGCGGCGTTGCCCAGCACCGTGTCGGCGTCCGGGCTGCCGACGACGTTCTCGATCACGGTGTTGAAGGCGATGCCGAGATTCTTCGAGAAGGTGTAGGTTTCGGGCTTGGCGATGTTTTCCTGGAAGAAGTCCGCCGCCCAGGGGAAGCGGGCGGTCATCTGGGCGATCTGCTCGGCGACGGAGAAGTAGGCGATCGACGAATAGGCGCCGGGGGCCAGGTCGACGGCCGATCCGCGCAGATTGCCGGAGAGGTCGAAGGTGTCGATCCCGCCCGCGTCGTAGAGGCTCTGGAAGAAGGGGCGGCTCTCGTCCCAGCGGTAGGTCGTGTCGCCGGCGGCCGTCGCCGGATCGGCGCCGTACCGCTGCTGGATGGCGGCGATGTCGAAGACCATCGGGGTTTCGGGATAGACCGCCTGCGGCACGATCTTCACGCCCGTCTGGGTGGCCTCGGCGCGCCAGAAGAGCACATCGGTCGGGGCCGTATAGGACATCACCGTGTAGCGGGTGGAATCGTATTCGGCCGGGAGGGTCGCCCCGTCCTCGAAGCTGTGCTTGAGCCCGATGGCGTGGCCGATCTCGTGGATCATGGCGCTGAAGTCGTAGCGGCCGGCGGCGAAGTCGGAGCCGGCGTGCTCGGCGCTGATCCAGATGTCGCTCATATAGGCCGAGCCGCCCCCGCCCCCATAGGGCGGGTAATAGGCATAGCCCCAGGTGTTCTCGCCGTCCTCGCCGGAGACGTCGGTGAAGGCGACCCGGATGGCCCCGGGCGCGGCGACGTCGTCGGTCTGGGCGAAGTTCACCGCCATGACCCGGTCCCACGCCTCGATCGCCGCGGCGAACCGCTGGGCCTGCGCCGCGTTCAGCACGCCGTAGGCGGGATCGCCGGGCTCCTCGTCCGCTCCATAGGTCGGCCAGGTCGAGCCGGCGCGGGGCACGCTGTAGGTGATCGTGGTCCCCCCGATCCAGTTGGACGGGACGAGAAGGGCCGCGATGATTTCGCTCGGAGAGGGCAGGGCCATGAAAGGTCTCGCGAAAGAAGGCGGCTCTTACCCCAGACAGGCTGAACGAACTCTCCACAGATTGACGCACCCCGCAAAAATCACCCACAAGTGATTGAAACTCCGATAGTCGAAGAGGTCCGATGGCCGATCTGCCGCCGGCGACGCCCGCCTCCGGGCTCGCCCCTGTCCCCACCGTGGCCGAAGTTCAGGTGACGGCGCCGCGCCTGCCCCCCAGCCCCGCCATGGCGGCCTTCGCGGTCGTCCGGCTTCCCTCCGAGACGCTGGAGCGCAGTCCCCGCCTCGCCGAGGCGCTGCGGCGCGTTCCGGGGGTGGAGCTCTTCCGCCGGAGTCCCTGGAGGCGGCGGAGATCGTCAAGGGCGCCGGGGCGGGCCCCTACGGCGCGGGGGCCCTGACGGGCGTGGTCAACCTGACCGAGCGCGCGGCGCGGGAGGATGTGCTGGGGCTCGACGTCTCGGCCGCCTCGCGAGGCGAGGCGCGCGCCGTGGCCGTGCTGGGCGCGCCGCATCTCCTCACCGTGCTCGGCGTCTCGACCAGCGACGGCTATGTCCCGGTCCGCGGCCCTGGCCGGGGCGCGGCGGACACGCGCGCCGGGAGCGAGACCGCCTCGGCCTCGGCGCGGCTGCAGGGCGAGATCGCCGGCGTCGCCGCCGCCTTCCGGCTGTCGGCCTATCGGGAGGACCGCGAGGGCGGCGGCGAGGGAGTCGGGTCGCAGACGAGCGGGGGCTCGGCGACGTTCACCCTGGCCCAGGCCGCGGCGCCCGGGTCCGACGGGTGGCGGCTGCAGGCCTGGCTGCGATCCAGCGACATGAAGAACCGCTTCGCCGCGGTCGAGGACGACCGTTCCGCCAGCCGGCCGGCGGCCGAGCAGTATGCGACGCCGGCCCTGGGCTACGGCCTCAACGCCGCCTATCGCTGGCGCCGCGGCGCCTGGACCTGGGAGGCCGGCGGCGACCTGCGCATCGCCGAGGGCGAGACCCAGGAGCGCTTCCGCAATCTCGGCGACGGTTTCACCCGCGGCCGCATCGCCGGAGGGCGGACGGAGGTGGGCGGTCTCTATGCCGAGGGCGTCTATGACGGCGGCGACCTGCTGCTGACCGGCGCCGTCCGGGTGGACGCCTGGGCGGCGCGGGACGCGATCCGCCAGGAGCGGGACCTGGCCGGCGGCGCCGTGCTCCTGGACTCCCGGGCCCCGGATTCCGATGGCGTCACGCCGACGGCGCGCCTGGGGGGCCGAGTGCGGCTGGGCGAAGCGGTCTGGCTGCGCGGCGCGGCCTATTCGGGCTTCCGCACGCCGACCCTGAACGAACTGCATCGCCCGTTCCGTGTCGGCGCCGACATCACCGAGGCCAATCCCGAACTGGAGCCCGAGCGCCTCTACGGCGTGGAGATCGGCCTGGCCGGGGATGGACCTGCGGCCTGGGACGCCACCCTCTTCTACAACCGTCTGGAAGATCCGATCACCAACGTCACCCTCGCCCAGGGGCCGGGGACCTTCCCCATCGCCGGCTTCGTGCCGGCCGGCGGCAGTCTGCGCCAGCGGCGGAACGCCGGCGCCGTCGACGCGGTCGGGATCGAGTTGTCGGCCGCGCGCGATGTCGGCCCGCTCTCGGCCAGGGCCGCCCTGGCGGCCGTGCGTGCGGAGGTGGACGGCGGATCGGCCGCGCCGCAGCTCACCGGCCTTCGCCCGGCCCAGACGCCGGAGGTCTCGGCCACCGCCCAGCTCAGCTGGCGGGCGGGCGAGCGCCTCAACCTGTTCGCCGGGCTCCGCTACGAGGGCGAGCGGTTCGAGGACGATCTGAACAGCCGGACGCTCTCGCCGGCCGTGACGGTCGACCTGCAGGCGGCCTGGCGCACCAACGCCGGCGGAGAGGTCTATCTGGCGGCCGACAACCTCTTCGACGCCGAGGTGGAGGTCGACGAGGACGGCGACGGGCTGGAGACCTTCGCCGCGCCGCGCACGCTGCGGGTCGGCTACCGGCTGCGGCGGTAGATGGCGTGAGCCTTCTAGCCGCTCGCCAGCTCCTGCCGGGCGGTGTCTAGGAACTTGATGACCGCCAGCTCGAAGGCGCGCCCCGACTTCGGCCCTTTCAGGGGCAGGCTTCCCTCCGCATAGGCCTCCAGCACCAGCGGATGGATATAGGCCTTGCGGCAGACCGCCGGCGTGTTGCCGAGCAGGCGGGCCACGGCCTTCACGCAGGTGTTCACGTTGCGCTTCGCCGCCGTCGCGCTGTCGCAGCCGCCCGCGTCGGCCAGGGCGCGCGCGGCCGAGACGGTCGCCGCCCAGGTGCGGAAGTCCTTGGCCGAGACGTCGAGCCCCATGGCCTCGCGCAGATAGGCGTTCACGTCGGCGGACTCCACCGCGTGCCGGCGCCCGTCCTCGTCCAGGTACTGGAACAGTCTCTGGCCGGGGATGTCCTGGCAGGACTTCACCACCCGCGCCAGGCGGCGATCCTGGAAGCCGGTCTCATGCTCCTTGCCGGCCTTGCCGCGGAACCGGAAGGTGACGCCACGGCTGCTGATGCGCGCGTGACGGTCGCGCAGGGTCGTCAGGCCGAAGCTCTTGTTGGTCCGGGCATACTCGTCGTTGCCGACACGGATCAGGGTGACCTCGAGCAGCCGGACCACGGCGGCGAGCACCTTCTCCCGCGGCAGGCCGCGGCGGGCGAGGTCGGTCTCCACCTTGCGGCGCAGGCGAGGCAGGGCGCGGCCGAAGGCGGTCAGCCGCTCGAACTTGGCCAGGTCGCGGGCCTCGCGCCACCGGTCGTGATAGCGGTACTGGCGGCGGCCCTTCTGGTCCCGGCCCATGGCCTGGATGTGGCCGTCCGGATCGGGACAGATCCACACCTCGGTCCAGGCCGGCGGAATGGCGAGCCTGCGGATCCGGTCCAGGGTCGCCTCGTCGCGGACCGCGCGTCCCTCGGCGTCGAAATAGGAGAAGCCGGTCTTGCCGGCGCTGCGGCGCAGACCGGGATCGTCGGCGTTCACATAGGTCAGGCCGGCCTCGGCGGGGTCGGTTTCGAACTGGGCGACGTCACGGGGCATGGACTGTTGGACCTGGCTGGCCGGGAAGGGCCGGGGGGCGGCGCCGGGCAGCAACGTGCTAGGAAGAGGCGCAGTTCCGCTGGTCCTGAAGAGTCGCCGACTTGAACTATCGACACGCCTTCCACGCCGGAAATTTCGCCGACGTTCTCAAGCATGCCGCCCTCCTGGCGACCTTGTCGGCGCTGCAGGCGCGGCACGCGGCGCTCACTGTGGTCGACACCCATGCGGGCTCGGGCGTCTACGACCTGCGAGGGCCTGCGGCGCAGAAGTCGAAGGAGGCGCAGGCCGGCGTCCTGCGCATGATGGCCGGGCCGGCGCCGGCGGCGCTGGACGCCCTCAAACGGGCCGTGGCGGCGCTCAACACCGGCGGGGAGACGGTGCTCTATCCCGGCTCGCCGCGCCTCGTCGCCGACGCCCTGCGGCCCGCCGACCGCTATATCGGCTTCGAGCTGCAGCCCGACGAGCACCGGCGTCTGCGCGAGACCCTGGCCGGACGACGGAACCTGGAGCTCGCCATGGGGGACGGCTGCGTCCTGGCCCGCGGCCGGCTGCCGGCCGAGGGCGGCGCGCTGCTGCTGATCGATCCGCCGTACGAGAAGGCCGACGACTACGGGCGCGCCATCGGCGCAGTCGCCGACGCCCTGGCCGGTTCGCCCGCCGCGACGGCTCTGATCTGGCTGCCGCTCAAGGACCTCGAGACCTTCGACGCCTTCCTGCGCGACCTGGAGGACGCGGTCGACGCGCCGGTGCTGGTGGCCGAGACGCGGCTCCGGCCCCTGACCGACCCGATGAAGATGAACGGCTGCGCGGTCGTGCTGCTGAACGCGCCGGAGGAGCTGGCGCCCCAGCTCGCGGAGGCGGCCGCCTGGGTGAGCGGGGCCGGGGAGGATGGCGCCGGGCGGGTCTGGCGGATCGACTGACGGCGAGGCGGACACCGGCCCTGGCCCGTGGTATGTTGCGCTGCACAATTCTCTCCCGCCGGAGGTCGCCATGGCCGAGTTGTCCCCCCCGCCCGCCAACTTCGAAACCCATCTGCGCGCGCCGCTCGGCGCGATGTCGCCCCTGTGGTTCCTCTATGCCCATGCCGCCGCCGCCGGCGCGGCAGCCTGGTGGATGACCCGCTGGATGCAGCCGGTGAACCTCGAGGCCCTGTGGGGCCCCGCGGCGGCGCCTTCGCCCGCCGAACCGGCCGCGACGCCCCACCCCGCCGCTCTCGCGTC
>CAYQPL010000031.1:5315-25361 GCA_964419395.1 uncultured Phenylobacterium sp. | reverse complement strand
CTTGTGCTCGACCAGGCGCTTGGCCTTCTCGATGACCATCTCGGCGACCTGGACGTGGCGGGTGGCCGGCTCGTCGAAGGTCGAGGCGATGACCTCGCCGCGCACGGTGCGCTGCATGTCGGTCACTTCTTCCGGCCGCTCGTCGATGAGCAGGACGATCAGATAGACCTCGGGATGGTTGGCCTCGATGGACTTGGCGATGTTCTGCAGCATCACCGTCTTGCCGACCCGCGGCGGGGCGACGATCAGGCAGCGCTGGCCCTTGCCCAGGGGGGCGACGATGTCGATCACCCGGCCGGAACGGTCCTTCAGCGTCGGGTCGTCGATCTCCATCCGCAGGCGCTCTTCGGGATAGAGCGGCGTCAGGTTGTCGAAGTGGACCTTGTGCCGGACGTTTTCCGGATCCTCGAAATTGATCTGGTCGACCTTCACGAGGGCGAAATAGCGCTCGCCCTCGCGCGGGGCGCGGATGGCGCCGACCACGGAGTCGCCGGTGCGCAGGCCGAACTTCCGGATCTGCGACGGGCTGACATAGATGTCGTCGGGGCCGGGCAGATAGTTGGCCTCGGGGCTGCGCAGGAAGCCGAAGCCGTCGGGCAGGACCTCCATGGTGCCGGAGCCCGAAATCTCCACGCCTTCCTCGGCGAGGGTCTTCAGGATGCCGAACATCATGTCCTGCTTGCGCATCGAGTTGGCGTTCTCGATGTCCATCTGCTCGGCGAAGGCGAGCAGGTCGGCCGAGGACTTCTCCTTCAGCTCCTGCAGAGACATGCGGGTCAGGCCCATGGCCGCGATGGCCTGGGCCGCCGGCGACGGCTCGTCGAGATCGGAATCCCCGTTCTCGTCGTCGGTCTGGGATTCGAGGACTTCGGTCTCGGTGTCTTCGCTCATGGTCATATAGCTCTTGGGGGCTCTTCAGGTTCGCCGCGCGGCCGCGCAAATCGCAGTCCAGGACGGACTCCGGGCGGGGGAACGCAAGGCGGTGGCGTCTCGAGGCGAGGCGCGCGTTGGGTTGTCTCTGGAACCGGGCCGTCGGCGAGGTCTCGCGCGGCGCCGGGAAAAGGCGGGGCGTGGGATCGCTCCCACGTGCCCCACGCAAACCACAGGCGAGGGCCTGTGGTCAAGCGCGACAAATGGTAGATGGGATCAGCGCGCGCCGAATTCCAGGGTCACGGCCAGGACGGCGACGACGGCCAGCAGGAAGGGGATCTCGTTGGTCGCCCGCCAGAACCTGGCCGACTTCGGCCGCTCGCCCGCCGCCAGCTTCTTCCGCGCCCCGGCCAGGAAGCCGTGCCAGCCGGACAGGATGACGACGACCAGCAGCTTCACATGCATCCAGGGCTGGGCGAGGAAGGCCCACCCCTGCTTCATCCAGTAGACGTGCAGCAGGATCAGGGTGACGCCGAAGATCCAGGTGAGCGCCATGGACGGATTGATGATGATCCGCAGCAGCTTGGCTTCCCAGACCTGGAAGTGGGCGTCGAACTCGCTGCCGGGGGGCGCGGTCTCGGTGTGGTAGGCGTAGAGCCGGGGCAGATACATCATGCCCGCCATCCAGGCGATGACGGCGATGATGTGGAGCCCCCGGACCAGATCGAACCAGTTCATAACGCCCTCCCCGAGCTCTCGGCCTTAGGCCTTGCAGGCGCATTTCCCATAGGACGCCGGGCAGGTCCAGCCGCCGACGGGGGCCACGGCCCGATCGCGGCCGAGCGCCGTCGTCACCGCCGAGGCGAGCCCGGAGATGAAGGCCGGCTCCACGCCCAGGGCCGGCACGCGCAGATAGGGGGCGCATCCGATCTCGCGGGCGATGTCGGCATATTCGTGATCGAGTTCGACCAGGGTCTCCACGTGCTCGGAGACGAAGGCGATCGGCGTCAGGATCACCCCCTTGCCGTCCCCGGCCGCGCGGCGGAGCGCATCCTCCGTGGACGGACCGATCCAGGCGAGCGGGCCGACCCGGCTCTGGTAGCAGACCTCCCAGTCGGCGAGCTCCGGCAGCTGCGCGGCCACCGCGGCGGCCGTCGCCTCCACCTGCGCCTGATAGGGATCGCCGCCCTGCACCACCTTTTCCGGCAGGCCGTGGGCGGAGAAGAGCAGGCGCAGGTTCGCAGGCCCGCCGGCGCCTTCCCAGGTCTGGCGGATCAGGGCCGCATGGGCCGCGACCAGGGCCTCGTCCGTGGGGAAGCAGCAGACCGTGCGGCGGCGGCCCGGCCCCCTGTAGGCGGCGGCCCAGTCCTTGAGCGACGACGCGGTCGTGGTCGTGGAGAACTGCGGATAGAGCGGCAGGAGGACGATCTCGTCGGGCGCGAAGGCGGCCACGGCCTTCGCCGTCTCGTCGGCCCGCGGCTTCCAGTAGCGCATGGCGATGAAGGCGTGGGCCTCACAGTCCGGCGCGGCGACCCTCAAGGCCTCCTCCAGCGCCCGGGCCTGCTTCTCCGTCTCCGGCAGCAGCGGCGAGCCGCCGCCCATCAGGGCGTAGTTGGCCTGGGCCATCTTCCTGCGCGTGGTGGAGATCAGGGCCGCCAGCGGATAGCGGGCGATGGCCGGCAGGCCGATGATCGCCGGATCGCGGAAGAGGTTGAACAGGAAGGGCTGGACGGCGTCCGGCCCGTCCGGCCCGCCCAGGTTGAAGAGGACGACGGCCAGCTTCTTCATCGGCGCTTGCGTCAGCCCTTCCCGGTCACGCGCCCGATGGCGCGGGCGAGGTTCTCCACCGGCGTGTCCGGCAGGACGCCGTGGCCGAGATTGAAGATGTAGGGGCCCCTGCCCCACTGCTCGATCAGGGCGTCGATGCGCGCGTCCATGGCCGGGCCGCCGGCGCGCAGAAGCAGGTTGTCGAGCGCGCCCTGGATGGTCTTGCCGCCGGCCTGGATTCGCTGGCCCTGGGCGGCGCTCGCCTGGGTGTCCAGGGCCACGGCCTGGACCGGCACGCGGGCGGCGTAGTTGTCCACCAGGGCGCCGGCCCCGCGGGGGAAGCCGATGAAGGGGGTGTCGATCCCGGCGGCGCGGACCTTCTCGACGATGGCGGCGTGCGGCTTGATGACGATGCGTTCGAAGACGTCCTCGGCCAGACCCTCGGCCCAGCTTTCGAACAGCTTCAGGGCCTGAGCGCCGGCCCTGGCCTGCATGACCAGGTAGCGCGCGGTGGACTCCACCAGGATGTCCAGCAGGCGGTCCAGTTCCTCAGGATGCTGGTAGGCGTAGGTCCGCGCCCCGGACCGATCGCTGCCGCGGCCCTCGATCATGTAGGTGGCCACCGTCCAGGGGGCGCCGGCGAAACCGATCAGGGCCCGCTCCGGCTCCAGTTCGGCGCGCACGCGGGTCAGGGTCTCGCCGATCTCGGAAAGCCTGCCTGTCGAGGCCTCGATCTCGGCCTCCAGGGACGAGAGCGCCGGCAGTTCGCCGAGCCTTGGCCCCTCGCCCGCCTCGAACCACACCTTCTGCCCCAGGGCCTTCGGCAGCAGCAGGATGTCGGCGAAGACGATGGCCGCATCCAGCGGGAAGCGCCGCATCGGCTGCAGGGTCGCCTCGGCCGCCATGATGGGATCATGGCAGAAGGCGATGAAGTCCTTCGCCCGGGTGCGCAGCTCCCGGTATTCGGGAAGCGAACGGCCCGCCTGGCGCATGAACCAGACGGGGGGCCGGTCAAGCGTCTCGCCGGCAAGTGCGCGCAGCAGGCGCGGTTGGGAACCTTCGGTCATGGCTAGCCTTAAACCTGCTCCCCCGCCCGCGCTCAAGAGCCGAGGCGCCGGCCGATCGCCCACACAGAGCCGCCCCTCTTCCTGAAAGAAAGATTTCTGAAGGATGAAGAAGGGGTAGGACCGGTCAGACCCGGGGACAAACGCCGTCCTCGCCGGCCATACCGTCCCCGCCCACAGCCTGGCGGGGCCTGGTCCACAGCTTCGCCCCAAGCCTGTGAACTGCGGGGACAGCGGCGCCGGCCTCGCCCAAAGCCTTAACGAAACCTTAACTCGGCCACGCCGCCCGCCTGCGGACAGGCGCCTTCGCCCACGGCCCGACGTGTTTACCTTTCGTTAAGACCTTCCCCAGCCCCCTCTTCCGGTGGACGGCCGCCGCACAAACCCGCCGCTTTTCCCGGGCCCCGCCGGAAGGGCGCCGGCCATGCGGAAAACAGCGGCCCTATCCCCAAGGCCGTGCGCGTCGGTTAAGAGGGTTTTCGACTCTTCGGTCCCCAGGAATCTTTTGTCGCACCCCGTCTCGCTTCAGCCTTCGCCCCGGCCGGTATGACCAACCCGCGCATCGCCACCTATTTCCATGTCCATCTCGTCTCGGACTCCACGGGCGAGACGTTGAACGCCATGGCCCGCGCCGTCTGCGCGCGCTTCGACAATGTCCTGCCGATCGAGCACATCTACGCCCTGGTCCGCTCCCAGCGGCAGCTGGACCGGGCCCTGGCCGATATCGAGGCCGCGCCCGGCGTGGTGATCCACACCATCGTCGACGCCGAGCTGCGCGAGGCGCTGGACGAGGGCTGCCGGCGCCTCGACATGCCGTGCATCGCGGCGCTGGATCCGCTGGTCAGCGCCATGTCCCGCTATTTGGGGGCGGCCATCTCCAGCCGCGTGGGCGCCCAGCACGCCCTGGACCACGACTATTTCAACCGCATGGACGCCCTGAACTACGCCATCGGCCACGACGACGGCCAGGGCGGCCAGGACCTGGAGCAGGCCGACGTGGTCCTGGTCGGCGTCTCGCGGACTTCGAAGACGCCCACCTGCATCTATCTGGCCCATCGCGGGGTGCGGGCGGCCAACGTGCCGCTGGTCCCCTCGCGGCCCATCCCCGACAAGCTGCTGGCGCTAAAGAACACGCTGGTGGTCGGCCTGACCATCTCGCCCGACCGGCTGATCCAGATCCGGCGCAACCGGCTGCTCAGCCTGAAGGAGAACCGGACCTCGACCTATATCGACGTCGACGCCGTGCGCGAGGAGATCGTCTATGCCCGCCGGCTCTACGAGCGCCAGGGCTGGCCGGTGATCGACGTCACCCGCCGCTCGGTGGAGGAGACGGCGGCGGCGGTGATGAACCTGCTGACCTCCGGTCGCGGCCAGGTGGAGGTGCTGGGATGACCGCGGTCATACTCGCCTCGCAGAGCGCGGCGCGCGCCCAGCTCCTGGCCGGGGCCGGCGTCGCCTTCGACAAGGTCAGCGCCGGCGTCGACGAGGACGCGACCAAGGCCCGGCTGCTCGCGGCGGGGCAGACCCCGGCGGCGGTCGCCGCCGCCCAGGCCCGGGAAAAGGCCCAGGCGGGCAACGAGAAGGCCCCGGGCCAGGGGATCGGCGCCGACCAGACCCTGGAGTTCGAGGGCCAGCTCTACGACAAGGCCGCCAGCCTGGTCGACGCCCGCGCCCGCCTGCTGGCCTTGCGCGGCAAGGCCCACCACCTGCATTCGGCCGTCGCGGCGGCGCAGGACGGCCAGGTGATCTGGGAGGAGATGGCCACGGCGACCCTCACCATGCGCGACTTCTCGCCGGCCTTCCTCGACGACTATCTGGCGCGCGAGGGCGAGGCCATGCTGGGCTCGGTGGGCTGCTACCGGCTGGAGGGCCTGGGGGCCCAGCTCTTCGCCGACATCCGCGGGGACTACTTCGCCATACTGGGCCTGCCGCTGCTGGGCCTGCTCGACCTGCTGCGCGACAAGGGCGTGGTGGTCCGGTGAGCGCGACGATTTCCGGCGCAGGCGTCGTGGCGGGCGTCGTCGGCGCGCCCGTGCGCCATTCGCTGAGCCCCCTGATCCACAACGCCTGGATCGCCGCGGCCGGGCTGGACGGCGCCTACGTCCCCTTCGCCCCGGCCGAGGCGCGCTTCGCCGACTTCGTGAACGGGCTTCGCGGCGGGGCGATCCGGGGCCTCAATGTCACCCTGCCCTTCAAGGAACAGGCCCTGGCGCTGGCCGACCGCGCCAGCGACCGGGCCTGGGACGCCGGCGCCGCCAACCTGCTGGTCTTCGAGCCCGACGGTCAGGTCTTCGCCGACAATACCGACGGCCTCGGCCTGCTGGCGGCCTTCGCCGGGCAGGCGCCGGGGTTCGACCCGGCGGCCGCGCCGGTGGTCATACTGGGCGCCGGCGGGGCCGCGCGCGGGGCGGCGGCGGCCTTCAAGGCGGCCGGCGCGCCGCAGGTGCGGATCGTCAACCGCACGCTGGCGCGGGCCGAAGCCATCTGCGAGGCGCTGGGTGAACGGGCGAAGGCCTTCCCGCTGGATGCGGCCGCCGCCGCCTTCGAGGGCGCGGGCGCGGTGATCAACGCCACCTCGGCGGGCTTGTCGGGCGCAGGCGCGCTGGATGTCCCGCTGGCGGCGACCCCTGAAACCGCGGTGGTCATGGACATGGTCTACAAGCCGCTGCACACGCCGTTCCTGCGCGCCGCCGAAGCGCTGGGCCGACCCACCGTCGACGGTCTGGCCATGCTGATCGGCCAGGCGGTCCCCTCCTTCGAGGCCTTCTTCGGCGTCCCGCCGCCGGCGGGGGTGGACGTCCGCGCCCTGGCGCGGGAGACTCTGGGCGATGTCGAGAGGACCTGAACCGATGCTCCTGATCGGCCTGACCGGCTCCATCGGCATGGGCAAGTCGACCACCGCCGGCTTCTTCCGCGAGCACGGCGTGCCCGTCTATGACGCCGACGCCGCCGTGCACGACCTCTACGACGTGGGCGGGGCCGCCGTCGGGCCCGTGGGCGAGGCCTTCCCCGGCGTCGTCCAGGGGGGCGCGGTGGATCGCGAGCTGCTGCGCCAGCGGGTTCTGGGAGATCCCGAGGCGCTGACCCGCCTGAACGCCATCGTCCATCCGCTGGTGGGCGCCGACCGCCAGGGCTTCTTCGCCGAGGCGCAGGCCAAGGGCGCCGACATGGTGGTGCTGGACATCCCGCTGCTGTTCGAGACCGGCGGCCACGCCAACATGGACGCCGTCGTGGTGGTCAGCGCGCCGGCGGAGATGCAGCGCGAGCGGGTTCTGGCCCGGCCCGGCATGACCCCCGAACGCTTCGACGCCATCCTCGCCCGGCAGATGGCCGACGCCGAGAAGCGGGCCCGCGCCCACTATGTGGTCGAGACCGGCCACGGGCTGGACCATGCCCGCGACCAGGTCACGGAAATCGTGAAGGCCCTGCGCGATCCCGACCGCCGGCCGCGGCGACCCGCCCCGGTTGAATCGAGCGCCAAACCGGGCCAATGAAGCGCCATGGCGCGTGAGATCGTCCTGGATACGGAAACGACCGGCTTCGAGCCGCGCGAGGGCCACCGGCTGGTGGAGCTGGCCTGCCTGGAGATCGAGGATTTCATCCCGACCGGGCGCACCTTCCACTGCTATATCGACCCCGAGCGCGACATGCCGCCGGAGGCCGAGAAGGTGCACGGCCTGTCGGCCGCCTTCCTGACCGGCAAGCCGAAGTTCGCGGACTCCGAGATCGTCGAGGCCTTCCTCGACTTCGTGGGCGACGCCAATATCGTGGCCCACAACGCGACCTTCGACCGGACCTTCGTCAATTTCGAGCTCGGCCTCTGCGGGCGGGTGGAGAGCTGCGAGACGCGCTGGGTCGACACGCTGGCGCTCGCCCGGGTCCGCTTCCCCGGCATGGCCAATTCGCTGGACGCCCTGTGCCGGCGCTTCAAGATCTCGCTGGCCGACCGCGAGAAGCACGGGGCCCTGATCGACGCCCGCCTGCTGGCCGACGTCTATCTCGAGCTGAAGGGCGGCCGCGAGCGCAAGCTGGAGCTCGCCCCGGCCATCATGGCCCAGGCCGTCGGCGCCGCCCGCCAGGCCGCCTACGGCGCCCGGCCCCGGCCGCTGGCCTTCCGTTCCACCGACGCCGAACGCGAACGTCACGCCGCCTTTGTGCGGGACGTGGTCAAGTCGGACACGCTCTGGAAGAAGCACGGGCTGTAGGGGCGGGGCTGTTTGCTCGCTCCGCCGCCTGGGGTGGTGAGCGGCCGCAGGACCCCCTCCGGCGCGAAGCGCCTGAGGGGGTTTGCGGCCCGGCCGCCGCCTATCCCGGCCGCTGTTCGGCGGAAAACGCCGCCACATCCTCGATCAGGGCCTCGGCGGCGGTCCTGACCAGTTCGCCGCCCTTTTCCGGCGTCGCCAGGGCCGGGTCGGAGCCCATGCGGCCGTCGGGATAGCGGGCGCGGAAATCCCTGGCCTCGCGGATGGGGCCCGTCGGGGCGATCTGGGGCGCATAGTTGGCGGTCTTGATGGCGTCCGGATAGGCCCACTGGGTGACGGCGATCTCCGAGGGCGTCGCATGGCTGCCGTGTCCGGTCGGGAACTGGCGGTTGGCGAGCGCGGTGACGCCCCTCAGATCCCACCAGTTCTTCAGCTTCAGGGCGAAGCCGCGGTCCTTCCCGGCGAAGCTCGCCTCGGCGTAGAGCTCGGAAAAGGCCGCCTCGATGGTGGCGACGTTGCCGCCGTGGCCGTTCAGGAAATAGATCTTCGTGAAGCCGTGGGCGCCGAGCGAGCGGCACCAGTCGCCGATGGCCGCGATGAAGGTGGTGGGCCGGAGCGAGATGGTGCCCGGAAAGCCCAGGTGGTGCTGGGCCATGCCGATGTTGAAGGTGGGCGCGATCAGCAGATCGCCGGTCTTCTGCGCCTCGTGGGCGATGATCTCCGGGCACAGCCAGTCGGTGCCGAGCAGCCCCGTCGGCCCGTGCTGCTCGTTGGAGCCGATGGGCACCACCACCGTCTTCGAACGCGCCAGATAGGCTTCGATCTCGGGCCAGGTGGACAGGTGCAGCAGCATGGGGACGTCTCCGACGGCGGATGGCTCCATCCCGACATAGGCCTTCGCGCCCGCGGGGTTAAGCCCGCTCAGGCGATGCGCAGCGTCACCCCCTCCACCTCGGGCGCGCGGACCACGACCTTGCCGTCGACATCCTCGAAGGTCAGGGTCACGCGATGGGGTCCGACCCGCAGGTCCTCGACCACCAGGCGGTCGATGCCGATGGGCAGACGCGGATCGGCGATCTCCACCCGCCGCTCGGCCCCCTTCACCTTCAGCCCGAGACAGGCCTGCAGCATCATGAACACCGCGCCGGCCGCCCAGGCCTGGGGCAGGCAGGCCACCGGATAGGCCACCGGCGGCTCCCCGGCGGACCGCGGAAAGCCGCAGAACAGCTCGGGCAGGCGCATCTCGAAATGGGCCGCCGTCTCGAACAGGTGCGACATCAGCCGCACCACGCCGTCGCGCTCGCCATAGTTGGCCAGACCCTGGACGCAAAGGGCGGTGTCGTGGGGCCAGACCGAGCCGTTGTGATAGGACATCGGATTGTAGCGCGCCTCGCCGGAGGCCAGGGTGCGCAGGCCGAAGCCGGTGGCGAACTTCCCCGACAGCAGGCGGGCGATCACCTGGCGCGCGCGCTCCGGCGCCGGCAGGCCGACATAGAGCAGGTGGCCGGGATTGGAGCCGAGCACGGAGCAGAGCGCCCCCTCCCCGTCGATGGCCATGCCGTAATAGCCGCGATCCTCCATCCAGAAGCGCTTCTCCACCGCCTCGCGCAGGTGCTCGGCCCGGCCGCGCCAGTGGTGGGCGGCGTCCATGTCGCCGCGGCGCTGGGCGAAGTCGGCCATGGCGCGGAAGGCGGCGTAGGCGTAGCCCTGCACCTCCACCAGGGCGATCGGCCCGGTGGGGAAGCGCCCGTCGGCGTGGAAGACGGAATCCTCGCTGTCCTTCCAGCCCTGGTTGGCCAGGCCCGACGCCTCGCCCCGCGCATAGTCGATCAGGCCGTCGCCGGTGGAATCGCCGAACCGCTCGATCCAGGCCGCGGCCCGCTTCAGCGACGGCCACAGGGCGTCGATCAGCTCATAGTCGCCGGTCCGCTCCGCATAGGCGCCGGCCAGGACGATGAACAGGGGCGTGGTGTCGACGCCGCCATAGTAGCGGGCGAAGGGCACCTCCCCGACCGCCGGCATCTCGCCCTTGCGCGTCTCGTGCATGATCTTGCCCGGCGCCGCGTCGCGGAAGGTGGAGACCTCCTCGGCCTGGTGGGCGGCCAGGTAGGTCAGCACGCCCTTGGCGAGGCCGGGCTCGAACCAGAGGATCTGCAGGCAGGTGATGATGGCGTCGCGGCCGAAGGCGGTGGAGAACCAGGGGATGCCCGCATAGGGGTAGGGGCCGGTCTCCAGCCGGGTGGTGAGCAGGGCGAGATCCGAACGCGAGCGGTCGAGCCACTCGTTGAACAGCCGCCCGGAGCTGCGCAGCCGCGCGCCGTGGCGGCGGCGGCGGCGCATGTCCCAGCGGGCGCGGACGCCCGCCTCGCGGAAGCGCTCGCGGCTGGGGGTCATGCCGGCATAGGCGCCGACCTCGACATAGAGCTCGAAATGCCCCTCGGGGTTGAGCGTCGCCATGAAGTCCGCCCGCTGGGGGGTCATCCGCCAGGGGGCGTCGGAAAAGGCGACGACGCTGGTCCGCTCCAGCCCGTCCAGCCCCTCGTAGCGATAGCGGATGGACCGGCCGTCGGCCTCGGCGGGCAGGATCACGCCGCGCCGCGGGCGGTGGGCGCCGCGGACCTCGAACATGTCGCGGAAGTCGGCGTCGAACAGCAGGGTCAGGGGCGCCAGCACCACGTCGCGGCTGTAGTTGACGATGCGGATCCGCTCATACAGCCGCTCGTCCCACAGGAAGCGCTTGCGCTCCACGTGCAGCACGCCGGGGGGCCCCACCGGACCGCCGGGATAGGGCAGGGCCTGGTTGGCCCCGTTGGAGGTGAAGAAGACGTTCTCCCGCCCGACCGAGGCCGACAGCAGCGACGGGGGCTTGGTCCCCAGCCGCAGCTCGAAGCGGGAGAGGATGCGCGTGTCGTTGTGGAACAGGCCGTCGCCCTCGCCGGTGATGTCCCCGAAGGCGTCGGCGACGACGAAGGTGTCCTTGTCCTTCAGGGCGAACAGCCGGCTGGGCGAGCGGGGCTCGCCGGTCTCGCCGGGCTGGATCAGGGCGTCGGGCGCCAGATCGTCCATGGGTCCCTCAGGCGCTGGCGGCGAGGGTCAGGTCGGGCGCGGCCGGGGACGCCGACCCCTCGGCCAGGAGACCGTCATAGAGGGCGAGATAGCGCTCGGCCATCGACCGCGCGGAGAAGCGGCGCTCGAACCGGGCGCGGACGGCGGCCCGGTCGAAGCCGTCCAGCCGGGCGACCGCCGCCACCGCCTCGTCCTGGTCGTGGACGATCAGGCCGGTGAGGCCGTGCTCGACCACCTCCGGCGCCGAGCCGCAGCCGTAGGCGATCACCGGCGCGCCGCAGGCCATGGCCTCGATCATCACCAGGCCGAAGGGCTCGGGCCAGTCGATGGGGAAGAGCAGGCCCTTGGCCCCGCCCAGGAAGTCGGACTTCTCGGCGTCGCCGATCTCGCCGATGTAGTCCACCAGCGGATGGTCCAGCAGGGGCCGGATGCGGCTTTCGTAGTAGTCGGCGTCGGCCCGGTCGACCTTGGCGGCGATCTTCAGCGGCAGGCCGGCGCGGATCGCGATCTCGATGGCGCGGTCGGGCCGCTTCTCCGGCGAGATGCGGCCGAGGAAGGCGAGATAGCCGCGGTGCCGGGGGTGGAACCGATAGAGGCCGGGGTCCATTCCGTGGTGCGCCGTGCCGATCCAGTTGGCGTAGGGCAGGGGGCGGCGCTGATCGTCGCTGATGGACACCAGCGGATAGCGCGCCCAGCGGCGATAGACCTCCCCCAGATCCTTCAGGTCGAGGCGGCCGTGCAGGGTGGTCAGGGTGCGGCCGGCCATGTCCTCGAAGAAGGGGAAGTGGATCATGTCGGTGTGGAAGTGAATGATGTCGAACTCGCCGGCCCGCCGGCGCACCTCGGCCAGCTGGTTGAGGTGGGCGGCGAGATCGGACTTCAGCGGCGCCGGATCGAGGCGGATCGCCTCGTCCCGCACCGGGATCAGCCGGGCCCGGGTGCGGGCCTCGGCGGTGGCGAACAGGGTGACCTCATGGCCGAGATCGACGAGCGCGTCGGTCAGGTGCGCGACGACGCGTTCCGTCCCGCCGTAGAAGCGCGGCGGGACGGCTTCGTACAAGGGGGAGACTTGTGCGATCCGCATTTCGTATGTCCAGAAGGCGACAGGCCGCTGTCGGGCGGCGCGCCGGCGCCCACCGGCGCGCTGATTCCCGTGAACGGCGAGCGGGGCGGAAAGTTCCGTCGGCCCGGCGGTCCTCGGCGAGACATTGACGACGGGAGGCGGCGACCATGATCGAGACCTTCGAAGACGGCGCGGCCCTGGCTGAGGCGGCCGCCGCCGCCGTGCGCCAGGCCCTGGAGGCCGCCCTGGCGGCCGGCGGCCGGGCGAGCCTGGTGGCCACCGGCGGCCGCGCGCCCGGACCGGTCTACGACCGGCTGGCCCCGACGGCCCTCGACTGGTCCCGGATCGACGTGACTCTGTCGGACGAGCGCTTCGTGCCGCCCGATCATGCGGCCTCCAACGAACGGCTGGTGCGCGAGCGCCTGCTGCGCGGCCCTGGGGCGGCGGCCCGGTTCGTCCCCCTCTATCGCCCGGCGGACGACGCCGATGCGGCCGCCCGGGCCGCCGAGGCGGCGGTCGAGGCGCTGGCGCCGTTCGACGTCACCCTGCTGGGCATGGGCCCGGACGGCCACGTGGCCTCCCTGATCCCCGGCGCCCCCCGCCTGGCCGAGGGCCTGGACCTGTCGCTCACCAAGATGCTGATGGGCGTGCCGGCGGCGATCGGCGATCCGCCCGTCCCGCGGATCACCCTGACCCTGCACGCGTTGTTGCAATCGCGCGCCATCCTCGTCCTGATCTCGGGCGAGACGAAGCGCCAGGCGATCGAGCGGGCGGCGGCCGGCGAGGACCTGCCGGTGCGCGCCCTCTTGACCCAGGCGGAGGTTCCCGTTCGGGTCCTCTGGGCGCCTTGAGGAGGGACCACGCCATGCACCCCACCGTCGCCGAGGTCACGCAGCGGATCGTCGAGCGCAGCCGCGACAGCCGCGCGGCCTATCTGGAGCAGATGGAGGCCGCCCGCCGCTCCGGCCCGGGCCGCGCCAAGCTGTCCTGCGCCAACTTCGCCCACGCCTTCGCCGCCCTGCCGGAGGACGACAAGGTGCGCATGCGCGACCCCACCGCGCCCAATGTCGCCATCGTCTCGGCCTATAACGACATGCTCTCGGCCCACCAGCCGTACGAGCGCTTTCCGGAGGTGATCAAGGCCGCCGCCGAGCAGGTGAAGGCCACGGCCCAGTTCGCCGGCGGCGTGCCGGCCATGTGCGACGGCGTCACCCAGGGCCGGCCGGGCATGGAGCTGTCGCTCTTCTCCCGCGACGTCATCGCCATGTCGACGGCCGTGGCGCTGACCCACGACGCCTTCGACGCGGCCCTGATGCTGGGCATCTGCGACAAGATCGTGCCGGGCCTGACCATCGGGGCGCTGGCCTTCGGCCACCTGCCGGTGATCTTCGTCCCCGGCGGGCCGATGACCTCGGGCCTCTCCAACGCCGAGAAGGCCCGGGTCCGCGGCCTCTACGCCGAGGGCAAGGTGACCCGCGAGGAGCTGCTCGACTCCGAGATGAAGTCCTATCACGGGCCGGGCACCTGCACCTTCTACGGCACGGCCAATTCCAACCAGATGATGATGGAGATGACCGGCCTGCACCTGCCCGGCGCGGCCTTCGTCCACCCCAACACGCCCCTGCGCGACGCCCTGACCGCCGCCGCGGCCCAGCGGGCGGTGGAGATCATTCCCTCGTCCAACGCCTATACGCCCATGTCGGCGGTGGTCGACGAGAAGAGCCTGGTCAATGCGCTCGTCGGCCTGCTGGCCACCGGCGGCTCGACCAACCACACCCTGCACCTGGTGGCCATGGCCCGGGCGGCGGGCGTCATCCTGACCTGGAGCGACTTCGACGACCTGTCGCGGGTCGTCCCGCTGATCGCGCGGGTCTATCCCAACGGCAGCGAGGACGTGAACGCCTTCCAGGCCGCCGGCGGCATGGCCTTCGTCACCCGCCAGCTGCTGGACGCGGGCCTGGCGCATGAGGACGTGACCACCGTGGCCGGCGGGGGCTTGCGCCTCTATCAGCGCGAGCCCTTCCTGCAGGACGGCCGGCTCGTCTGGCGCGAGGGCCCGGCCGAAAGCCTGAACCGCGACATCCTGCGGCCGGTGGACGACCCCTTCCAGGCCGAGGGCGGCCTGCGGGTGCTGGAGGGCGGGCTCGGCCGGGCGGTCATCAAGACCTCGGCGGTGAAGTCCGAACACCTGACGGTCGAGGCGCCGGCGCGGGTGTTCGACGACCAGGACGAGCTGCTGGAGGCCTACAGGCGCGGCGAACTCACCTCGGACTTCGTCGCCGTCGTCCGCTTCCAGGGACCCAAGGCCAACGGCATGCCCGAACTGCACAGTCTCACCCCGACGCTCGGCGTCCTGCTCGACCGCGGCCTGAAGGTGGCCCTGGTCACCGACGGGCGCATGTCGGGCGCCTCGGGCAAGGTGCCGGCGGCCATCCATGTGACGCCGGAGGCGGCCGACGGGGGGCCGCTGGCCCAGGTCCGCGACGGCGACCTGATCCGCCTCGACGCCCGGGCCGGCCGGCTGGAGATCAAGGTGGAGGCCGCCGAGCTGCGGTCGCGCCCGCCCGCGCCCCGACCCCGCGCGGGCCACGGCTATGGCCGCGAACTGTTCGGCTGGATGCGCCGCGTGGCCGGACCGGCCGAGGCCGGCGCCTCGGTCCTGTTCGAGGACGCCGCCTGATGGGACTGCTGTACGAAGGCCTCGTCGGCGACGTCGGCGGCACCAACGCCCGCTTCGCCCTGGTCGACACCGAAGGCCACCTGCGCAACACCAAGGTCTATGCCTGCGCCGACTACGGTTCGCTGGACGAGATCATCACCGAATATCTCGACGAGACGGCGGGCAAGAAGCGCCCGGCCCAGGCGGTGATCGCCGTCGCCGGCCCCGTGGTCGCCGGCGAGATCGAGTTCACCAATCTCGACTGGCGGGTGGCCGAGGTCGACCTGATCGCTAATTTCGGCTTCGACGCGGTCAAGCTGGTCAACGACTTCGCGGCCCAGGCCATGGCCGCCCCGGTGCTCGATCCCGACGATCTGCGCCGCATCGGGCCGGACCTGCGCGCGCCCACCGATTGCCCTATCGTCGTGCTGGGCGCCGGCACGGGCTTCGGCGTGGCCGCCGTCGCCCGCTCCCTGCACGTGGACATCGCCGTGGCGACCGAGGGCGGCCATGCCGCCTTCGCCCCCACGGACGAGACCGAGGTGGAGATCTGGCGCCGGCTGAAGGCCCTCCACGGCCGCGTCTCGGTGGAACGGGTCCTGTCGGGCCAGGGGCTCTACGACCTATATGTGGCGCTGGAGGACATCGCCGGCCGCGCCCCGGCCCTGCCCGACGAGCGGAGGGTGATCGAGGCCGGAGAGGCCGGGGACGCGGCGGCGGCCGCCGCCCTGGACCGCTTCTGCGGCGTCCTCGGCGCGGTGGCGGGCGACATCGCGCTCACCCATGGCGCCCGCGGCGGCGTCTATGTCAGCGGCGGCATCGCCCCGCGCATGATCGACCGCCTCATGTCCGGCGGCTTCCGCGCGCGGTTCGAGGACAAGGGCCGGCTGTCGGACTATGTGGCCGAGATCCCCACCTTCCTGATCACCCATCCCTATGCGGCCCTGGTGGGCTGCGCCCGCGAACTGGCCCAGCTGGAGGGCGTGCAGCTGTGACGCTCGAGGAGATCATGGGGCTCGCCCCCGTCATTCCGGTGCTGATCGTCGAGGACGCCGCCGACGCCGTCCCCCTGGCCCGCGCCCTCTGCGCCGGCGGCCTCACCGCCCTGGAGGTCACCCTGCGCACGCCCGCCGCCACCGAGGCCATCCGCCGGATCGCCGGCGAGGTGGAGGAGGCGGTGGTCGGGGCCGGGACGGTGCCCAGCGCCTCGGCCCGCCAGGCCGCGGCCGACGCCGGGGCCCGCTTCGCCGTCTCGCCGGGCCTGATCGAGGGGGAATATGTCGAGGGGCCGATCCCGCTCCTGCCGGGGATCGCCACGGCCAGCGAGCTGATGCGCGGGCTCGACCATGGCTTCACCGCCTTCAAGGTCTTTCCGGCCAGCGTCGTGGGGGGCGTGGGGCTCGTCCGCGCCTTCGCCAGCCCCTTCCCGCAGGCGGTCTTCTGTCCCACCGGCGGGATCGGCCTGGACAATGCGCCGGACTATCTCGCCGAGCCGAACGTCGCCTGCGTCGGCGGATCCTGGGTGGCGCCCAAGCCCGCCGTGGCGGCCGGCGACTGGGCGCGGATCGAGGCCCTGGCGCGGGAGGCGTGCCGCCTGAGGCGCGCGCCCTAGAACATCCGCCCGGCGCTGGGCATGGCCACCCGGGGCGGCGCCTTGGACTTCACGCGGCCGAGCCAGTCGAGTTCCTCGGCCGGGACGAGGCTCTCGGCCTCCTTGGCCACGGTCTGGGGCTGGGCCACCAGTTCGGATTCGACGGCGGCGACCTCCACCACCTCCACCTCGGCCGAATGGGCCCTGGTCCTGTCGGTCTGGCCCTTGCCGGCCTCGCCGATCAGGGTAGGGGCGATGGCCTCCATCTCCTCGGCCGTGGCGACCAGCTCGATCTTCGCTGGCGCCGAGATGCGGTTGAGCGCGGCGATCTGGAAGCCGATGGACTCGTCGCCCCCATAGGCGTGGCCGAAGGCGCCCGGCAGGCCCCAGCCGCCCATCCAGCGATAGAAGATGTGGGCGCCGACCGTCGCCACCTTCAGGAGGTTGGGGCTCCAGTAGGGGGCCACATAGTTGGCGTGATAGTGGGTGGCGTTGCCGACCCCCTTCATGACGTAGCCGGAGAGGGCCGCCTCGGCCACCTGGCGGGCGCGGCGCCAGCCCTCGGGGTCGGGCAGGCGGGCGAGCGCGCCGTCGCAGGTGAAGGTGAACTGGCAGCCGGTGGTGCGGTTCGAACCCTGGAAGACCACGCCGCAGACGGAATTCGGATAGGCCGGGTGGCGGACCCGGTTCAGCACCACCTGGGCCACGGCGCGCTGGCCGTCCAGGCTCTCGTAGCGGGCCTCGTAATAGACCGCCGCGGCCAGGCAGTCGGCGGCGCGGGCCTGGTGCAGGGGCGTGCCGTGGATGACGAAGGGCCGGGCGGCCGGATTGGGCAGGGTGGTGGTCGGGTTGGCGGCGTTCCAGGCGCGGGCCTGGGCCTCGTCCATGTCCTGCAGGCGCAGCACGGCCGGTTCCGGCGCGCCGCCGTCCAGCACGTTCATCACCCCGGCCGCGCGGTCGAGGCGGGCGAAGGCGGGCGTCATCGCCTGGGGGGCGAAGCGGTCGGCGAGGCTGAGCATGGACGGGTCCATGCCGCCCGTCAGGCGGGCGAAGGCGACGGCGTCCATCTCGCCGCCGGTCCGCCGGGCCAGCTGCGCCACGTCGGCGCGGTCCTGGGACAGCCGCGGCGCGGCCACGGCGAGGCCGACGGCGACACAGGCGGCGACGGCGGCGATGGCCAGGACGCGGACGCCGGCCAGGGGCCCGTCATGCCGCGGTTCGACGAGACGATCGCCGTGCAGGCGACCCTCGGACAGGGCGTCGTCGGACAGGGCGTCGTCCGCCGGGCTCTGGCTTTCGGGCATACGACGAAACTTCAGCACGCTCAGCTCCCTGACGCGCCCGACCCCCGTCGTTGCGGACCATTAGGCCCATAGCTGTCCCATTTCCAGACGGAATCTGGCGGGGCGGCGGGCGAAGCCGCCCGTTTTCGGCGCCGGCGGGGAGGCAGGCGCCCTGCGCCCGCAAATAGGGCGCCGGCCGGCGTGGACGCCGAGGCGCCTAGCGCGGGATCTCCGCGATCTTGGTCAGGGCCACCTGCCGATAGACGGCGGTGATCTCGAAATACCGGCGGAAGACGCCGTGGAAGCGGTCGACGGCCTGCTTGACGCCGGGCCCGCCGATCTCGCTCTCGTCGTGCCAGTAGTCGTCCAGCACCATCATGCCGCCGATATCGAGCAGGGCGGCGCAATAGGCGAGGTCGACCATGACGGCCCAGGCGGTGTGGCTGCCGTCCACATAGATGAGGTCGAAGGCCTCGCCCGCCTCCAGCATCTTGGGCAGCTCGTAGGTGGAGAAGCCCTTGCGTGTGGAAAGTCCGGTGAAGTTCAGCTTGGCGACGTTGCGGCGGAAGCGGGGCTCCACCGCGTGATACTTCTCTTCCGGGTTCAGGGTCTCGTCGAACCACGGGTCGATGACGGTGACGTCCAGCTTGGCCGGCAGCAGCCAGTCCATGAAGGCCAGGTTGCGGCCCTCATAGGCGCCGATCTCCAGATAGCGGACCTGACCGCGGCCGGCGGCGAAGTCGCGCAGCAGGGGCGCCACATAGGGGATGTTGTTGTCGGCCCACTCGGTGGTGAACTCGAACCCCATGGCCTGGCAGTGGGCGGCGAAGGCGGCGGCGTCCTCGCGCGCCTTGGGCCGGGCCAGCATGGTCTGGGCGAAAGGCTGGGCGAAACGGCCGTTCATCGTGGCGAGCGCGCGGATCGGGTCGGCCAAGGCGTCCTCCTGCGAAGGTCGGCGAAAGCCATAGCCGCCAAGCCGTTAAGGAAGGGTCGCAAAAGGGGCGCGGCCGATCGGCGCGCGGTTTGCCCGTCCGGGAAGCGCCAGACCCGCGCCTCGCGCTGCCCTACGCCTCTCCCGCGGAAGCAAGGGAGACGCGACATGGCGCGACTGGACGGCAAGACGGCGATCATCACCGGGGCGAGCTCGGGCATCGGGCGGGCGGCGGCGCTGGCGTTCGGGCGCGAGGGCGCCCGGCTGGTGCTGAACGCCCGGGGCGTGGAAGGCCTGCGGAACCTGCAGGCGGAACTCGCCGGCGGCGGCGTGGAGGCGGAGATCCTGGCCGGCGACGTGGCCGACGAGGAGATCGCCGCGGCGTTGGTGGACCGGGCGGTCGAACGCTTCGGCCGTCTCGACGTCGCCTTCAACAATGCCGGCGCGACGGGTCCGGTGGGGCCGCTGACGGAGATGACGCCTGCCGACTGGAGCCGCGTGCTCGAGGTCAATCTGACCAGCGCCTTCCTGGCGGCGCGCCGGCAGATCCCCGCCATGCTGGCCGCCGGCGGCGGCTCGCTGATTTTCACCTCCAGCTTCGTGGGCCACGCCAGCGCCTTTCCGGGCCTGGGCGCCTACGCCGCGGCCAAGGCGGGACTGGTGGGGCTGGCGCGCGTCATCGCCGCCGAGTACGGCGGACAGGGCGTGCGGGCCAACGCCCTGCTCTCCGGCGGCGCGGACACGCCCATGGGCCGTTCGGTGGCGCCGACGCCCGAAGCCGTGGCGCTGGTCGAGAGCCTGCATGCGCTCAAGCGCATGGCGCGGCCCGAAGAGATCGCCGAGGCCGCCCTCTTCCTGGCCAGCGACGCGGCGAGCTTCGTCACGGGTTCGGCCTTCTTCGCCGATGGGGGCGCCTCGATGACCAAGGTCTGAGACGCGCGATTTTTCCACACCCAGAATGTCGGCGGACTGCGCGGGCCTTCGTCCTATGCTCGACGCGGCCGCGGGGCCGGCGAGGACGAGGAGACGAGCGATGCGTGTGATGGTGTTCGTGAAGGCCACCGCCGACAGCGAGGCGGGGATCATGCCCGGCAGCGACCTCTTGGAAGCCATGGGCCGCTACAACGAGATGCTGGTCGAGGCGGGAATCATGAAGGGGGGCGACGGGCTGAAGCCCTCGTCCCAGGGCAAGCGGGTGGCCTTCGACGGCGACTCCCGCACCGTCATCGACGGCCCCTTCGCCGAGACCAAGGAGCTGGTGGCCGGCTACTGGCTCTGGGAGGTCAAGGACATGGACGAGGCGGTCGCCTGGGTGAAGCGCTGCCCCAATCCCATGCCGGGGCCGAGCGAGATCGAGATCCGGCCCTTCTACGAGATGTCGGACTTCGACGAGATCATGACGCCGGAGGCCGAGGCGGTGCATGGCCGGGTGGCGGACAAGCTGGCGGAGCAGGGGTAGGGCGAGGGGGGGCGCAACCGGCGCTGGCGCGCCGGGGGGGGGGGGGGGGGGGGCGGCCGCCCCCCCCCCCCCCCCCCGCGAGGCGAGCAGG
>CAYQPL010000031.1:0-5305 GCA_964419395.1 uncultured Phenylobacterium sp. | reverse complement strand
CGCGCTCTGCGCTGGGTTTGGCCTTGGGGGCCCGCACCCGGCGCGGGCGCGCCGGCCCCCTCCGGCCCACCGGGCCACCTCCCCCTGAAGAAGGGGGGAGGACCTGCGCAGCGGTCTTGAAGCGCTCCGTGCGAAGATGCGAAGCGCCTGGGGAGGACTTCGGCCCGGCGGCCGCCAAGCCTTACAAATAAGCCTTGTCTTATATAAGTCTGCACTGTCATGATCCCCCTCAAGCCAGGGAGAGATCGCCATGAACCCAGCCGTCGGGGCGCAGGTCCGCCGCTATGTCGAGCGTCAGCACGAGGGGGCGCCCGCGCGGGTCGTCGTGGCCGAGCGCCTCTATCCCACCGATCCCGCCGACCTGTGGGACGCGCTCACCAGCCCCGAGCGCCTGCCGCGCTGGTTCCTGCCCGAGGAGGGCGAGCTGAGGCTGGGCGGCCGCTACCAGCTGATCGGCCACGCCGGCGGAACCATCACCCGCAGCGATCCGCCGGAGGCCCAGGACGTCACCTGGGAGAATGGTGGCGGCATGAGCTGGGTGACGGTGCGCCTGGCGGCCGAGGGCGAGGCCACCCGCCTGACGCTGGAACACATCGTCCACGAGTCCGACGCTGACGAGCACTGGGCCAAGTACGGGCCCGACGCCGTCGGCGTGGGCTGGGACCTCGCCCTGATGGGGCTCGGCCTGCATCTGGAGGCGCCGGACGCCGACCTGCCGCCGGAGATCAAGACCGACTGGCCGGCGTCGGACGAGGGCAAGGCCTTCATGCGCATGAGCGCCCAGGCCTGGAGCGAGGCCCACATCGCCGGCGGCGCCGAGCCCGGCGCCGCCAAGGCCATGGCGCAGCGCACGGCGGAGTTCTACACAGGCGGCTGATGCATGCCTTCGACGTCCTGGGCGACCCCGTCCGCCGCCGCCTGCTCGAGCTGCTTGCCGGGGGAGAGAAGTCGTCCGGCGAGATGACCGAGGTCATCCGCGCCGAGTTCGGCATCAGCCAGGCGGCCGTCTCCCAGCACCTGAAGGTCCTGCGCGAGTCAGGCTTCGCCCAGGTCCGCGCCGAGGGCGCCCGCCGCATCTACGCCGTCGATCCCACGCCGATGCAGGCGGTGGACATCTGGCTGGAGCCCTTCCGCGCCTTCTGGGCGCCGAAGCTGGAGGCCCTGGCCACGGAGGTGGCGCGGGGGAAGAAGGGGCGGAGCGGCTGACGCCTCAGACCGTCACCACCCGGCCGTCCTGCACCTCGACGGGCCAGGGGCTGAGGCGTTCGCCGGCGCAGGGGCCGACGACGCATTCGCCGGTGAGCGGCGTGAACAGGGCCCCGTGGCCGGCGCAGAGGATGTGGCGGTGATCCCGCGTCAGGTAGCGGTCGTCGAGCGCCGAGAGCGGCCAGCCGGCGTGGGGGCAGGAGTCCACATAGCCGCGGATCTCGTCGCCGATGCGGACCACCACGCCGGCGAACATGGCCGCCTGCGCCCGGAACCGGAAGCCCTTGGCGCCGGGCTCGGCGATCTCCTCAAGGGCGCAGAGGTCGGTCCCGGCGGGCGGCCGGGCGGGGTTCAAGCCAGGCCCCCGCGGGTGATCTTCATGGCCGAGATCTCGACGCGCTCGAAGACGCCGGCGCTCCTGTAGGGATCGGCGGCGCTGAAGGCTTCGACCTCGGCGAGGCTGCCCGCCTCATAGAGGATCAGCGAGCCGGCCATCTCCCCGGCCTCGTCCAGCAGGGGGCCGGCCAGCTTCACGCGGTCGAGGTGCTCGCCGATATAGGCCAGGTGGGCCTCGCGCACAGCCATCCGTTCGGCGAGCGCGTTCTTCTTGTCGAAGCACATCAGCACATAGATCATTCCAGGTCCTCGCGTTCGTCCTTGAGCGGGCGGGAGAGCAGGCCTTCGATGGCGGCGTCCACCGCCACCTCGCCGGCCAGGATGGCGGCCACGGCCTCGCAGATCGGCGTCTCGACCCCGACCTTGGCCGCGAGCTGGCGCACGGCGGGCGCCGAGGCGACGCCCTCGGCCACCGAGAGCTTGCCGGCCAGGGCCTCTTCCAGGGTCTGGCCGCCGCCCAGCGCCAGGCCGACGCTCATATTGCGCGACTGCGGGCTGGAGCAGGTCAGCACCAGGTCGCCCAGGCCGCAGAGGCCGGCCACCGTCTCCGGCTCGCCGCCGCGCGCCACGGCCAGACGGGTCATCTCGGCGAAGCCGCGGGTGATCAGGGCCGCATGGGCCGAACGGCCGAGCCCTCGCCCCTCGACGATGCCGCAGGCGATGGCCAGCACGTTCTTGATCGCCCCGCCCACCTCGGCGCCCACCATGTCCGGCGCGTAGTAGGGCCGGAAGGCGGGAAGGGCGATGGCTTCGGCCAGCGCCCGGCCCAGCGCCTCGTCGGGGCAGGCCAGCGTCACGGCCGTGGGCAGGCCGCGGGCCACCTCGCCGGCGAAGCTGGGGCCCGACAGGACGGCGGGCGCGGCGTCGGGCAGGGTCTCGGCCAGCACGTCGGTCATCAGCTTCAGCGAGCCCTGCTCCACGCCCTTGGCGCAGAGCAGGATCGGCAGGCCTTCCCGCGCGTGCGGGGCGAAGGCGGACAGCGTGGCGCGCAGGTGCTGGGCCGGCGCCACCATCAGGACGATATCGCTGCCCGCAAGGTCTGCGAAATCGCCCGTGCAGGCGATGGCGGGGTCGAGGTCGACGCCGGGCAGGAAGAGGCGGTTCTCGTTGGCCTCGTTCACCGAGGCGACCACCTCGGCCTCCCGGGCCCAAAGCGTGGTGGAAAGCCCGGCGCGGGCGCAGACCTGGGCCAGGGCCGTGCCCCAGGCGCCGGCGCCGATGACGGCGGCGCGCTCAAACGTTCGGCTCATGCCTTGGCGCCCTTTCGGCCGGCGAGGTGGGTGGGGTCGGCGGCCGCCGCCGCGGCGTCCAGCGGCCAGCGCGGGCGGGCGGCGGCGTCCAGGGGATCGCGGATCCCCAGCGCCAGGCGTTCGGCGCCGGCCAGGGCGATCATGGCCGCATTGTCGGTGCAGTAGGCGAGCGGCGGGGCGTCGAAGGAAAAGCCGTGCCTGGCGGCCGCCTCTTCCAGGGTCGCGCGCAGGGCCTTGTTGGCCGCCACCCCGCCGGCGACGACGAAGCGGCGGGGCTCGCCGGGATGGGCGGCGGCGTAGATCTCCATGGCCCGTTCGGAGCGCTCGCGCAGCTGGCGGCCGATGGCCGCCTGGACGCTGGCGGCGAGATCCCGGCGCTCGGCCTCGCTGGTCAGGCCCTCGGCGATGCGGGCCGCGGCGGTCTTCAGGCCGGAGAAGGAGAAGGCGCAGTCCTTGCGGCCCAGCAGGGCGCGGGGCAGGGGATAGCGGTCCGGATCGCCGCCCACGGCCAGCGTCTCCAGCGCCGGGCCGCCGGGATAGGGCAGGCCGAGCGTCTTGGCGATCTTGTCGAAGGCCTCGCCGGCCGCATCGTCGATGGTCGAGCCGAGGCGCGTGCAGGCGCCCACCCTGCCCACGTCCAGCAGCTGGCAGTGGCCGCCGGAGACCAGCAGCAGCAGGAAGGGATAGGGGATGTCGGCGCCCAGGCGGGCGGAGACGGCATGGCCCTCCAGATGGTTCACCGCCACCAGGGGCAGGCCGCGGGCCAGCGCCACGGCCTTGCCGAAGGACAGTCCCACCATCACCCCCCCGACCAGGCCCGGTCCCGCGGTCGCCGCCACGCCGGAGAGGTCTTCGTAGCCCACGCCGGCGCTCCGCATGGCCTCGGCGGCGATGGCGTCGATGGATTCCACATGGGCCCGGGCGGCGATCTCGGGCACCACCCCGCCATAGGGGGCGTGCTGGGCGATCTGGCTGGCGATGATCGAGGACAGCACCTCGACCCGACCGTCGCCCGTGCGGCGGACCACGGCGGCGGCGGTCTCGTCGCAGCTGGTCTCCAGGCCCAGGACAGTGAGGTCGGTCATCCGGTTGCGGCTTCCTGGCCTGTCCTGTAGCAGGCAGGCAGTCCCATCGAACGTTCGCAGGTAGACCGCCCACCGTGTCTTCGCAACCGCCCGTCGTCCGCATCGGCGCCCGAGGCTCGCAGCTCTCCCTGGCCCAGGCCGGCCAGATGCAGCGCCGTATCGCCGCCGCCCTGGGCGCGCCGCCGCAAGACGCCGAGCGCGTCGCCCCGCTGATCGTCATCCGCACCTCGGGCGATCGCATCCAGGACCGGCGGCTGCTGGAGGTGGGGGGCAAGGCCCTCTTCACCAAGGAGATCGAGGAGGCCATGCTGGCCGGCGAGATCGACTGCGCCGTCCATTCCATGAAGGACATGCCGGCCCTGCTGCCCGAGGGCCTGGCCATCGCCGCCATCCCCGAGCGCGAGGACCCGCGAGACGCCTTCCTCTCCCGCGGGGCCCGGACCCTGGAGGACCTGCCGCAAGGGGCGAAGCTCGGCACCGCCAGCCTGCGCCGCCAGGCCCAGAGCCTGCACGCCCGCCCCGACCTGGACGTCCAGATGCTGCGCGGCAATGTCGGCACGCGCATGGCCAAGCTGGAGGCCGGCGAGTTCGACGCTATCATCCTGGCGCTGTCGGGCCTGAAGCGCCTGGGCCTCGACGGCGCGGCCAAGAGCTTCATCGATCCCGTCGCCCGGCCGCCGGCGCCGGGCCAGGGGGCCCTGGCCATCGAGACCCGCGAAAGCGACCTCGGCCAGCCCTGGATCGCCGCCCTGCAGGACGCGGCGACCACCATCGCGGTCTCCGCCGAGCGCGGCGCCATGGCCGCCCTGGAAAGCTCCTGCCGCACCCCGATCGGGGCCTATTCGCAGCTTGCCGGCGACCGGCTGTCCCTGATCGTCGAGGCCCTGTCGCCGGACGGCCGGCTGCGCTATCGCCGCGAGGGGGAGATCGCGCTCCCCGCCGCCGGGCGCGAGGCCGCGGCCCGGGCGCTCGGCCTCGAACTGGGCGCGGCCCTGCGGGACGAGGCCGGGGATTCCATCGTCCTTCCCGAATAGGCGCCGCCATCCGGGGTTGCATCGGGGGGTAAGCTCAAGCTTTCTTCTCGCCATGGATCAGGCCCCCCGGCGCACCATCTGGATCACCCGCGCCGAACCCGGCGCGACGGCGACCGCCGAACGCGTGCGGCGCCTGGGCCATCGGCCCCTCGTCCTGCCCCTGCTCGAGGTGCGCCCGACCGCCCGCGCCGCGCCCGACCTCGAGGGCGTCGGGGCGCGCGCCTTCACCAGCGCCAACGCCGCCCGCGTCTTCGCCGGGCTGACCGACCGCCGCGACCTGCCCGTCTTCGCCGTCGGCGCGGCGACCGCCAAGGCCGCCCGGGCCGAGGGGTTC